>NZ_JBIAIQ010000063.1:0-19147 GCF_042871525.1 Streptomyces sp. NPDC005784
GCTACGACCCCGCCATCCACCAAGCCAACGGCAAGGTCAGCGCAGCCGCTGAGGAACCCTTGGCGGCATAGAGGTTGACTCAGGAAACTCATGCCTGTTCCCCCCTGCCCGCGATGCGGTTGATGCGGTCGACGGCGCGCTCGAAGCCCCGGGTCAGGTCGTCGAAGACCTCCTGGACGGAGCGTTCGCTGTTCATCCGGCCGACGATCTGCCCGACCGGTGTGCCGAGCAGCGGCTCCACCTCGTACTTCTGGATGCGGGAGACGGCGTCGGCGACCAGCAGGCCCTGGAGGGGCATGGGGAGCGTGCCGGGTCCGTTCGGGTCGTCCCAGGCGTCGGTCCACTCGGTGCGCAGCTGGCGTGCGGGCTTGCCGGTCAGGGCCCGTGAGCGGACGGTGTCGCCGGAGCCGGCGGCGAGGAGTTTCCGGGTGACGGCGGGCGAGTGCATGTCGGCCTCGGTGACGGTCAGCCAGACCGACCCGAGCCACACTCCCTGCGCACCGAGACTGAGCGCGGCGGCCACCTGCTGTCCGCTGCCGATGCCGCCCGCGGCCAGGACCGGCAACGGGCCTACGGCGTCGACGACTTCGGGCGTGAGCACCATCGAGGCGATCTCCCCGGTGTGTCCGCCGGCCTCGTAGCCCTGCGCGACGACGATGTCGATGCCCGCCTCGGCGTGCTTGCGCGCGTGCCGGGCGCTGCCCGCGAGGGCCGCGACGAGCACGCCCTGGGCATGGGCGCGCTCGACGACGTCGGCGGGCGGTGAACCCAGCGCGTTGGCGAGCAGCTTGATCGGGTAGTCGAAGGCGACGTCGAGCTGGCCGCGGGCGACCTGTTCCATCCAGCCCGTGATGCGCCAGCCGGCCGCCTCGCCCTCGGCGAGTTCGGGCACACCGTATTTGGCGAGGGTGTCCTTGACGTACTGCCGGTGCCCTTCGGGGATCATCGCCTCGACGTCGGCCTCGCTGACGCCCTCGACCTTCTTCGCGGGCATGACGACGTCCAGGCCGTAGGGCCTGCCGTCGACGTTCGCCTCGATCCAGTCGAGGTCGCGTTCGAGTTCGGCGGGGTCTGTGTAGCGGACCGCGCCGAGCACACCGAATCCGCCCGCGCGACTGATGGCCGCGGCGACGGCGGGAAACGGCGTGAAACCGAAGATGGCGTGCTCGACTCCCAGTTCCTTGCTCAGCTCCGTCTGCATGGGCGCAGGATGCCGCAGACCTCCGGACGAGGGAAGGCCTTTTCTGATACTCCGTCAGATCTCTTGAGCCCCGCCGGGGAGGGTTGACACGCCCACTCCTGACCGGAAAGTTTCGCTCGGCACGGCAGACCCGGAAAGATACTTTCAGGCGACGCGAGCGAGAGGCTTCTCGATGACCGAAGGCGCGAAGGACAGGACGGAAGGCGAGCGGAACGGAGCGGGGGGCGACCGGGCCGGAGCGTGCGACGGGCCGGGGAGAGCGGGCTGCGGGCTGACCCGTCGTCAATGGGGCCGGGGCTTACTGGCCGTGGGTGGGACGCTGGCCCTCGCGCCCTTCCCGGCGGGCCCGGCGGCGGCCTCGACGGGGAACGGCCGCCAGACCCTGAGGCACGGCACTCCCGGGCAGGCCGGACTGCTCGCCGGCCATCTGCGTCAACTGGTCGCGGACGCCGAGGCGTTCCTCGATCCCTCCCCCAAGTACCCCTGGTACGCCGGTGCCGTCCTGCTCGCCGGGCGCGGTGGCACCGTGGCCCTGCATCAGCCGATCGGCATGGCCGTGCGCTACGCGGCGTACGACGAGAAGACGGACACCGGTGTGGAGTTCCCCGCCGACCGGCAGATCCCGGCGGCGATGGACACGGTCTACGACCTCGCCTCCGTCTCGAAGCTGTTCACCTCGATCCTCGCCGTCCAGCAGATGGAGCGCGGCGCCCTGGAGCTGGAGGCCACCGTCGCCTCGTACCTCCCGGAGTTCGCGGGCGGCGGCAAGCAGGGCATCACGATCCGTCAACTGCTCACCCACACCTCCGGGTTCCGCTCCTGGATCCCGCTGTACAAGGCGCCCACCCGCCAGGGAAAGCTCCAGCTCATCTGGGACGAGGTGCCCCTCCATCCGCCCGGCACCGCGTACCTCTACTCCGACCTGAACCTGATCTCGCTCCAGCTGGTCCTGGAGAGGATCACCGGCCGGACCCTCGACACACTCCTGCGCGACGAGATCACCGGCCCCCTCGGCATGGACCGCACCCGTTACAACCCGCCCGCCTCCTGGAAGCCGGAGATCGCCGCGACCGAGGACGCCCGGCTGCCCTGGTCGGGACTGGACCGCGGGCTCGTGTGGGGCGAGGTCCACGACGAGAACGCGTACTCCCTGGGCGGGGTCGCCGGTCACGCCGGGGTCTTCTCCCGCGCCTGGGACCTGGCGATCCTCGGCCGTACGCTGCTGAACGGCGGGGCGTACGGCAGGGCGCGCATCCTGAGACCGGAGACGGTGGACCTGATGTTCACCGACTTCAACACCGCGTTCCCCGGCGACGAGCACGGCCTGGGCTTCGAGCTCTACCAGCACTGGTACATGGGCGCGATGGCGACACCGCGCACCGCGGGCCACACCGGATTCACCGGCACCTCGCTCGTCCTCGACCCGACGACCGACTCCTTCCTGATCGTCCTCGGCAACTCCGTCCATCCCGTGCGCAATTGGCGATCCGGCTCCGCTCCCCGGGTCGCCGCCGGGAACAACCTGGCGCGCGCCGTCGCGGTGCGTCCCGTGCGCGGTCGTACGTCCTGGTACTCCGGGATGGCGAGCGCGACGACGGCGACGCTGACGCTGCCCGCGCTCGACACCACCGCGGGTCCCACGCGCCTCGGCTGCGCGGTGTGGTGGGACACCGAGCCCCTGTCGGACGTCCTGTTCCTGGAGTGCTCGACCGACGGCGGCACGACCTGGCAGCCGGTCCCGTTCACGACCCGGCGACGGTCCGAGGACCCGGAGGCCCATCCGGCGGGTACGGTCACCGGCTGGTCGGGGCGGGTGTGGCACCGGCTCGGCGCTGACCTGCCGAGCGCGGCGGCTCTCACGCTGCGGTGGCGTTACACGACCGACCGGCTGTACGTCGGCCGCGGCGCGTACGTCGACGCCCTGCGGGTCGAGGCCGCAGGCCGCGTCGTCTTCGACGAGACGCGCCCGGCGGACGCGGCGCGGATCACGGCGACGGGCTGGGTACCGTCCAGGGACTGACGCCGGGGTGGGGACAGGAGCGGTCACCCGACCGGCCCTGCCCCCACCCCGGTGGCCGGTGTCCCGTGGCCCGTGCCCGGGTGGCCCGTGGCCCGTGACCGGTGTCTCGTGCCCTGTGCCCCCCGGTGGCCAGTGCCCAACAGCCCGTGCCCGGTGGCCCAGTGGCCCGTGTCTCGCCCCCTGTGACCTCCGGTGGCCGGTGCCCAATAGCCCGTGGCCGGTGGCCTGTGCCTCATGCTCTGCGGCCGGTGCCCCGTGCCCGGGGCCCGTGCCGGGGGACCTGTGCCCCATGCCCAGGGGCCCGTGGCCAGTGCGCCGTTCGGGTGCCCGTGCCCCATGCCCGGGGGCCCGTGGCCAGTGCGCCGTGCCCGGGGCCCGTGCCTCGTGCCTTGTGACCCGTGGCTGGCGCCCCGTGGCACCCCGCGCCGCGCCCGGTGGCCGGTGTCTCGCGCCCTGTGACCCCCGGTGGCCAGTGCCCGATAGCCCGTGCCCGGTGGCCTGTGCCTCGTACTCTGCGGCCGATGCCCCGTTCCCAGGACCCGTGCCGGGGGACCTGTGCCCCGTGCCCGGGGGCCCGTGACCAGTGCCCGGGGGCCCGTGGCCAGTGCCCGGGGGCCCGTGGCCAGTGCCCGGGGGCCCGTGGCCAGTGCCCGGGGGCCCGTGGCCAGTGCCCGGGGCCAGTGCCTCGTGCCCGGGGGCCCGTGGCCAGTGCGCCGTGCCCGGGGCCCGTGCCTCGCGCCTTGTGACCCGTGGCTGGCGCCCCGTGGCACCCGGCGCCGCGCCCGGTGGCCGGTGTCTCGTGCCCGGTGGCTCGGTGGCCCGGTGGCTCGGTGGCCAGCGCCCCGTGCCCCGTGGCCGGTGCCCCCTGCCCGGGGGGCGGATGCCTCGGGCCGTGTGGCCCGTGGCCCGTGGCCCGGCGGCCTCGCGGCCCGGCGGCCCGGCGGCCCGGCGGCTCGCGGCTCGCGGCTCGCGGCCCGCGGCTAGCCTCCCTGGCCCAGGGACTCCAGTACCGCCTTCGCGGCGTTGTGGCCGGGTACGCCGCTCACGCCGCCGCCGCGTACCGCGCCCGCTCCGCACAGCAGTACGTTCGCGTGCCGGGTCTCGACGCCCCAGCGGCCGGTGCCCTCCTGGGCGTAGGGGAAGGCGAGGTCACGGTGGAAGATGTTGCCGCCGGGCAGGCGCAGGTCCCGCTCCAGGTCGAGCGGGGTCTTCGCCTCGATGCACGGCCGCCCGTCCGCGTCGGTGGCCAGACAGTCGGTCAGCGGCTCGGCGAGGTGCGCGTCCAGCTGGGCCAGCGTCGACTTCAGCAGCTCCTCCCGTACGGCGTCGTTGTCCCGCTCGAAGAGCCGGGCGGGCGTGTGCAGGCCGAAGAGCGTGAGGGTCTGATAGCCCTGCTCGACGAGGTCCGGGCCGAGGATGCTGGGGTCGGTGAGCGAGTGGCAGTAGATCTCGGAGGGCGGCGCGGCGGGCAGTTCACCGGCCGCGGCCTGCGCGTGGGCGACCGCCAACTGCTCGTAGCCCTCGGCGACGTGGAAGGTTCCGGAGAACGCCTCGCGCGGGTCGACGGAGGTGTCACGGAGCCTCGGCAGCCGCTTGAGCAGCATGTTCACCTTGAGCTGGGCACCCTCGGCGGGGGTCGGCGGCTCGTCTCCGGTGAGGAGTGCGAGCTCCTGCGGCGAGGCGTTCACCAGGACGTGCCGGGCCGCGACGACTCCCTCACCGTCGGCGGTCCGGTAGGTGACCTCGGCGGACTCGCCGTCCGTGTCGATCCGCAGCACCTCGTGGCCGGTGGCGATCACCGCGCCCGCGGCACGCGCCGCGCCGGTGATCGCGTCGGTCAGCGCGCCCATCCCGCCGACGGGCACGTCCCAGGCTCCGGTGCCACCGCCGATCACGTGGTACAGGAAGCAGCGGTTCTGCCGCAGCGACGGGTCGTGGGCGTCGGCGAAGGTGCCGATCAGCGCGTCGGTGAGAACGACACCGCGTACGAGGTCGTCGGTGAAGTACTCCTCGACAGCCGTGCCGACCGGCTCCTCGAAGAGGATCCGCCAGGCCTCCTCGTCGTCGACGCGCGTCCTCAGTTCCTCGCGGGTGGGCAGCGGTTCGGTGAGCGTCGGGAACACACTCCGGGCGACGCGGCCGGTCATCGCGTAGAAGCGCTGCCACGCCTCGTACTCGCGCTCCGATCCCGTCAGCCGGGCGAACGCCTCGCGGGTGCGCCGCTCGCCGCCGCCGACGAGCAACCCGGTGGGCCGTCCTTCCCGCTCGACGGGCGTGTACGAGGAGACCGTGCGGCCCCGGACCCGGAAGTCGAGCCCCAGGTCCCGCACGATCTTCCGGGGCAGCAGGCTCACCAGGTACGAGTAGCGCGACAGCCGCGCGTCGACTCCGGCGAAGGGCCGGGTGGACACGGCGGCACCGCCGGTGTTCCCCAGGCGCTCCAGCACGAGCACGGACCGACCGGCCCGCGCCAGGTAGGCGGCGGCGACCAGTCCGTTGTGGCCTCCGCCGACGATCACGGCGTCATATCCCTCGTGTACAGGCATAGTTCTTCGTAGCACGTGATGATCTACGTCGGCCAGGGGTGCGCGGCAAGCGGCGGGCAACCGTACGAGGACGCGCGGACGTCTCGGACTACGGGCCGCCTGCTCGCGTTGGGGCGAGCGTCCTGGGCCAGGGTGCCGCACCAGGGTTGCGGGGAGATCCGAGCGCGGCCCGTCAGCGCGAGCGCCGGGCGTTGAGCCGGGCGGCCTGGCGCGTCAGGTGGTCGCGCTCGGCGAGGTTCGGCGCTTTCCGTGCCGCCTCGGCGTACAGCCGTGCCGCCGCCGCCAGGTCGCCGTCGCGCTCGTGGAGGTACGCCGCCACCGCGGTGTGGCGGGGCAGAGTGTCGTGCAGCGCCGCGAGCGCCGCCAGGCCGGCGCGCGGTCCGTCGGCCTCACCGACGGCCACCGCGCGGTTGAGCCGGACCACCGGGCTGTCGGTCAGGCGCGCGAGCTCGTCGTACCACTCGACGATCTGTACCCAGTCCGTCTCCTCGGCGGTGGGCGCGTCGGCATGGAGTGCCGCGATGGCGGCCTGGGCCTGGAACTCGCCCAGCCGGTCACGGGCGAGGGCCGCCTGCAGGATCCCGACGCCCTCGGCGATCGACCCGGTGTCCCACCGGCCGCGGTCCTGCTCGGCGAGCGGTACGAGGCTGCCGTCGGACGCGGTCCGGGCGGCGCGCCGGGCGTGGTGGAGCAGCATGAGGGCGAGCAGCCCCGCCACCTCGGGGTGGTCGATCGCGGCCGCGAGCTGCCGGGTGAGCCGGATGGCCTCGGCGGCGAGGTCGACGTCGCCGGAGTAGCCCTCGTTGAAGACCAGGTAGAGGACGCGCAGCACGGTGGCGACGTCGCCGGGGCGGTCGAACGCCACACCCGATACGGTGCGCTTGGCCCTGCTGATGCGCTGCGCCATCGTCGCCTCGGGCACCAGGTAGGCCTGGGCGATCTGGCGGGTGGTGAGCCCGCCGACGGCGCGCAGGGTGAGCGCCACGGCGGAGGAAGGCGTGAGCGCCGGGTGGGCGCACAGGAAGTAGAGCTGGAGCGTGTCGTCCGCCGTCGGCACGGGTCCGGGTTCCGGCTCCTCGTCGACGAGGTCCTCGCGCCGGCGACGGGCGGCGTCCGCCCGGCTCGCGTCGAGGAACCGGCGCCAGGCCACGGTGACCAGCCAGCCCTTCGGGTCCCGCGGCTGGTCGGCCGGCCAGACACGGACCGCTTCGACCAGCGCGTCCTGCACGGCGTCCTCGGCCGCCGCGAAGTCGGCTCCGCGGCGGACGAGGATGCCGAGCACGCTCGGTGTGAGGCTCCGGAGCAGAACCTCGTTCATCTGAGAGATCACTCCGTGATGGTGGGCGACACGCCGTAGAACGGGCGCAGCTCGAGCCACTCGTGGATCGGCTTGCCGCCCGCCCCGGGGGCGGCCGACAGCTCACCGGCCAGTTCGACGGCGCGCTCGTAGGTGTCGACGTCGATCACCATCCAGCCGGCGATGAGGTCCTTGGTCTCGGCGAACGGACCGTCGGTGACCGGCGGGCGTCCCTCGCCGTCGTATCGGACGAATGTCCCCTCGGGGGCGAGCGCCTGGCTGTCGACGAACTCGCCGGTCTTCTCGAGTCGGCCCGCGAAGTCGTTCATGTACTGAATGTGGGCCGAGATCTCCTCCGGCGTCCACTGGTCCATCGGCGCGTCGTTGACCGAAGCCGGAGCGCCACGGTAGTGCTTGAGCAGCAGGTACTTGGCCATCGTGCTTCTCCTCGGTACTGGTGCGATCCATTGTGGTCGCGTTCACTGCTGGGACGGAGCGGGCCACGGGTTCTCGACATCACCGGCCTAGTTTTTTCGACTCTCTTGGATGCGCCGAGGGAGCCCTCCCCCGCTGCCCTGGTTCGCTGCCCTGGTTCGCCGCCCTGGTTCGCCGCCCTGGTCGCTGCCCGGGCCGCTGCCCGGGCCGCTGCCCGGGCCGCTGCCGCGGTCGCCGGCGCGGTCAGCGTCCCTGGGCCGCCCGCTGCTGCCGCAGGGCGGCCACCCTGCGGTACAACTCCACCGCCTCCTGCCCGTGCCCCAGCTGCTCCAGGCAGTGCGCTTCGTCGTTGCGGCTGGCGAGGGTGTCCGGATGGTCGGCGCCGAGCACGCGCTCGCGGGCGGCGGCGACGCGCCGGTACTCGGTGAGGGCGTCGGCCCAGCGGCCGAGCCAGCCGAGCCCGACGGCGACCTCGCGGCGGCTGACGAGGGTGTCGGGATGCTCGGCACCGAGCACGCGCTCGCGGATGGCGCAGACGTCACGGGACTCGGCGAGAGCCTCCTCCCAGCGGCCCAGGCGGCCGAGGTTCACGCCGAGCCCGTGCCGCGCACGCAGGGTTTCGGGATGCGCGGCGCCTTGTGCCCGGGTGCGGTCGTCGACGAGAGAGCGGTACAGCTCCAGTGCCTGCGCGCTGCGGCCGAGCCGGCCGAGGCTGATGCCCACTTCGTAGCGGGCGGCGAGCGTGTCCGGATGGTCCGGGCCCAGGGCCTGCGCACGGGCCCCGGCCACCTCCTGGTAGGTGAGCAGCGCCTCGGTCCAGCGCCCCAACTGGCCCAGGGCGTAGGCGACTTCGTAGCGGGTGACGAGTGTGTCGGGGTGGGCCGGGCCGAGCACCCGGGCACGGGCGGCTGCGACCTCGCTCGCCATGCGGTACGAGTCCTCCAGGCGTCCGAGCCTGCTGAGGTTGAAGGCGAGATTGTGGCGGCAGCGAAGCGTGTCCGGATGGTCGGGGCCCATCGCGCGCTCCCGGGCCGAGAGCACCGACGTATAGGCCTGGTGCGCCTCGAAGTGGCGGCCCAACTGTCCCAGCACATAGGCCATTTCCTGCCGCGCGGCCAGGGTGTCGGGATGCTCGGCGCCGAGCACCCGCTCCCTGGCCTGGGCGACGCGCGCGTACTCGCCGAGAGCCTCGGCGGGGCGTCCGGTGCGGCTGAGGGTGAAGCCGACCTCGTAACGGCTGGCGAGCGTGTCCGGGTGGTCGGGCCCGAGCAGATGCTCCCGTTCGGCGGCGACCGAGCGGTGCACCTCGCCCGCCTCGGTCCACCGGCCGAGCCGCCCGAGGCTCAGTCCGGCGTTGTGCCGCCCCGCCAGGGCGGTGAGCGACTCCGGTGCGGGGGTGGGCCGTTCGCTGCGACCCGATGCGGGCGCGACCGCGGTGGAAGGGCGGGCCGTCCACTCACCGGTGAGGCCGCCGGACGCGTCCGGCGGGGTGCCACGCAGTCCCGCGCCGGTGGCCTTGTGGCCGGTGGTCATGCCCTGGGTCCAGGACGGCAGCCGGGGTGCGCGGGAGGGCGGCTGCTCGGGTCGGGACAGGCCCCGGGGCGCAGGAGAGCGCTGTCCCCCGGCGGGGTGCGGCGGGGCCGGGGCGACCACCGTCGGCACATACATCGGCGTGGTGCGCCCGGCGCTGATGCGGCGGGCGAGCTCACGGGCGTCCCGCGGACGCTGCTCGGGCCGTTTGGCGAGCAGGTCGAGGATGATCCGCTCCAGGTACTCGGGGAGGTCGGCCCGGTGGCTGCGCGGCGGCTCGGGCACGGTGTCGCGGTGGCCGACGAGAACGGCCCAGGCGTCGTCGAGGTCGAACGGCGGTGCTCCGGTGGCGATTTCGTAGAGCACGCACCCGAAGGAGTACAAGTCGCTGCGCTGGTCGACCTCCGAGCCACCGATCTGTTCCGGCGACATGTAGTGCGGGGTGCCCATCGCGATGCCGGTGCCGGTGAGCCGCGAGGTGAATCCGATGTCGTGGCCGAGGCGGGCGATGCCGAAGTCGCAGATCTTCACGGTGCCGTCGGTCAGCCGCATGATGTTCGCCGGCTTCAAGTCACGGTGCACAATGCCCTGTTG
This sequence comes from Streptomyces sp. NPDC005784, assembly GCF_042871525.1. Lineage (NCBI taxonomy): Bacteria > Bacillati > Actinomycetota > Actinomycetes > Kitasatosporales > Streptomycetaceae > Streptomyces > Streptomyces sp. NPDC005784. Next base: position 9,624 of record NZ_JBIAIQ010000063.1, read on the forward strand.
GTGGGTGTACGCGAGCGCGGCGGTCACCTGGTCGGCGATGTCGACGACTTCGGCGACCGCGAGCGGATGGTGGTGGTTCTCCTCCAGGAGCTGGCCGAGGTTGTGTCCCTCCAGCAGTTCCATCACCAGATACAGCACACCGTCGGACTCGCCGAAGTCGTGGACGACGGTCACCCCGCGGTGCTGAAGGGCGGCGGCGACCCGGGCCTCGCGCCGGAACCGCTCGCGCAGGACGCGGGTGAAGGACGGGTCGTGGTGCGGGCCGAGCGGCTTGAGGCACTTGACGGCCACCTGGCGGCCCAGCGATTCGTCCCGCGCCCGCCACACCTCGCCCATGCCGCCGCGCCCGATCGGATCGAGGAGGCGGTAGCGCCCCTGGATCAGCCTGCTCTCCGCCATCTCGAGTGATCGCCCCCGTCACTGCTCAGCCCCGGGCCCACCCCCGGCCCCGGTTCAGTATGGCGAGCTATCTGCCGACTTTGTACGGTGCCGGGCGCGAGCCGGGGCCGAGCCGTGACACGGCCGAGAGAATGTGTTTGGGCGGGAGTTGCCAGCGCAGCCGTGCGGGGACACAGCGCAGCGCGGTGCCCGTGACGCGCAGCCGCCGGGTCACCGCGGCGGGCGACGGCGCCGCCCTTCCGTACAACGCGTGGGCGTACGGCGGCAGAGCGGCGTACGCGAGCCCGGCCACGCGCCGCCACAGCAGTGCGCACGCCGGTACGAGCAGCGGGTGGACCGGTGGACGCCGGAGGAAGTCGTCCACTTCGCGGGCTTCGGGGCCCGCGGCGAGTTCGGGGAGCATCTTCTCGAAGTGCGCGGCCAGTTCGGCCCGGTTCGCCGGCACCTGGTCGGGGTCGAGCCCCACCAGCCGCGCGCCGACCCGGTGTTCCCCGATGTAGCGGTCGGCCTGCGCGTCCGTGAGCCGGAAGCCGGAACGCCGCAGGACGTGCAGATAGGAGTCGATCTCCGAGCAGTGCACCCACAGCAGCAGTTCTGGATCATCGATCCCGTAGTACTCACCGGTGTCCGGGTCGCTGGCGGTGAGCATGCGGTGAATCCTCCGGACCCGGGCCGCTGCCCGCTCCGCGGCCTCGACCGTCCCGTACGTCGTCGTTCCGACGAAGTTCGCGGTGCGTTTCAGCCGGCCCCAGGCGTCATTCCGGAAGTCGGAGTTCTGCACGACACCGCGTACGACGCGCGGGTGGAGGGCCTGAAGGTAGAGCGCGCGGATCCCGGCGACCCACATCATGGGGTCGCCATGCATCTGCCAGGTGACCGATTCGGGGCCGAAGAGTCCTGGGTCAGCGGCTCCAGTGAGATCCATTCCGTCAGATGTGCCCAGAATCGACAGTCGGCACACGTGGCAGGTCACCGACACGGCTCAGCAGCCCCCGCGCCCGCCGGATCGCCCGCCGGCTCAGCGACTCGCCGCTCCGCACGGGGTCACGAAACCGCTTGCGACACGATCACGAGACGGGTCCTTGTCCCTGCCCCACGACGGAGAAGGGCCACCATCCGCCGCGGGCGGCCTGCGCCGAGCAGGATCCCCAGCCCCCGGTGTCCGCGATCGCGTTGTTGGATTCGACCTCCAAGTTCCCGATGGCCACCGCAGCCACAGCCGAACCCGTGACCTTGTCCGTCAGCGTTCTCCTTCGGTGAGCATTTCGTCGAGCGGAAAGGGCGGGGACGGGTGCCATTCGCGATCATCCGGCGGGGACGGGTGCGGCACCACGAAGCGATGCCTGCCACATTCGATCTCCCTGGGTTCGAGCCCCGGCAGGACGACTGTCGCGACCGAGCCGGTCGGCACGGTGACGTCGACGCGGAGTTCACCCTCGGCTCGCTCCCACGCGACCTCGGCCAGGCCGTAGGGAGTGCGGTGCGCCGTGCGTGCCCACGAGATCCGTCCCCCGGGTCGCGGCTCGATCCGCAGCGACCGGTACCCCGGCGAGCCGTTTCTTCGCGGTGGCGCTGAACTACCGTCCGCATGCCGCCGAAGCCGGCCACGTCCCGCCCGAGATCCCTCTGCTCTTCACCAAGTTCCCGAGCTGCATCGTCGGCCCGGCCGCGGAGGTCGAACTGCCCAAGGGCAATGTCGACTGGGAGCTGGAGATGGTCGCCGTCATCGGTGCGCCCTGCCATCGAGTGTCGGCGAGCGAGGGCTGGGAGGTCGTGGCCGGGCTCACCGTGGGGCAGGACCTCTCCGAGCGCGTCCTCCAACTCACCGGCAAGCCGCCGCAGTTCTCGCTGGGCAAGTCGTATCCGGGCTTCGGCCCGACCGGTCCGGCGCTGGTGACCCCCGACGAGCTGCCGGACCGGGACGACATCGCGATCGAGTGCCTGCTGAACGGCGAGAGCGTCCAGGCGGCGCGCACCAGCGAGATGATCTTCTCCGTTCCCCAGTTGGTGGAGTTCATCAGTGCGGTGTGCCCGCTCCACCCCGGCGACCTGATCTTCACCGGGACCCCCGCCGGGGTGGGCAACCGTCGTGTTCCGCAGCGGTTCCTCGGCCCCGACGACGTGCTGGTCAGCCGGATCGACGGCCTGGGCGAGATGCGCCAGACCTTCCGCTGAACGCGGCCCGCGCCGGCCGCCACCCAGGAGGCCGGCGCGGGTCCGCTTCGTCATGGCCCGGACCGCGGCTGCGACACGCACGGTCGCCGCGCACATCCGCGCCGCGCGTGTGACCAGGCTCGATAGTTGGAACCAGGTCATGTTCGTGACCTGCACCGATGCCAAGTAGCTTGAGCGGCTGGCCGCATGAAATCAGCAAGATAGTCGGCACTTCGGTACACCGCAGGTCGCGACGCGTGTCGCCGTGGCTGGACGCCGTGGCGATCAGCCGCACTTCCCACCGGACGCCGACATAGCCGCCGAGGGCGACCGGGCACGCCAGGAACGGGCCGGGGCGCGCGCCAGGTCGATCAGTTCGAGGATCTGCGGCGCGTCCGCCGGGCCCAGCGGGACAGCCTCGGGGTCGGGCTCGAAGAGGGTGCCCGGGGCGAGGAACTGAAGCCCTGGATGGTTCTCGATCACCGCCCAGCCGTCCGGAACGATGGCCGCCCCGGTCACTGCGACCCGCGGTGCCCGGCCAGCGCTGCCAGCTCCCGCCGGGCGCCCAGGTCGTCCGGGCCGACGGCGGCCCGGAAAGGGGAGATGGGAGATGTCCGCCGGGTAGCCGGCGGCGCGGGCACCGGGGCCGGTGCGCACGGCCTGCGCGGCCTGCACTGCCTGCACTGCCTGCACTGCCTGCACTGCCTGCGGACCAGCCAACACCGATCGCACCGGGTTGTCGAGCGAGAGCAGATCCTCGGTGCGCGGGCGCGGCGGGACGGAACAAGCGGCCGGGTCACCTGCCCTACGCTGGTGAAAATTAATGGGGGTGCCCCTTCTTCGGGGACGGCTCAGTGACTCGTGGGACGCGGGCGTCCGAGCGCGAACCGGCTCGGTCCGGGCTCTCCGCGTACCAGCGCGGCCGCCACCTCGCCGATGACCGACGCGAACTTGAAGCCGTGCCCGGAGAACCCTCCCAGCACGGTGACCGGGCCCTGCCGGTCGATGACGAAGTCATGGTCGGGGGTGGTGGTGTACAGGCAGGTCACGGCCTCGGGCGCGGTGTGGTCCACGCCGGGGAGCCAGCGCTCGGCGTACGCCGCCAGCTCTCGCAGGATCGCGGCGTCCGGGGTGCGGTCGCGCCGGTCGGGGTCGACGACCGGGCCGACACCGTGGAAGCCCGCCTTGACGCCGTCGGTGCTGCCGAGTCCGTACACCCCGTCCGCGGTGAGGCCGTCCATGGGCAGCGCGGCGCCCGGGTGGTGAATGTAGCTGGGCCAGGTGAGCGCGTCCGCCGCGGGGAAGTGCGCGGGCTGCTCCTGGGTGACACGCAGCACCGGCACGCCGCCGACCAGCGGAGCGGTACCGCCGCCCAGCATTCCGGGCGCCCAGCCGCCGACCGCGACCACGACCGCATCGGCGCGCAGTTCCTCCTCCGAGTCCGTGACCACCCGGACGTCGGCGTCGCCGTGCACCGACAGCCCGGTCACCCGGACGCCGTGCCGGACCTCCGCGCCGTGCGCCCGCGCCGCCTGCTGGAAGGTGGTGACCGCCTCGTCGGCGTGCAGGCGTCCGGCCTCCGGGTGGAAGACCGCACCGGTGTCGGCGCGCAGCCCCGGCCAGCGCTCGGCGACCTCTTCCGGGGTCAGCCGCTCGGCAGGGTGTCCGGCGACGGTCAGCGCCTCATACAGTGCCTTGGTCGTGGCGGCCGGGCCGTGGTCGACGGCTCCGGTGAGGGTGAGCACCTGCCGTCCCGTCTCCTGCTCCAGCCGCCGCCACAGTGGCAGCGACCGCACGGCGAGACCGACGTAGAAGGGGTCCGTGTAGGCCAGCCGGAAGATCCGCGCGGTGCCGTGCGAGCTGCCCCGGTCGTGGCCGGGCGGGAAGCGCTCCAGCAGGGTGACGCGGTCACCCTGGGCAGCAAGCCGCCACGCGGCGGACGAGCCCATGACCCCGCCACCGATGACGACGACTCGACGAGAAGACACGATGCTCGATCCTTTGGTGAACGATCCGGACCCACCGGGCAACCGGACGCCCCGAGGTTTTCGGGTGTGACCTGCAACTTTCCATCAACCGTCGGCCCGGAGCGAACCGGCCGGGTCACCGCCGCCCGCCCCCTGTGCCCGTCGACACGCTCGACCGTGCTCCAACTCTCCTTTTCCAGGCTGGTTTGCGAGTGAGCCTCTTCCAACCTCATGTTGATGCGTGGTGAAGGACGAGGACGGCCTTCACGACGTCGGTGATCCGGTTGGTGCTGCAGCGGAGCTTGCCGAGCAGACGCCGGCCTTTCAGTACGGCCATGGTCTGCTCGCCGACGCGGCGGATCTTGGCGTGGGTGGTGTTGTAGCGCCGCTTCCATCGCTTGAGGCGACGGCCCCGGAACGGACTCGGATGGGACCGCCGGCCCCCCTGATACGCCCTGTCTGCCAAGCACTTCAGCTCTGCAGTGGTGAGCGCGTCTATGATCCCGTGGTGCCGGGCGGCCGTCAGATCGTGAGTCGAGTCGGGCAGCGCTGCTGAGGCCCACAGCAGACGTCCGAACGGATCGGCGAGGACCTGCACGTTCATGCCGTGGCGTTTGTGTTTCCCGGAGCAGTACGGGGGGTCGGCGGCGATCCGGTCGATCGGCAGCAGCGTGCCGTCCAGGATTGCGAACGCCTTCGTCCGGGCCGTCGTCATCGCCTCGGCCAGAGTGGGAACCAGTGTGGTCAGAACCTCGACAGCCTCGCGTATGTAGCGGTGGACCGTCGCGATCCCGATGCTGAACCCGGCAGCGAGCTGGGCACAGGTGTCACCGCACCGCAGGTGGGCCAGGGCGAGCAGGGCTTGACGCCCGGCCGCCGGCCGCCGCCACCGCGTACCGATCTCCCTGCGGCGGCCTGCGAGCTGCCCGGTCAGGTACCGCAGAGGCGACTGGACAGGTCGATCGACGACGGGTAAACGAGCACGCGAAGCTCCTGGCGGTACGGGTGATCTTGGTCGAGAACCCGTCTACCAGGAGCTTCGCCGCTTCGCTGAACCTTCCGACTGCGCCGAGGCTCGATAGTTGTCACCGGCGGAGCCGAAAAGGCCGGCAGCAGGGCCGGGCCGAAGCAGCCTGGTTGTCACTTGGAAGGCAGGCTACTTGTCACAGACGCTCGGTGCCTTTCGATCCCTCACCTCGTGGTCCGCCGGCGGCTCGGGCTCGACGGCCGTACCGACATGGCGTGACGGCGCCGGTCACGAGGACGCGCATGCGCCATCTCCCCGGGGTGGCGCGAACCGGAAGCGCGTCACCAGGGCACCTCTCCCTCGTCGTCGAAGAAGCGGCCCGTCGGCCCGTCGGCCGATACGGTGGCCAGCCGGATCGCGACGGCTGCGCCCTGCTGGGGGGTGCGCACTCCCCGGAAGCCGTTGAGGTCGGTCGCCGTGAAGCCGGGGCAGACGGCGTTGATCAGGATGTGGGTGTCGGCCAGTTCCTTGGCGTACTGCACGGTGACGGCGTTGAGGAACGTCTTCGACGGAGCGTAGGCGATGGCGATGGGGCCCGTCTCGGCGCCGGGCGTGGTCTGGAGTGTGAGGGAGCCGACGCTGCTGGAGACGTTCACAATCCGCGGCGACGGCGAGCGGCGCAGCAGAGGGAGCAGGGCATTGGTGACGCGGATGACGCCGATCACGTTGGTCTCCACGGCCGCCCGTACCCAGTTCACGTCGACCGTGGTGGGCTCCTGCGGTCCGCCGCCGGTGATCCCCGCATTGTTGACGAGCGCGTCGAGCCGCCCGGCCCGCTCCTCCATCAGCCGAGCCGCCGCTGTCACGCTGGCGTCGTCGGTCACATCCAGCGGCACGCCGAACGCGTCGGCTCCGGCCGCGCGCAGCCTGTCCACAGCGGCCTCGCGCCGCTCCTCGTTCCGCGCGCCGATTCCGACGGACCAGCCGAGGGCGCCGAGCCCGGCGGCGATCTCGTACCCGATGCCCTTGTTGGCCCCGGTCACCAGCGCGACCTTGTGGTGGTTCACGGTGTTCGTCTCACTCATGACATCGATCCTTCTCCCCCGCCGGGCAGGGCGTCCAAGACCGACTGGGTGGACGGCGATACCGCCCGGGTATCGCTCCTGGCCGTCCCGGTTAGGCTGGCGGGGTGGAGACACGTGAGTTGCGGTACTTCGTCGCGGTCGCCGAAGAGCTGCACTTCGGCCGGGCCGCGCGGCGGCTCGGGATCGCCCAACCCCCGCTGTCGCGGGCGATCGGCGGGCTCGAACGGCGCCTGGGCACCCTCCTGCTGGAGCGTGGCAGCCGGGGTGTCGCCCTGACCGGGGCAGGGGCGGTGCTGCTGCGGGAGGCGCGGGCGGCGCTGGACGCCGTCGAGGCCGCCGAACGGCGCACCCGCCGGGCCGCCCTCGCGGCGACCGGCCGCCCCGCCGTGGTCCTGGCCGCGAAGGCGGGCGCGTCCGGTGAACTGCTGGCGAAACTCCTCGACGCCTACGCCGCCGAGCCCGGCGCCGTCGCCGTGGACGTCGTGCTGTGCGGGCCGGGCGAGCAGACACGGTTGCTGCACGACGGCCGGGCCGACGTAGCCCTGCTGCATCGGCCGTTCGACGACACGGCCGGCTTCGACACCGAGGACCTGCACTCCGAGGGTCAGGTCGCGATCCTCCCGGCGGGCCACCCTCTCAGCGCCCGCCCCCACGTGCGGCTCGCCGAGGTCACCGACCTTCCCGACCTGCCCCTGCCCCGCTGGCCTCGCCCTGACGGCACCTTCCCGGACGGCCCCGGGCCGCAGGTGCGCGACCACACGCAACTCACCCAGCTCATCACCCTCGGCCGCGCCTGCGCGGTCGTGCCGGAGTCGGGCCGCACCGGCCTGCGCGAGGACCTCACCGCCGTACCGGTCCCCGACGCCCCCCACGTCACCACGGTCATCGCCTGGCCCCCACACAGCCGTTCAACGGCGGTCGCGGGGCTGGTCCGCGCCGCCACTGCCCTGTGACCGACGGCGGTGAACGCCGGGACACCGGGCTGGATTTCGGGGACAGCGTCCGGTCTGCCATCAGCTCCCGACACATCGTGCGGTACGAGGTGACTGGCCTGCACCGGCGTTGCCGGAACCGCGCCCCTGGCACAGCCAGGCTCCGACGCGAAGTGACAACGAGCCTGCCTTGGTGACACCTATCGCGCCTCGGCTCACCAACACGCGGGCACCATCGGCAGGTTGGAAAAGGCTCACCGTCCCCGACCTGCGGATTCCGCTGCTTTGATCACTCGGCGGGACGCCATCATGACCGACCGCGAAGCCCTGAGCACGGAGCCGAACCCGCTCCGCATCGACGTCTCCGAACACTTGGTGGAGCACCACCACCGACTGCTGCGCGAGAGCGGCGCGACTCACTTGCAGATCAAGGTGGACATCGAGACCCGACCGGCGAGGTCTGGAACGCACCGGAGGGCTCAATTGATCATGGTGCCAACTATCCTCGGTGTGTGACAACTAACGTCTGTGGTCACATCGCGTCAGCGCCGCACCCGGGGCATCCCCAGTCCGATCCACGAGATGATCTCCCGCTGGATCTCGTTGTTCCCGCCGCCGAAGGTGAAGATCACGGCCGATCGGTAGCCGCGTTCGAGTTCGCCGTGCAGGACGACTCCCGCGGAGCCTTCCTTGAGTACACCGGGGGCCGCGACGATCTCCATCAGCCAGGCGTACGCGTCCCGGCGCGCCTCGGAGCCGTACACCTTGACGGCGGAGGCGTCCTGCGGGGTGAGTGTGCCCTCCTGGACGGCGTTCACCATCCGCCAGTTGAGGAGTTTCATGGCGTCCAGCTTGGTGTGCGTCCGGGCGAGGAGGCGGCGCACCCAGGGGAGGTCGACGACGCGGCGGCCATCGGCGAGTTTGGTCTCCATCGCCCAGCGCTGGACATCGTGCAGGGCGCGGATGGCCATGGTGCCGTGAGCCGCGAGGGTGACGCGCTCGTGGTTGAGCTGGTTGGTGATCAGCCGCCAGCCCTTGTTCTCCTCGCCGACCCGGCGCGCGGCGGGGACGCGGATATTCTCGTAGTAGCTCGCCGTGGTGTCGTGCGAGGCGAGCGTGTTGATGATGGTGCACGAGTAGCCGGGGTCGGAGGTCGGCACGAGGAGCATGGTGATGCCCTTGTGGGGCGGGGCGTCCGGATCGGTACGGACGGCGAGCCACACCCAGTCGGCCGTGTCACCGTTGGTCGTCCAGATCTTCTGGCCGTCGACCGTGTAGTGGCCGGTCTCCTCGTCGCCTTCCCGTACGGCCTTGGTCCTGAGCGCGGCGAGGTCCGTCCCGGCGTCGGGCTCGCTGTAGCCGATCGCGAAGTCGAGCTCGCCGGAGAGGATCTTCGGCAGGAAGTAGGACTTCTGCTCCTCCGTACCGAACTGCATGATCGTCGGTCCGACGGTGTTGAGGGCCATCAGCGGCAGCGGTACCCCCGCCTGGGCCGCCTCGTCGAAGAAGATGAACTGCTCCATCGGGCTCAGGCCACGCCCCCCGTACTCCTTGGGCCAGCCGACCCCGAGCCAGCCGTCCGCGCCGAGCCGTCGGATCGTCTCCCGGTAGAAGCGCTTCTGCGTCGCCGGATCGCCGTAGCGCGCGTAGGCGTTGTCCGGTACCAACTCGGCAAAGTAGAGCCGCAGTTCGGTCCGCAACCGCTGCTGCTCCGGCGTGTATTCGAGATGCACGGCGCCTCCTGCTCCCCGAGCCCGACCTGACGGCGCACACCGTAGAACGTGTTTCAGAAATTGGGAATGCCGATGACGCGGACGCCGGGTCCGCGGTGGGTGGGCGGGCGTGCCGGTCCGGGGCCCCGGGGGGGGGGCGGGCCCGGCCCCCCCCCCCCCCCGCCGCGGGCCCCCCCCCGGGGGGGGCGGCGCCCGGGGGCGCGGGGGACCCCCCCCCCCCCCCCCCCCCCCCCCCCGCGCCCCCCCGCGGGGGGGGGGGGCCGCGCCCCCCCCCCCCCCCCCCCCCC
>NZ_JBIAIQ010000063.1:19153-31282 GCF_042871525.1 Streptomyces sp. NPDC005784
GGGAGGGGGGGGGGGGGGGGGGGGGGGGGGGGGGGGGGGGGGGGGGGGGGGGGGGCCCCGGGCCCCGCCCCCCCGCCCCGGGCCCCCGGACCGGGTTGCCGGCCGTCGCGGAATATCGTGGCTCGTACGCTCCCCGTCGCCGTCAGTGGCAGGGGAAACCGAGCAGGTGGCGGGCGTCGTGGACCCATTCGTGGACGTTCTCGCCGGACACGAGGGAGGTGGCGCCCTGTTCGGCGCCGACGAAGTAGAGCAGGACCAGCATCAGAATGCCGAAGAAGACCGCCCAGGGGACGATCGCGCCGATCGGCAGCTTGGCGGGAACGGCGGTGGGGGTGACGGTCGGCTGAACGACGGACTGCGCCATGGGGCAGAACCTCCTGGGGAACTCGCGTCCCATCTCGGTGGTGCACAGGACGACAGCCACGGGTCTGACTTGGCCCGCCTCCACCGCCCCTGGCCGGAGCGACAAGTGCTGGGCTTACAGTGGCGCGACCGTGCCGGAATTCCACCGGGCTTCCGCCGAACCGTCGTCAATATCCACGTGACCGTACCGCGAAGCCGGTTCGGGGCCAAGGGCGCACGCCCCGACCCATGTGCGCCCCAAGCGCCGGGAAGCGCGACAACTGTCCTACCGGGCCGGGGAGTTCACCACCGGGCACGGTGCACAAAACATGAGCCCGGTGCATGAGCCCGGTCCACGACGCATGAGAGTGATGGCATGACCAGCCGAGTGATCTTGATCTCCGCGGCGATCAGCGAGGCGCTGCGCGAGGCCCGCTTCGACGACGGGAGCCCGGTGGACGCCGCAGGCGTGCGGGCCGCCAGGACGGCGGCCGGCGCGGGTGCCGTGCCGGCCGGAAGCCGGCTGTGGGTCTCCCCCACCGTGCGATGCCGGCAGACGGCGGCGGCGCTCGGGCTCGACGGCGGTGTCGAGGCGCCGGAGTTGGCCGGTCTGGACGTGGGCCGCTGGCGCGGGGCGACGCTGGCCGAGGTGAGCGCGAAGGAGCCGGAGGCCGTGGCGCGGTGGCTCGCCGATCCCGCGTCGGCGCCGCACGACGGGGAGTCGGTGCGGGCGTTCTGCGACCGGGTGACGGAACGCCTCGACGCGGCGGGCGAGTTCGACGGCCGCACCGTCGCGGTGGTGGAGCCCGAGGTCGTACGGGCCCTGGTGGTACGGGTGCTGGGGGCGCCGGAGTCGGCGTTCTGGCGCGTGGACGTGCCGCCGCTCACCGTCACCGAGTTGAGCGGGCGCGCGGGGCGCTGGAACATCCGCGCCGGACGCCCGCTGACCGAACCGAGTTGACCCGGGCGGCCCTTGCCCTCACCACCTCCGTGACCGGCGGCACCGCCCTCGTCCTCACCACAGCGTGGCGATGAAGTCCGCGCACGCCTGGGCGCATTCACGGCAGGTCTTCGCCGCGGACTCGGCGCCGGGGCACTCGTCGAAGGCGTCGGCGCACTCCAGGCAGACGTCACGGCACCACTCCAGCTGCGCGCGGATACCCCTCTCGTTCTGCCCCAGCTCGCGCGACAGCAGATTGCAGGTCGCCTCGCACACCTCCGCGCACAGGACGCCCGCTCGCCGTGCGGATTCCTGCTTCTTCGGCCCGTCGGGATCCAGGAGGCTCGCACGCAGCGCACAGGTGCGGGCACACTCGGTGCAGGCCTGGGCGCAGGCGAAGCGGTCCTCCAGGAACTGGAAGAGCTCCTGCTCTGAAGTCGTCGTCACAACAGGCGGGTAGCCGGAAGGAGTCGGTTCAAACCGTGCGGGGCAGGGACCTCAAGCGCCGGCCGCTTCCCGGGAGATCTGCTCGAACTGCGCGCCCATCGCCTCGGAGAGCGCCTGCGCGGCCGTCAACGGACGCACCATCACCGTGAATTCGTCGATGAGTCCGTCCTCGTCGAAGTGCAGGAAGTCGCAGCCGTTGATCTCCTTGTCGCCCACCTTGGCCGTGAAGACCAGCGCGTGGTCACGGCCGTCGGCTCCGGCGATCTCGCGGACGTAGCGGAAGTCGCTGAAGACACGCCAGACACCGCGCAGGATGGCCGCGGTGATCGCCTTGCCCGGGTACGGCTTGAAGGCGACGGGGCTGGTGAACACGACGTCGTCGGCCAGCAGCTCCTCGACCGCGCCCAGGTCTCCGGCCTCCACGGCCTTGCGGAAGGAGTTCATTGCGCCCGCCTCTCTTACTCAATTAATTGATTAGGTGCGGATAAGATTAGTCGTGCGGGGGCATGCCGTCTAGCCTTGCAGGATGGCATTGCGCAACGCGGTACTGGCCGCGCTCCTGGAGGGCGAGGCGTCGGGCTATGACCTGGCCAAGGGGTTCGACGCCTCGGTGGCCAACTTCTGGATGGCGACCCCGCAGCAGCTCTACCGGGAACTCGACCGGATGGAGTCCGAGGGGCTCATCGAGGCCCGGCTCGTGCGGCAGGAACGCCGGCCCAACAAACGGGTGTTCTCCCTGACCGCGACGGGACTCGACGTCCTGGCCGCCTTCACCGCCGGGCCCGCGAGGCCCACGGCGATCCGGGACGAGCTGATGGTCAAGGTGTACGCCCTCGACGAGGGGGACGCCGACGCCGTCCGGACGGCGATCGCCGAGCGGCTGGAGTGGGCGCGCGCCAAACTGGCGCACTACGACCGGATCGGCGCACGCCTGCTCGACGGGCGCACCGAGGAGGAATACCTCGCCGGGGCCGAGCGGGTCGGCCCGTATCTCACTCTCCTGGGGGGACGCGCCTTCGAGCAGGCGAACATCGACTGGGCGGAGGTTGCGCTGCGGGTCCTGGAACAGCGCGCGTCCGTCGCCCGCTAGACGGTTGCGGCCTCCGGGCGCCGCCCCGGTCGACGGGTGTGCCCGCGGTCCCCTCGGACAACCCATGACTGCGACCGGGTTCCCTGTTGGTCAGCCGTGCCCGGCCCGCATACGGTCGAGTACATCGCCACTCTGCCGATCCCCATGCGGAACGTCAGGGGCGTACGACCCGGAACCCCTTCCAGGCCGTCAGGACCCGCACCCCCGGAGAATCGCACCATGTCGAAGATCCTTTTCGTGTTGACCGGCGCCGACCACTGGACGCTCGCCGACGGCACCCCCCATCCCACCGGCTTCTGGGCCGAGGAGGCCGCCGCCCCGTACGAGGCCTTCAAGGCGGCCGGGCACGACGTCGTCGTCGCCACGCCGGGCGGGGTGGTGCCGACCGTGGACCAGGGGAGCCTCGCGCCCGAGTACAACGGTGGCCAGGAAGGTGCCGACAAGGTCGAGCGCACCCTCGCGTCCATGGCCGAGCTGCGGCAGCCGCTCAAGCTGTCGGAGGTGAACCTCGACGACTACGCCGCCGTCTTCTACCCGGGCGGACACGGCCCGATGGAGGACCTCTCGACCGACACCGAGTCCGGTCGGCTGCTCACCCGCACGCTGGAGTCGGGCAAGCCGCTCGGTGTGGTGTGTCACGGTCCGGCGGCACTGCTGGCCGCCACCCGGGAGGACGGCACCAACTCCTTCGCGGGCTACCGGGTCTCGGCGTTCACGAACATCGAGGAGACCCAGGCCGGTTTCGCCGACAAGGCCAAGTGGCTGCTCCAGGACCGGCTCGTCGCGGCGGGCGTCGATTTCCAGGAGGGCGAGCCGTGGATTCCCAAGGTGGTCGTCGACCGCAACCTCGTCACGGGCCAGAACCCGGCCTCCGCCGCCCCGCTCGCCGCGGAACTGCTGAAGAAACTGGCCTGAACCATGGCGCGCCCCCGCCCGCGCGCCATGGTCCGTCCCGGTGCGGACCGGCAGGCACGTTGAGCCCCTGCCTGAAGCGAGGTGCACGCTCGTGAACGGTCCGGGCCGGAGGCGACGGGCACGCTCGTCAACGGTCCGGGACGGGGAGGCGCCGGCCGCTGATCGCCCCGTTCGCCGAGGGATACGCCAGGGCGCGGTCACCAGCCCACGGCGCGAGGGCCGAGGTCGTGGACATCTGTCTCGCGCCGGTCACCGGCCCGGAGTCGGCCGGGGGGCGGCTGCTCGCCCGGGCGGCGGCCGCGCTGTCGCCGGACGGCTGGGCACGCGGACGGGATTGGGCTTCACTGTGAGCCGGGAGGCCGTCGGACCGGTCCGAGGAAGGGCAGTCATGGTGCGTGCGCTCGGTGTCGCCGTCGTGGGGTTCGGGTGGATGGGGCGGGTGCACACCCAGGCGTACGCCCGCGTGCTCCACCACTTCCCGCAACTCGCCCTGCGTCCCGAACTGGTCTCCGTCGCCGACGAGGTACCGGGCCGGGCCGAGGAGGCCGCCGCGCGGTACGGCTTCGCCACCGCCGTACGCGACTGGCGGGAGATCGCCGCCGATCCGCGCGTCGAGGCGGTGAGCATCACCGCGCCGAACTTCCTGCACCGCGAGATCGGCGTGGCCATGGCCGAAGTCGGCAAGCACATCTGGATCGAGAAGCCGGTGGGTCTGACCGCCGACGACGCCCGGGCCGTGTCGGACGCGGTGGCCAAGGCCGGTGTCCGGGGCACAGTCGGCTTCAACTACCGCAATGCCCCCGCCGTCGTGGCCGCCCGCGAGCTGATCGCCTCCGGCGACATCGGTGACGTCACCCACGTGCGCATCCGCCTCTTCAGCGACTACGCGGCCCATCCGGAGGGCGCGCTGACCTGGCGCTACGAGCGGGAGCGGGGCGGCAGCGGGGTCCTCGGCGACCTGGCCTCGCACGGCGTCGACCTGGCCCGTTTCCTGCTGGGCGAGATCGAGGCACTGGCGGCAGACACCGCGGTCTTCGTGCCGCTGCGGGCCCGGCCGACCGGCGCGACCGCGGGTCACACGCGCGCGACGAGCGGCGAGGCGGCCCCCGTGAAGAACGAGGACTACGTCAACTGCCTGCTGCGCTTCGCCTCCGGTGCGCGCGGTGTCCTGGAGGCGTGCCGGGTCTCGGTGGGTGAGCAGAACAACTACGGGTTCGAGATCCACGGCACCAAGGGCGCGGTGTTCTGGGACTTCCGTCGGCTGGGCGAGCTCGGAGTCAGCCGCGGCACGACGTACCAGGACCAGCCGGTCAGCACCGTGTACGTCGGTCCGGGGGCCGGGGACTACGCCGCCTTCCAGCCGGGCGCGGCGAACAGCATGGGCTACGACGATCTCAAGGTCGTCGAGGCGCACACCTTTCTGCGGTCCGTCGCCGACAACAGGCCGTACGGTGCGACGCCGGTCGACGCGGTCCGCAGTGCGACCGCGCTGGACGCGATGGTTCGCTCCGCGTCGTCGGGCACCTGGGTGACGGTCGCCGCAGAGTGATCCGCGGGGCCCTCCAGGGGGCGCTGCTGCGGCGGGTTCAGGCCGCGCCCGGGTGCGGGGCCATGCTGGGGTGCGTCCGGGTGAGGGCCGGGCTCCCGTGCGGGACGCGTCCGGGTACGGGCGGGGCGCGTCCGGGTACGGGTCAAAGGAGGGCGACCGCCGTGTCCACCGCGGTCTCCACCGTGCCGTGGGCGGGATACAGCAGTGTGCGGCCGACGACCATGCCCTGCACGGTGGGCAGGCGGAGGGCCTTGCGCCATCTCTCGTAGGTGACCTCCTGGTCCGCGCCCACCTCTCCGCCGAGCAGCACGGCGGGCAGGGTGGAGGTCTCGAGGACCTCGGCCATGTCGTCGGGGTCGCTGGTGACGGGCAGTTTGAGCCAGGTGTACGCGGAGGTTCCGCCGAGGCCCGAGGCGATGGCGATGGAGCGGGTGACGGCCTCGGCGCTCAGGTCGTTGCGGACCGTGCCCTTCTCCCGGCGGGATATGAACGGCTCGACGAACAGGGGCAGTCGGCGTGCGGCCATGGCGTCGACGGTGCGGGCGCCGGTCTCCAGGGACGTGAGGGATCCGGGGTCGTCGTAGTCGATGCGCAGCAGGAGTTTTCCGGCGTCGAAGCGGAACCGCTCGATGTCCTCGGCGCGGTGGCCGGTGAAGCGGTCGTCCATCTCGAAGGAGGCGCCGGCGAGTCCGCCTCGGTTCATGGAGCCCATCACGACCTTGTTCTCCAGGACGCCGAGCAGCAGCAGGTCCTCCAGAATGTCGGCCGTAGCGAGCACCCCGTCGACACCGGGCCGGGACAGCGCCAGGCAGAGGCGTTCGAGGAGGTCGGCACGGTTGGCCATGGCGAGCCGGTGGCCGCCGACGCCGAGCACGCCGCGTGCCGGGTGGTCGGCGGCCACGATCATCAGACGGCCGCTGTCGCCGATCAGCAGGCGGCGGACCCGGCGGGCGGCCGCTTCGGCGATGGCCTCCGGGTACCGGGCGCGCACCGTGACCAGATCGGGGATGCTGATGCTCAAGTCGGGCTCCGTTCAGAGGTGTTGTCGGTCGGCCCGGTCAAGTGCGCGAGGGTATGGCGGACTCGGCATGCGTGATGCTCCTGATGCGGGGGATGCATGGGATGCGGCGAGGGGGCGAGGAGGCGCCCTGTGCTTCTCAGGTGTAGGACGCTTCACTCTCCCCTGTCAACAGTTTGTACGGACATTCGAACCTGCTCCTGAAATGATGTCTTAACAAAGTATTGACAGGTGGGTGCGACAGGGACTTGTATCCGGTCCCAACGAAACCGCCGCTCCACCGGATCGACCCCGGACTCCCGTCCGGGGACCCGCCGTCCGGACCCGCCGCCGCGGGCCCCGCACGGGCCCCGCGCCCCGTACCGTCCCGTTCCCTCTCCCCCGGTCGCACAGTGAGGTGCTGGAAAGATGGATCGCACGTTCCACCCCCGTTCCCGGAGAATCGCCCCCCTCGTGGCCCTGGCCGCGGCGTCCGCACTGCTCGCCGCGGGCTGCTCGAGCAGCTCGGGCGGCAAGAAGTCCGAGGAGAGCGGGGACGGTGCCGCCGCGGGCAAGGCGAACACACCTCGTATGACGGTCGCCCTGGTCACCCATCAGTCGCCGGGCGACACGTTCTGGGACATCGTCCGCAAGGGCGCCGAGGCCGCCGCCGCCAAGGACAACATCAAGCTCGTCTACTCCCACGACCCGAGCGCGGGCATCCAGGCCAACCTGGTCCAGAACGCGATCGACCAGAAGGTCGACGGCATCGCGATCACCCTGGCCAAGCCGGACGCCATGAAGGACGTGGTGGGCAAGGCGACCTCTGCCGGCATACCCGTCGTGGGCCTCAACTCCGGTCTCAGCGACTGGAAGAAGCTGGGCCTGACGGAGTTCTTCGGCCAGGACGAGACCGTCGCGGGCGAGGCACTCGGCAAGAAACTGAACGCGGAAGGCGCCAAGAAAACCGTCTGTGTGGTCCAGGAGCAGGGCAACATCGGCCTCACCCAGCGCTGCGACGGTGTGAAGAAGACCTTCACCGGCACCACGGAGATCCTGTATGTCAACGGCACCGACATGCCGTCCGTGAAGTCCACGATCACGGCCAAGCTCAAGCAGGACCCCGCGATCGACTACGTCGTCACGCTCGGCGCCCCGTACGCCCTGACCTCCGTGCAGTCGGTGGGTGACGCCGGCAGCAAGGCGAAGATCGCCACCTTCGACCTCAACAAGGACCTCACCGGCGCCATCAGCAAGGGCACCATCCAGTTCGCCGTCGACCAACAGCCCTACCTCCAGGGCTACTTGGCGATCGACTCGCTTTGGCTCTACAAGAACAACGGCAACTACAGCGGCGGTGGCGAGCAGCCGGTGCTGACCGGCCCGGCGTTCGTCGACAAGAGCAACGTCGCCGCCGTCGCCGAGTTCGCCGCGAAGGGCACTCGGTGATGAGTACGGCCGGGCAGGCCGGGCCGACGGTGACCGCGCCGCCGGCTCCCGGCCCCCGGACGACCGACGGGCGGACGGCCCGGCGCCCCCTGGCCCTGCGGCTGCTCGCCCGGCCCGAGGTCGGGGTGTTCCTCGGCGCAGTCGCCGTGTTCGTCTTCTTCCTGATCGCGGCACCCTCGGTGCGCTCCGGCAGCTCGATGGCGACGGTGCTCTACCAGTCGTCGACGATCGGCCTCATGGCCCTGCCCGTGGCGCTGCTGATGATCGGCGGCGAGTTCGACCTGTCCGCCGGTGTCGCGGTGATCACCTCGGCGCTGACGGCGAGCATGCTCAGCTATCAACTGACCATGAACGTCTGGGCGGGTGTCGTCGTCGCGCTGGTCGTCTCGCTCGGGATCGGGGCGTTCAACGGCTGGATGATGGTCCGCACCGGGCTGCCGAGCTTCCTGGTGACGCTCGGGACCTTCCTGATCCTGCAGGGCGTGAACCTCGCCGTCACCAAGCTGGTCACCGGCAACGTCGCCACGGACGACATCAGCGACATGGACGGTTTCGGCCAGGCGAAGAAGATCTTCGCCTCGTCGTTCGACGTCGGCGGCGTCCAGGTGAAGATCACGATCGTCTGGTGGCTGGTCTTCGCGGCGCTGGCCACCTGGGTGCTGCTGCGCACCAAGTACGGCAACTGGGTCTTCGCGGTCGGCGGCGACCAGGACAGCGCCCGCGCGGTGGGCGTGCCGGTGACCTTCACCAAGATCACGCTGTTCATGACGGTCGGCTTCGGCGCCTGGTTCGTCGGCATGCACGAACTGTTCTCGTTCAACACCGTTCAGTCGGGCGAGGGCGTCGGCCAGGAACTGATCTACATCGCCGCGGCGGTGATCGGCGGCTGTCTGCTCACCGGCGGCTACGGCTCCGCGATCGGCCCGGTCTTCGGCGCCTTCATGTTCGGCATGGTGAACCAGGGCATCGTCTACGCCGGCTGGAACCCCGACTGGTTCAAGGCCTTCCTCGGCGTGATGCTGCTCGGCGCCACACTCGTCAATCTGTGGGTCCGCCGCACGGCGAGCCGGAGGTGAACCGACCCATGACACGCAATGGATCCGGAACCGCGGGCGCCGCCCTCCCGGACACCCCGCCCGGGGACAGCAGCGCCGCGATCGTCGAACTGCGCGGCGCAGGCAAGTCGTACGGCAATGTCCGCGCCCTGCACGACGTCTCCCTGTCCGTCCACCCCGGCCGGGTGACCTGCGTCCTCGGCGACAACGGCGCCGGCAAATCCACCCTCATCAAGATCATCTCCGGGCTGCACCAGCACAGCGAGGGCGAGTTCCTCGTGGACGGCACGGCGGTGCGCTTCAGCACCCCGCGCGAGGCCCTGGCCAAGGGCATCGCGACCGTCTACCAGGACCTCGCGACGGTGCCGCTGATGCCGGTGTGGCGGAATTTCTTCCTCGGCTCCGAACTGACCAAAGGGCCCTGGCCCGTACGTCGTCTCGACATCGCGCGGATGAAGCGGACCGCCGACGAGGAACTGCGCGACATGGGCATCGTCCTCGACGACCTGGACCAGCCGATCGGCACGCTCTCCGGCGGCCAGCGGCAGTCCGTGGCCATCGCCCGCGCCGTCCACTTCGGCGCCCGCGTCCTCATCCTCGACGAACCGACCGCCGCGCTCGGCGTCAAACAGTCCGGCGTCGTCCTCAAGTACATCGCCGCCGCACGCGACCGCGGCCTCGGCGTCATCTTCATCACCCACAACCCGCACCACGCCTACATGGTCGGCGACCACTTCAGCGTGCTGCGGCTCGGCACGCTCGAACTCAGCGCCGACCGCGGCGAGATCGGTCTGGAGGAACTCACCAACCACATGGCGGGCGGCGCCGAACTCGCGGCGCTCAAGCACGAGTTGGCGCAGGTGCGCGGGGTCGACGTACAGGAGCTCCCCGAGGCGGAGGACCTCCGGGCACCCGCACCGGCGCCCGCCTCCTCCGAAGGGGCTTCCTGACGTTTCCTCCGCTCCCGCGGCACCCGACCATCGAAGGGACCACCGAACCTCATGACCCAGCACGCAACACTCGGGGTCGCCGTCGTCGGTACCGGCCGGATGGGGGCCGACCACGCCCGCCGGATCACCGACGTCATCAGCGGGGCGCGAGTGAGCGCGATGGTGGACATCGACGCCGGTCGGGCCAAAGGACTCGCCGACGGCATCGACGGCTGCACCGCGTACACGGACCCGGGGGCGGCCCTGGCGGCGGACGATGTCGACGCCGTGCTCATCGCCTCCCCCGGCCCCGCTCACGAGGCGGCACTGCTCACCGCCTTCGAGCACGACCTGCCTGTCCTGTGCGAGAAGCCGCTCACCCCGGACGCGGCCTCCACGCTGCGCGTGCTGGAGGCCGAACTCCGGCTCGGACACCGACGGGTCCAGGTGGGTTTCATGCGGCGCTACGACGCCGAGTACCTGAAACTCAAGTCTCTTTTGGACAGCGGGGAGTTGGGCCGTCCGCTGATGCTGCACAACCGGCACCGCAACGCCGATGTGCTGCTGTACTTCACCGAGCGGATGCTCATCAACGACTCCGTCGTGCACGAGATGGACGCCGCCCGCTGGCTGCTCGGGCAGGAGATCAGCGCGGTGACGGTGCTGAAGCCGCGGCCCTCCGGCAACGCGCCCGCAGGGCTCTCGGACCCGCAGTTCGTCGTCATGGAGACGGACGGGGGCGTACTTGTGGACGTGGAGATCTACGCCAACTGCCGCTTCGGGTACCAGGTGCAGGCCGAGGCCGTCTGCGAGAACGGCACGGCACGGATCGGCGAGGCCCACGGAATGCTGGTCAACTCGGCCGGGCGATGGGGAGGTTCGATCGCCCGCGACTTCGTGGAGCGGTTCGTGGAGGCGTACGACCGCGAGGTGCAGTGCTGGGTCACACTGCGCGGCGAGGTCACCGGGCCGAGCTGCTGGGACGGGTACGCGGCGGCAGCCGTCTGCGAGGCGGGCGTCCGCGCCCAGGCCGAGGGCCTCCGCGCCGAGGTCGACCTGATCGAGCGCCCCGCCCTCTACCGCTGAGCCGGGCCGTCCCAGGCCGTCCCGTCCGGGTGAGCACGCCGGCCCCGGGCTTGTTCCGCAGCGGGATCACCGGTCCGTTGTACGAAGGCGAGCGCGCCGCCGCGTAGCCGCGCCGCGACACTCCGCTGCCGCGGAGGCGGCCCCGCGGCCATCGTCGCCACCGCGCTGTGGCTCGTCGGCAACGCCGGAAGCTGTGGACCGGTCATCCGGTCGTCGTCGACGGCGACCGGACCGCCCGCCGGCCCAAGCGGCACCTCCCGCCGACACCTGCCGACGCCTCCGTGCGGCCCCCGGCAGCGGGCCTCCCGTCCGAGATCACGCTCATGGAGGGGGGACGGTTACGCTCGAGGAGGAACGGTTACGCTGAGATCATGCCGTCCACACGTCGTACCGCGCGCCAGACCGACCTGCTCGAAAGGCTGGTCGCGTTGCTGGTGGCGGAGGGCTTCGCGGCGTTCACCCTCGACGAGCTGACCGAGCGGCTGCACTGCTCGAAGACGACGCTGTACCAACTGGCGGGCAGCAAGCAGGAGCTGGTGCGGGAAGCGGTGAAGCACTACTTCCGGGAGGCCGCCCAGGCCGTCGAGAAGCGGGTGGCCGACACCTCCGCCCCCTCCGAGCGCGTGGTGGTCTACCTGAACGCGGTCGCGCAGCAGCTGCGGCCGCTGTCCCGGCAGTTCCTCGACGACATGGCCCAGTTCGAGCCGGCCCGCGAGGTGTACGAGGCCAACACACGCCTGGCCGCGGGCAGGATCAGGCAGTTGATCGCGGACGGCGTGGCCGCCGGAGCGTTCCGTGACGTCCATGCCGCGTTCGTGGGCGAGGTCGTGGCCGCCACCATGCAGGAGATCCAGCGCGGCGAGGTCGCCGCACGCACCGGGCTGAACGACGCCGAGGCCTACGCCGAGCTGGCGTCACTCATCGTCCACGCCGTCTCACCCTGACCCCGGCAGGGCCCGCGCGTCCACGCCCAGTCCCGTAGCACCGCCGCCGGGCGCGCCCCGCGGGCTCCTTGAGTTCGGCGAAAGCGACCGGCGGCCGCACCGGACGGTGTCGGCCGCACCCGCGGGAGCGAGCCGCAGTCCCTGGCCGGGCGGGCCCTCGACGCGCACCAAGTCGGCACCGAGGTCGCCCGGCACCATGGCCGCATGCGGAGCCGGCCCGAGCCCCCTCCCCCAAGCCCCCTCCCCCGAGTTCCAGGACGAGTGAGCCGGTCGGCGGACCGACGGATCCCTCCGGGGGGGTGCCCCTATCTGTTTCGTCAACCCTGGCGTGGGTGGTCCGTAAGGGTTCGTGCTGGTTTTCGGGAGCGTCCCGCGAAGCGGGACGC
>NZ_JBIAIQ010000064.1:0-11481 GCF_042871525.1 Streptomyces sp. NPDC005784
GCCTCGACCACGTCCACCTCGGACACCGACAGGCCGGCGTTCGCCAACGCCTGCCGGATCACCCGCTGTTGCGACGGACCGTTCGGCGCCGTCAGGCCGTTCGACGCACCGTCCTGATTGACCGCCGAACCCCGCACCACCGCCAGCACCGGGTGCCCATTGCGCTCCGCGTCCGACAGCCGCTCGACCAGGAGGACGCCCGCGCCCTCCGACCAGCCGGTGCCGTCCGCGTCAGCCGAGAAGGCCTTGCAGCGACCGTCGGCCGCCAGCCCGCGCTGTCGGCTGAACTCCACGAACGGCGCGGGGGTCGCCATCACCGTCACACCGCCTGCGAGGGCCAGTTCGCACTCGCCGTTGCGCAGCGCCTGTACCGCCAGGTGCAGTGCCACCAGCGACGAGGAGCACGCCGTGTCGACCGTGACGGCGGGCCCCTCCAGACCGAAGGCGTACGAGAGCCGACCGGAGATCACGCTCGCGGCGTTGCCCGTGCCGAGGAAGCCCTCGACGCCCTCGGGCAGCACCGTGAGGCGCGAGGCGTAGTCGTGGTACATGAC
Organism: Streptomyces sp. NPDC005784; assembly: GCF_042871525.1. NCBI lineage: Bacteria > Bacillati > Actinomycetota > Actinomycetes > Kitasatosporales > Streptomycetaceae > Streptomyces > Streptomyces sp. NPDC005784. Next base: position 555 of record NZ_JBIAIQ010000064.1, read on the forward strand.
GCCGGCGAAGACACCGGTGCGGCTGCCGCGCAGCGACGTCGGCTCGATGCCGGCCCGCTCGAACGCCTCCCACGAGGTCTCCAGCAAGAGCCGCTGCTGCGGGTCCATGGCAAGGGCCTCGCGAGGCGAGATCCCGAAGAACGCGGGGTCGAAATGGCCCGCGTCGCGCACGAACCCGCCCTCGCGGGCGTAGCTGGTGCCCTGGTGATCGGGGTCGGCGTCGTACAGCGCCTCGATGTCCCAGCCGCGGTCCTCCGGGAAGCCGGAGACGGCGTCCCGGCCCTCCACGACGAGCCGCCACAGGTCGTCCGGGGTCTCCACGCCACCGGGATAGCGACAGCCGAGACCGACGATGGCGATGGGCTCGTCGTCCCGGAGGACGGTGGCCGCGGGGACGTTCAACACCGGTGCGGCACCCACGAGTTCGCCATGCAGGTACGAGGCGAGGTTCGTCGCGGTCGGGTGGTCGAAGATCAGCGTGGCGGGCAGCCGCAACCCGGTCGCCGAGGCGAGCAGGTTGCGCAGCTCGACAGCGGTCAGCGAGTCGAAGCCCAGCTCGCGGAAGGACAGGTCCGTCGCCACCGCCTCCGGCCCGGCATACCCGAGCACCGTGGCGACCTGGCTGCGCACGCTCTCCAGCACGTACTCGGTCTGCTCCTCGGCCGTCATCCGGCCCAGGCGTCCGGCCAGGGCGTTACCGCTGTCCGCGGCCTGCGTGGCGCGGCGCACGGTGGTCCTGACCAGGCCGCTGAGCAGCGGCGGAACCGGGTGGGTGCGCAGCGCGGCGAGGTCGAGTTTCACCGGGACCAGCAGGGCCTGCTCGGAAGCCGTCGCGGTGTCGAAGAGCTCCAGACCCTCGGCCGCCTCCAGGGGCAGTACGCCGCCCCGGCCCAGGCGCGAGGCATCCTTGTCGTCGAGCGCGTCGGCCATGCCGGAGGCCTCGGCCCACAGGCCCCAGGCCAGCGACGTCGCCGCCAGACCCCGCGCCCTGCGGTGCTGGGCCAGAGCGTCCAGGAACACATTGCCCGCCGCATAGTTGGCCTGCCCCGCACCACCGAACACACCGGCGGCCGAGGAGAAGACCACGAACAGGTCCAGGTTCTCGGTCAGTTCGTGCAGGTGCCAGGCCGCATCCACCTTCGGACGCAGCACCTTCGACACCCGCTCGGCGGTCAACGAACCGATCACGCCGTCATCCAGCACACCCGCTGTGTGGACAACACCCGTAACGGGGTGCTCGGCGAGCAGCGCCGCCAGCGCCGCACGGTCGGCCACATCACACGCAGCCCACACGACCTCCGCACCCAACTCCGCCAGCTCAGACGTCAGTTCAGCCGCACCAGGAGCATCCCCACCCCGACGCGAGACCAACAACAGCCTCCGCACACCACGTTCGGACACCAAATGCCGCGCGAACAGGCCACCCAGCGCACCACTCGCACCCGTCACCAGGACCGTGCCCGCCGACGTCACGGGCTCCGCGTCGGCAACGATCGCCCGAGTCAGACGCGGCACCAGCAGCGCGCCCTCACGCACCGCGACCTCAGGCTCGCCCGACGCGAGGGCCACGAGGGCGGGGTCGGGCAGCCCGGGGCCGTCGACGTCCAACAGGGCGAACCGACCCGGGTTCTCGGTAGCGGCGGAACGGACGAGGCCGCGCACCGCCGCACCGGCGAGGTCGGCCACGGGGTCGCCGGTGCGGGCGGCAGCGGCGCCGCGCGTGACGAACACCAGGCGCGCGGCGGCGAATTTCTCATCGGCCAGCCACTCCTGGGCCAGCGCGAGCGCGGCGGCGACCCGTCCGTGCACGGCGTCGGGCAGCCCGGCGCCGTCCGTGACCGCGTCGGCGTCCAGTTCAACGTCGACGACCACCAACTCCGGTACCTCGCCTGTTGCGATGGCAGCCAGGTCGGCGTAGCGAGGGGCGTGGACATCCGGGAACCCGGCCCCCAGTACGGCACAGCTCGGAGCCGACGCCGAACGGTCGGCCGGGACCTCGGTCCAGTCGATCGCGTACAGCGAATCCTGCCGACCACCGCGCGCGGCACCGATCTGCTCGGCGGAAATGGCGCGCAGCACCAGCGAGTCGACGGAAGCGACGGGTTCACCAGTGGTGTCGGCGAGCTCCAGCGACACCGCGTCGCGACCGGCCGGGGCCAGCCGCACCCGTACCGCCGAGGCGCCCGTCGCGTGCAGCCGCACGCCGCTCCAGGCGAACGGCAGTCGGGCGCCCTGCTCTTCGCTGCCGGACGGGGCGTCGCCCAGGGCGAGGGTGTGCAGGGCCGAGTCGAGCAGTGCCGGGTGCAGCCCGAAAGCGTCCGCGTCCGTCACCGCCTCAGTGGGCAGGGTCAGCTCGGCGAACAGCTCGTCGCCACGCCGCCAAGCCGCGCGCAGCCCCTGGAACAGTGGCCCGTACGCGAGTCCCGCCGCGTCCAGCACGTCGTACGCGGCCTCCGTCGGCACTGGGTTCGCACCTGACGGCGGCCAGGCGCCCAGGTCCGTGCCGGCGGGCCGTACCTCGTCCGTGAGCAGGCCCTCGGCATGCCGCAGCCACGGCTCGTCCTTGAGGTCGAGGTCGGGCCGGGAGAACACGGCGACCGGCCGCCGACCGGACCCGTCGGGCGGCCCGACGGTCAACTGCACCTGTACGGAGCCCTGTTCGGGCAGCACCAGAGGCGCCTGGAGGGTCAACTCGTCCAGCCCTGGGCATCCGACGCGCTCGCCGGCGTGCAGAGCGAGCTCGACCAGCGCCGTGCCGGGGAGCAGCACGGCACCCATGACCGCGTGGTCGCGCAGCCAGGGGTGGGTGCGCAGGGAGAGCCTGCCTGTGAACACGCTGCCGTCGGCGTCCGCGAGCGCGACCACCGCGCCCAGCAGCGGGTGCCCGGCCGGCGCCAGGCCCAGCCCGGACGCGTCGCCGGGCAGCACGGCACCAACCTCGGGCCAGTAGCGCTTGCGCTGGAAGGCGTACGTCGGGAGGTCGACCCGGCGCGCGCCCGTGCCGGCGAAGTACGCGGCCCAGTCGACGCGCGTGCCGTTGACGTGCGCGAGGGCGAGCGCGGTGACGACGGTCTCGGCCTCGTCGCGCCCGCCGCGCAGGGCGGGGACGAAGACAGCGGCGTCGGCGTTCCCGTCGGTCACGCAGTCCTGGGCCATGGCGGACAGGACGCCGTCGGGACCGAGCTCGACGAACGTGGTCACGCCCGCCGCCTCCAGTGCCCGCACACCGTCGTGGAAACGGACCGCCTCGCGGACATGACGCACCCAGAACTCGGGCTGCGTCAACTGCTTCGAAGCGAGAGCACCGCTCACATTCGAGATCACCGATAGCTTCGGCAGCTCGTACGTCAGGGACTCGGCCACGGCGCGGAACTCGTCGAGCATGCCGTCCATGTGCGGCGAGTGGAAGGCGTGGCTCACGGTGAGGCGCTTGGACTTGCGGTCGCCGAACGATCCGGCGATCCTCTCGGCCTCGTCCGCGTCACCTGCGATGACCACAGACCGCGGCCCGTTGATCGCGGCGATACTCACGCGCTCGCCGAGCAGCGGAGCAACCTCCGCCTCGGTGGCCTGAAGGGCGATCATCACCCCGCCCTCGGGAAGGGCCTGCATCAACCGACCACGCGCCGACACCAGCTTGCAGGCGTCGCCCAGAGACAGCACCCCGGCGACATGCGCGGCAGCGATCTCACCGACCGAGTGCCCGGCAACGAAGTCCGGCTTCACACCCCACGACTCGAACAGCCGGAACAACGCCACCTCGACCGCGAACAACCCCGGCTGCGCGAACTCCGTACGATTCAGCAACTCCGCATCGTCCCCGAACAGCACGCCCTTCAGCGGCAGTTCGAGGTCCATCCGGCTCGCCACCGCGTCCAACGCCGCCGCGAAAACCGGGTACGCCGCGTACAACTCACGCCCCATCCCCAGCCGCTGACTCCCCTGACCCGTAAACAGGAACGCCGTGCGGCCGCTCTTGGTGGCCGTGCCCCGGAGGAGTTCGGGGACCGGGCGGCCGTCGGTGAGGGCGTCGAGGCGGGCGAGCACGGTGGCAGCCGTGTCGTTCGCGCCGGCCAGGACCACGGCCCGGTGGTCGAAGGCGGCGCGGCCCGTGGCCAGCGATTGGGCCAGGTCGGTGAGCGCGATGTCCGGGTGGGACGCGAGGTGGTCGCGCAGGGCGCGCGCCTGGGCGGCCAGGGCTTCGGCGCCCCGTCCGGAGAGGCGCAGCGGGAGTACGGCCGGGGCGGCGCGGCGCTCGCCCGGCTCGGCCTGTGCTTCCTCCGGGGCCTGCTCGATGATGGTGTGGGCGTTGGTGCCGCTGATGCCGAAGGAGGAGACACCAGCTCGGCGCGGTCGGCCGGTCTCGGGCCAGGCCACGGGCTCGGTCAGCAGCGACACAGCGCCCTCGGTCCACTCGACGTGCGACGAGGGCCGCTCGGCGTGCAGCGTCCTGGGCAGGGTGCCGTGGCGCATCGCCATGACCATCTTGATGATGCCCGCGACACCGGCGGCGGCCTGGGTGTGACCGAGGTTGGACTTGATGGAGCCCAGCCAGAGCGGCTGGTCGGCGGTGTGCTCGCGGCCGTACGTGGCGAGCAGCGCCTGCGCCTCGATCGGGTCGCCCAGCGTGGTGCCGGTGCCGTGCGCCTCGACCGCGTCGACCTCGGACGCTGAGAGCCCCGCGCTCGCCAACGCGGCCCGGACGACCCGCTGTTGGGACGGACCATTGGGCGCGGTCAGACCGTTGGAGGCGCCGTCCTGGTTGATCGCCGAACCGCGCACCACCGCGAGGACGGGGTGGCCGTTGCGGCGGGCGTCGGACAGCCGCTCCACCAGGAGCATGCCCGCACCCTCGCCCCAGCCGGTGCCGTCGGCGTCCGCGGAGAAGGCGCGGCAGCGGCCGTCGGGCGACAGGCCGCGCTGCCGGCTGAAGCCGACGAACGTGCCCGGCGTGGCCATGACGGTCACGCCGCCGGCCAGCGCCATGTCGCACTCACCGTTGCGCAGCGCGTGCACGGCCATGTGCAGCGCGATCAGCGAGGAGGAGCAGGCCGTGTCGATGGTGACGGCCGGACCCTCCAGACCGAAGGTGTAGGAGACGCGGCCGGAGGCGATGCTGCCGGTACTGCCCGAGCCGAGGGTGCCGTCGGCACCGTCCGCGGAGCCCTCCACCACGGTCGCGTAGTCGTGGTACATCACGCCGGCGAAGACGCCGGTGCGGCTGCCGCGCACGCTGGCCGGGTCGATGCCCGCCCGTTCGAACGCCTCCCAGGTGGTTTCCAGCAGCAACCGCTGCTGCGGGTCCGTGCCGACGGCGTCGCGCGGCGAGATGCCGAAGAACGTCGGGTCGAAGGCGGCGGCGTCGTGCAGGAAGCCGCCGTGCCGGGTGTACGAGGTGCCGGGGTGGTCCGGGTCGGGGTCGTACAGCGCCTCGACGTCCCAGCCTCGGTCGGTGGGGAAGCCGGAGACGGCGTCCACGCCACCGTCCAGGAGCTGCCACAGCTCCTCGGGGGTGGTGACACCGCCAGGGAAACGGCAGCTCATCGCCACGATGGCGATGGGGTCGTCGGAGACGGCCGCGGACGCGGGCGCTCCGGTCGCCGACCGGGCTGCGGCTCCTGCGAGTTCACCGGCCAGGTGACGGGCGAGCACCAGGGAGGACGGGTGGTCGAAGACGAGCGTGGTAGGCAGTCGGCGGCCCACGGCGGCACCGAGTCGGTTGCGCAGCTCGACGGCGGTGAGGGAGTCGAAGCCCAGCTCACTGAAGGCGTGCTCGGGGTCGACGGCGTCCGGAGAGGCGTGGCCGAGTACATCGGCGACGTGCCGCAGCACCACCTCCAGCAGCACGCGTTCGCGTTCGCCGACGTCGAGGCCTGTGAGCCGCTGCTCCAACGCGGACAGGTCCGTCGCGCTGCCGGCGGAGGCGGTGCGCCGCACCGAGGTGCGGACCAACGACCGCATGAGAGGCACGACTTCGGTGCCCGTCGGCGGAACGGTGAACCGCATGGGCACGAGCAGGCCCGGGGCCAGGCCGGCCGCGCCGAGGGTGTCCGCGAGGTCGAGCAGGGCGAGGCCCTCTGCGGCGGTGAGGCCGTGGACACCGGCGCGCCGCATCCGGTCGCGGGCGGTGTCGTCGAGCGCGCCGGCCATGCCGTCGGCGTCCTCCCACAGGCCCCAGGCCAGTGAGAGGCCGGGCAGACCGGCCGCACGCCGGTACTGGGCAAGGGCGTCGAGGAAGCTGTTGGCGGCGGCATAGTTGCCCTGTCCGGGGGCGCCGAACACACCGGCGGCCGAGGAGAACAGTACGAACGCCGAAAGCTCGCGGTCGCGGGTCAACTCGTGCAGGTTCAGGGCGGCTTCGGCCTTGGGCCGCAGCACGGTGTCCAGTTGCTCGGGGTTGAGCGATTCGAGGACGCCGTCGTCCAGGACACCGGCGGCGTGCACCACACCGGTCAGCGGGTGCGCCTCGGACACGGAGGCGAGCACCGCGGCCAGCGCGTCCCGGTCGGCGGCGTCGCACGCGGCCCAGATCACGGAGGCGCCGAACTCCTGCAGTTCAGCAGTCAGTTCGGCCGCACCTGGTGCCTGCTCTCCCCTGCGGCTGAGCAGCAGCAGGTGGCGTACCCCCCGCTCGGCCACCAGGTGACGGGCGACGAGCCGGCCGAGCGTACCGGTGGCTCCGGTGACCAGCACCGTGCCGTTCGCGTCGTACGTCGGCGCCTCGGCGGGCTCACCCGCGGGTACACGGGCCAGTCGGGGCGCGAGCACGACGCCGTCGCGCAGGGCCAGTTGGTGCTCGTCGCCGACGAGCGCTGGACCGAGCAGGTCGAGCGAGGGCGCAGCGGCGTCCACGAGGAGAAGGCGGCCCGGGTGCTCGGACTGCGCTGAGCGCACCAGGCCGTGGACGGCGGCGTGCACGGGGTCGGTCACCGTGTCGTCGTCGCGCGCGGCGACCGCGCCCTGGGTGAGCAGGACCAGCCGGGTGCGGTCGAGCCGCTCCTCGGCGAGCCACCGCTGGAGCAGGGCCAGCGTGCGGTGCGCGGCCGAACGTACGGCCTCGGGGGTGAGGGCGGGCGCCTGCGGGTACGGCACGAGGACCGCGTCCGGGGCGGTCCCGCCCTCGTCCAACGCCGCCACCAGGGCGGCGAGATCGGCGTACCGCGCCACCTGCTCCACGGCCACCGCGAGGTCCGCGCAAGGGGCGGCCTCTGCCACCGCGAGGTCCGCGTCACGTTCGCCCATCGCCGTCGCGAGGTCCCCGAGCACGGCCCACCGCACCGCGGACTCTCCGGCCGGCAGCGTCACCGGGGCCCAGTCCACCCGGAACATCGAGTCGTGCCCGCGCCCGGTGGCGAGGTCGGCCGCCGAAACGGCCCGCAGCGTGACCGAGTCGATGTCGGCGACGGGCCGACCGGCGCCGTCGGCCAGGGCGAACGACACCGCGTCTGTGCCGACCCGGGCGAGCCGTACGCGCAGCACGGATGCGCCCACGGCATGCAGGGACACTCCGCTCCACACGAACGGCAGCCGGCCGCGGCCGGTGTCCTCTACGAGCCCGCCGACGCCGATAGCGTGCAGCGCGGCGTCCAGCAGCGCGGGGTGGATTCCGAACTGCGCATGCTCGGCGCCCTGTTCGGCCTCAGTGCCCACCTCGACGTACACGGCGTCGTCGGTGCGCCAGGCGGCACGCACACCCCGGAAGGCGGGCCCGTACTCAAGACCGGCCTCGGCGAGCCCGGCGTACAGGTCCTCGACGGGCAGCGGTACGGAACCGATGGGCGGCCACTCGGCGAGAGAGGTGGTCGGTTCGGGGGCGCCGGTGGCGAGGACGCCGTCGGCGTGCCGGGTCCACGGTTCGAGGGGGTCGGCGCCCTCGGGGCGGGAGTGCACGCCGAGAATGCGTCGACCGGTCGCGTCGGGGGCGCCGACCCACAACTGGAGCTGCACGCCGCCCTGTTCGGACAGCACGAGCGGGGCTTGCAGGGCGAGCTCCTCCAGCAGGTCGCAGCCGACCTGGTCGCCGGCGCGGATCGCCAGCTCGACGAAGGCGGCGCCGGGCAGCACGACCGAGCCGTGCACGGCGTGGTCGGCAAGCCAGGGATGGGTGTCCAGGCCCAGCCGGCCGGTGCAGAGGAAGCCGTTGGTGTCGGCGAGCGCGACGGCCGCGCCGAGCAGCGGGTGCCCGGCGGAGCCGAGCCCCGCCGCCGTGACGTCACCCGCGGGCCGCCCGGCGTCCAGCCAGTAGCGCTCACGCTGGAAGGCGTACGTGGGCAGGTCCACGCGCCGGGCACCGGAACCGGCGTAAAACGCGGCCCAGTCCACGGTCACGCCCCGCACGTGCAGGCGGGCCAGGGCGCCGGTCAGCGCCTCGGTCTCGGGGCGGTCCTTGCGCAGCAGCGGCACGACGACGGCGGCGGGGGTGTCGGCGAGGCACTCCTCGGCGAGCGCCGACAGGACGCCGTCGGGGCCCAGTTCCACGAAGTGCGTGACGTTGCGGGAGGCGAGGGTGCGGATGCCGTCGGCGAAACGGACGGCCTCGCGGACGTGACGGACCCAGAACTCGGGCTGCGTCAACTGCTCCGAAGCGAGAGCACCGCTCACATTCGAGACCAGTGGTATCCGGGGGCTCGCGTAGGTGATGCTCTCCGTGACCTCGCTGAAGGCGTCGAGCATGCCGTCCATGTGCGGCGAGTGGAACGCGTGACTGACGGTCAGCCGCTTGGACCTGCGGTCGCCGAACGATCCGGCGATCCTCTCCGCCTCGTCCGCGTCGCCCGCGATGACCACCGACCGGGGCCCGTTGATCGCGGCGATGCTCACCCGCTCGTTCAGAAGTGGCGTGACCTCCGCCTCGGTCGCCTGGAGAGCGATCATCACGCCGCCCTCCGGCAGCGCCTGCATCAGCCGACCACGGGCTGCCACCAGCCGGCACGCGTCCTCCAGCGAGAACACCCCGGCCACATGCGCCGCAGCGATCTCACCGATCGAGTGACCGGACACGAAGTCCGGCCGCACACCCCACGACTCGAACAGCCGGAACAACGCCACCTCGACCGCGAACAACGCAGGCTGCGCGAACTCCGTACGGTTCAACAACTCTGCGTCGTCCCCGAACAGCACCTCCATCAGAGGCAGTTCGAGCTCCATCCGGCTCGCCACCGCGTCCAACGCCGCCGCGAACACCGGATAGGCGGCATACAACTCACGCCCCATACCCAGCCGCTGACTCCCCTGCCCCGTAAACAGGAAGGCGAGCTTGCCGGCGACCGGGCGGCCCCGGACGACGCCGGGGACAATCCGCTCGACGTCGACGTCGAGGTCGGCCAGGGCCGCGAGCGCGGCGGTGAGCCCGTCGCGGTCGGGGGCGGTGAGCACCGCCCGGTGCTCGAAGTCGGTGCGCCCGTTGGCGAGCGTGTGGGCGACGTCGAAGGTGCCGAGGTCGGGGTGGTCGGCCAGGTGGGCGTGGAGGCGGGCGGCCTGGGCGCGCAGCGCGGCCGGGGTACGCCCGGAGAGCTTCCACAACGCGGCCCCGGGCGCGGGCGCGGCGGCCCCGTCCGCGGCGGCCTCCGCGGTCCGCTCGGGATCGGCGGCCTCCGCGGTCCGCTCGGGCTCGGGGGCCTGTTCCAGGACGGTGTGCGCGTTGGTGCCGCTGATGCCGAAGGAGGAGACGGCGGCGCGGCGGGGGCGGCCGGTCTCGGGCCAGGCGCGCCGCTCGGTGAGGAGCTCGACGGCGCCCTCGGTCCAGTCGACATCGGGCGTGGGCTCGTCCGCGTGCAGGGTGCGGGGCAGGACGCCGTGGCGCATGGCCATGACCATCTTGATGATGCCCGCGACACCGGCGGCGGCCTGGGTGTGACCGAGGTTGGACTTGACGGAGCCCAGCCAGAGCGGCTGGTCGGCGGTGTGCTCGCGGCCGTACGTGGCGAGCAGCGCCTGCGCCTCGATCGGGTCGCCCAGCGTGGTGCCGGTGCCGTGCGCCTCGACCGCGTCGATGTGCGCGGCCGGCAGGCGGGCCTCGCCGAGGGCCTGACGGATGACGCGCTGCTGGGACGGGCCGTTGGGGGCCGTGAGGCCGCTGCTGGCGCCGTCCTGGTTGACGGCGGAGCCGCGGATCAGGGCGAGCACGGGGTGACCGTTGCGGCGGGCCTCGGACAGCCGCTCCAGTACGAGCATGCCCGCGCCCTCGCCCCAGCCGGTGCCGTCGGCGGAGGCGGCGAAGGACTTGCAGCGGCCGTCGCCGGCCAGGCCCCGCTGCCGGCTGAACTCCGTGAAGGTACCGGGCGTCGACATCACGGTGACACCGCCGGCGAGGGCGAGCGTGCACTCGCCCTTGCGCAGCGCCTGGGCGGCGAGATGCAGCGCGACCAGCGAGGAGGAGCAGGCGGTGTCGACCGTGACGGCCGGGCCCTCGAGGCCGAGGGTGTAGGCGATACGGCCTGAGGCGATGCTGCCGGAGCTGCCGTTGCCGAGGAAGGGCTCGACGTCCTCGGCGACACTGAACAGCCGGGCGGCGTAGTCGTGGTACATCAGCCCGGCGAAGACGCCGGTGCGGCTGCCGCGCAGTGCGGTCGGGTCGATGCCGGCGCGCTCGAACGCCTCCCAGGAGATCTCCAGCAGGAGCCGCTGCTGCGGGTCCATGGCGAGAGCCTCGCGCGGCGAGATCCCGAAGAAGGCGGGGTCGAAGTCGGCGGCGTCGTGCAGGAAGCCGCCGACCTTCTCGTACGCGTCGATGCCCGACTCGGGGTCGGGGTCGAACAGGACGTCACCCGGCCAGCCCCGGTCGGTGGGGTACGGGGTGGCCGCGGGGGCACCCCCCCCCCCCCGCACCCCCAGCCCGGGGGGGGGGGGGGCGCCCCCCGGGCGGGGGCCCCCCCCCCCGACGACCCCGATGGGGTACTGCTCGCGCCCCACCACCAAACCCCGCCCG
>NZ_JBIAIQ010000064.1:11491-29695 GCF_042871525.1 Streptomyces sp. NPDC005784
TTCGCGTCGGCGTCGGGCCCCGCGGGGGGGCGGGGGGCGGGCCGGGGGCCCCCCCCCCGCCCCGGGGGGGGGGGGGGGGGGGGGGCCGCGCCCCCCCCCCCCGCCCCCCCCCCCCCGGGGGGTGGGGGGGTGCCCCCGCCACCGGGGTAGCGGCAGCTCATCGCGACGACCGCGATGGGTTCCTGCTCGCGCTCCTCGACCTCACGCAGCCGTCGCCGCGCCTCACGGAGGTCGGTCGTCGCCCGCTTGAGGTAATCGAGGTACTTCTCCTCGTTCACCATTACGCCATCCCCGTGGTCTTGGTCGGAATGCTCGCGCGGAGCAGGTGGGTCATCAGGAAAGTCATCAGGAAGGGGCCGCTGGAGGCCGCCCGGAGGGGGCCGGTGAGGACGGCCGGGTGCCGCCCCGTCACCGGGGGCCCGCTCACTGCCCGCCCCGGAGCCCGGCCGGCAGGCTGCCGGCCGGGCCGGTGCCGGTCAGGACAGGCCCAGTTCGTCGTCGAGCAGGTCGAAGATCTCGTCGGCCGTGGCGGACTCGATCGAGCGGTCCTGGGCATCGGTGTCCGGTGCACTGTGCGTTTCGTTCCACTTCGCCAGGAGGTCGCGCAGTCGGGCGGTGATGCCCGCGGCGTCCTCGTCGTCGGGGCCGACGCCCAACAGGATCGATTCGAGCCGGTCCAGCTCGGTGTGGACGGCCCGCCGGGGGGTGTCGTCCGTGCCCAGCCGCTCGCCGAGGTATCCGGCGAGCGCCTCCGGCGAGGGGTAGTCGAAGATCAGCGTGACCGGCAGGCGCAGCCCGCAGGCGGCGGTGAGCCGGTTGCGCAGGTCGACGGCGGTCAGCGAGTCGAAGCCGAGGTCGAGGAAGCCGCGCGCCGGGTCGACGTCGTCCGCGCTGGTGTGGCCGAGGACGCCGGCGACCTGGGTGCGCACCAGGTCCATGAGGGCCTGGGTGCGGTCGGTGACCGGCAGGGCGGCCAGCCGGTCCGCGAGGGAGCCGCCGGTCTCCGTGCCGGACCCGGTGCCGCTACGGGTCCCGGGGTCGGCGGCGGCCCGGCGCATCGGGAGGTGCACGAGGGAGCGCAGCAGCGGCGGCAGGGTGCCGTCGGCCGCCTGGGCGCGCAGGGCGGCTGGTTCGATCCGCATGGGCACCAGGACGGCGTCGTCCAGGGTGTGCGCAGTGTCGAAGAGGGCCAGTCCCTCCTCGGGCGCCAGAGCGGCCACTCCGGAGCGGGCCATGCGGGCCAGGTCGGCCTCGTCGAGGGCGCCGGCCATGCCGTCCTCGGCGGCCCACAGGCCCCAGGCCAGCGAGGTCGCGGTCAGTCCGCGGGCCCTGCGGTGCTGGGCGAGGGCGTCCAGGAAGCTGTTGGCCGCCGCGTAGTTGCCCTGCCCCGGTGCGCCGAAGCAGCCGGCGACCGAGGAGAAGAGCACGAACGCGCTCAGCTCGTGTCCTTCGGTCAGCTCGTGCAGGTTCCAGGCGGCGTCGAGCTTGGGCCGCAGCACGGTGTCCAGGCGCTCGGGGGTGAGCGAGTCGATGATGCCGTCGTCCAGGACGCCCGCGGTGTGCACCACCGCCGTCAGCGGGTGCTCGGCGGGGATGCCGGCGAGCACCGCCGCGAGCGCGTCCCGGTCGGCCGCGTCGCACGCGGCCCACGTGACCGATGCCCCCAACTCCGCGACACTGGCGGCGAGTTCGGACGCACCCGGGGCCTGCTCGCCCCGTCGGCTGAGCAGCAGCAGCCGGCGGGCGCCCCGTTCGGCCACCAGGTGGTGGGCGAAGATCCGGCCGAGGGTGCCGGTGGCCCCGGTGACCAGGACCGTGCCCTCGGGGTCGAGTGCGGGCGCCTTGTGGTCGGTGCGGGCCACGCGGCGCAGTCGGAAGGCGTGCGCTCGACCGGCCCGCAGGGCCAGCTGCGGCTCGTCGCCGGTCAGGGCGGCGGCCAGCGCTTCGGCGGAGGCGTCGGTGCCGTCGGTGTCGACGAGCACGAACCGGCCGGGGTTCTCCGACTGGGCGGTGCGCACCAGGCCCCACACCGGGGTGTGGACCAGGTCGGTGACGGGCTCGCCCGGTTCGGCGGCGACCGCGCCGCTCGTGAGCAGCACCAGTCGGGAGCCGTCGAGGCGTTCCTCGGCGAGCCACTGCTGGACGAGGTCGAGCGCGCCGTGCGCGGCGGCCCGGGCGGTGGCAGCCCGGCCGCTGGTGGTGACGGCGGGGGTGAGCGGGACGACGACGGTTTCGGGGACCGGGGCGCCCGCCGCCAGCGCGGCGCGCAGCGCGGCGAGGTCGGCGTGGGTCTCGACGGGCCGGTCGCCGGCGTGGAAGGCGCCCGGGTCCTCGCCGAGCACCGCCCAGCGCCCGTCGGTGGGCGCGGTCCCTGTGCCGGGCAGCGCGGCCCAGTCGACGGCGAACAGCGATTCGTGGTGGGCGGAGCGGCCCTCGCCGAGACCTCCGGCGGGCACCGGGCGCAGCACGAGCGAGCCGACGGTGGCGACGGGCGCGCCCGTGGGGTCGGCCAGGTCGAGTGCGACGCCGCCGTCCTCGGCGGCGGCCAGCCGCACGCGCAGCCCGGTCGCGCCGGTGGCGTACAGCCGTACGCCGGTCCAGGCGAAGGGCAGCCGGGCGCCCTCGGCGGGGGCGTCGGCGTTCGCGCCGGGGGTGGCCAGGCCCAGGGCGTGCAGGGCCGCGTCGAAGAGTGCGGGGTGCAGTCCGTAGGCGTCGGCGTCGGCCGCGTACGACGGGTCGAGCGCGACCTCGGCGAACACCTCCTCGCCGCGCCGCCAGGCCGCCCGCAGGCCCTGGAAGCCGGGACCGTAGCCGAGTCCGGCAAGGGCCGCGCCCGGGTAGAACCCGTCGACGGGCAGTTCCTCGGCGCCGGTCGGGGGCCACTGGCTGAGGTCCGCCGCGGGGGCCTCGGGGGCCTGCGCGGTCAGGACGCCGGCCGCGTGCCGGGTCCAGGGCTCCTCGGCGGGGCCGTCGGCGCGCCGGGAGTGCAGGGTCAGGGCGCGCCGCCCGGTGTCGTCGGCACCGGCCACGGCCAGCTGGAACTGCACGGCTCCCCGCTCGGGCAGGGTCAGCGGCGCCTCTACGGTGAGCTCGTCCAGTACGTCGCAGCCGACGTGGTCGCCGGCGCGCAGGGCCAGTTCCACGAGGGCCGTGCCGGGCAGCACCACGGTGTCGCCGACCGTGTGCTCGGCCAGCCAGGGCTGGACGGAGACGGCGAGCCGGCCGGTGAGCACCAGCCCGTCGGAGGCGGGCAGTTCGACGCTGGCGCCCAGCAGCGGGTGGTCCGCACCGTCCAGGCCGGCCGCCAGGACGTCCTCGACGGAGACGCCCACGTCCAGCCAGTAGCGCTTGCGCTGGAACGGGTAGGTGGGCAGCTCCACCCGGTGGGCGCCGGTGCCCGCGTAGTACGCGGTCCAGTCGACGGACGTGCCGTGGACGTGGGCGAGGGCCAGGGCGGTGGTGACGGTGTCGGCCTCGGGTCGGCCGGCGCGCAGCAGAGGCACGAACACCGCGCCGTCGCCGGTGACGCACTCCTGGGCGAGCGCGGACAGCACGCCGTCCGGGCCCAGTTCCAGATAGCTGGTGACGCCGGAATCCTCCAGGGCGCGCACGCCGTCGAGGAAACGGACGCTCTCGCGCACGTGGCGCACCCAGAAGTCGGGGTCGGTGAGCTCGTCGGTGACGAGGCCGCCGGTGAGGTTGGAGACGACGGGGACGACCGGGGTCTCGTACACGAGGCTCTCGGCGACCTTGCGGAAGTCGGCGAGCATGCCGTCCATCAGTGGCGAGTGGAAGGCGTGGCTGACGGTGAGGCGCTTGGACCTGCGGTCCTCGAACGATCCGGCGATCCTCTCCACCTCGTCCGGGTCACCCGCGATCACCACGGACCGCGGCCCGTTGACCGCCGCGACGCTCACGTTCTCCGTCAGCAGCGGCGCGACCTCGGCCTCGGTCGCCTGGATCGCGGTCATCGCGCCGCCCTCGGGCAGCGCCTGCATCAACCGGCCCCGCGCGGCGACGAGTTCGCAGGCGTCCTGCAGGGAGAGCACCCCGGCCAGGTGCGCGGCGACGATCTCGCCGATCGAGTGGCCGCAGAGCACGTCGGGCCGGACGCCCCACGCCTCGACGAGCCGGAACAGGGCCACCTCGATCGCGAACAGCGCGGGCTGCGCGTACTCCGTCCGGTTCAGAACCTCGGCGTCCTCGCCGAACAGCACGCTCTGGAGCGGCAGTTCGAGGTGGCGGTCGAGCTCGGCGCAGACCTCGTCCAGGGCACGGGCGAAGACCGGGTGGGCCGCGTACAGTTCGCGGCCCGCGCCCGGACGCTGGCTGCCCTGTCCGGTGAACAGGAAGGCGGTACGGCCCTCACGGGCGGTACCTCGCAGCACCCCGGGAGCCTGTTCGCCAAGCGCCAACGCACGCAATCCGGCCAGCAGTTCGTCCCGGTCGCCGGCGAGCAGCGCGGCACGCCGTTCCAGCGCGGAGCGGGTGGTGGCCAGGGACAGACCCAGGTCCACCGGCCGCAGCTCCGGATTCGCCTGTACGTGGGCGCCGAGCCTGCGGGCCTGGGCGCGCAGGGCGTCCTCGCCGCGCGCCGACACGACCAACGGCACCGTCTCCGGCGGCACAGTCACCGTCACCGGCGTGACTTGCCCGGTCGGCTCCGCCCCGGGAGCGGGAGCGGGATCGACCCCGGGGGCGGGATCCGGCTCGGGGGCCTGCTCGATGATGGCGTGCGCGTTGGTGCCGCTGATGCCGAAGGAGGACACGCCCGCGCGACGCGGCCGGCCGGTCTCGGGCCAGGCGACCTGTTCGGTGAGCAGCGAGACCGCGCCCGCCGACCAGTCCACGTGCGGGGTCGCCTCGTCCACGTGCAGGGTCTTGGGGACCACGCCGTGGCGCATCGCCATGACCATCTTGATGACACCGGCGACGCCCGAAGCGGCCTGCGTGTGGCCGAGGTTGGACTTCACCGAGCCCAGCAGCAGCGGCCGCTCGTCGGTGTGCTCCCGGCCGTACGTGGCGAGCAGCGCCTGCGCCTCGATGGGGTCGCCGAGCGTCGTACCCGTGCCGTGCGCCTCGACCACGTCGACCTCTCCGGCGCCCACGCCCGCGTTGGCGAGGGCGGCGCGGATGACCCGCTGTTGGGAGGGGCCGTTGGGGGCGGTGAGGCCGTTGGAGGCACCGTCCTGGTTGACGGCGGAGCCGCGCACGACGGCCAGGACCTGGTGGCCGTTGCGCCGGGCGTCGGACAGCCGCTCCAGCAGCAGCATGCCCGCGCCCTCGCCCCAGCCGGTGCCGTCGGCGGCGGCCGCGAAGGACTTGCAGCGCCCGTCGGCGGCGAGACCTCGCTGCCGGCTGAACTCGATGAAGGTGCCGGGTGTGAACATCACGGTGACACCGCCCGCGAGTGCCAGCGAGCACTCGCCGTTGCGCAGCGCCTGCGCGGCCAGGTGCAGCGCGACCAGCGAGGACGAGCAGGCCGTGTCGACGGTGACCGCCGGGCCCTCCAGGCCGAAGGTGTAGGAGACACGGCCGGAGACGATGCTGCTGGAGCTTCCGGTGCCGAGGTAGCCCTCGACGCCGTCCGGGACCGCGTGCAACCGGGCGCCGTAGTCGTGGTACATCACACCGGCGAAGACGCCGGTGCGGCTGCCGCGCACCGAGGAGGGGGCGATGCCGGCGCGCTCGAAGACCTCCCAGGTGGTCTCGAGCAGCAGCCGCTGCTGCGGGTCCATGGCGAGGGCCTCGCGCGGCGAGATGCCGAAGAAGTCCGCGTCGAACTCGGTGGCGTCGTGCAGGAATCCGCCGTCGCGGGCGTAGGAGGTGCCCTGGCTCTCCGGGTCCGGGTCGTACAGAGCCTCGGTGTCCCACCCGCGGTTCTCGGGCCAGCGGGTGATGCCGTCGGCGCCCGCCGTCAGCATCCGCCACAGATCTTCGGGGGCGCGTACGTCGCCGGGGTAGCGGCAGCTCATCGCGACGATGGCGATGGGCTCGTCGTCGGCCGGCGCGGCGGTCGCGGGCGCGGCCGGGGTGCCCTCGGCGGCGGTGCCGTCGCCGACGAGTTCGGTGCGCAGGTGCCGGGCGAGCGCGGCCGGTTCGGGGTGGTCGAAGACCAGGGTGGCGGGCAGCCTCAGCGCGGTCGCCGCGTTCATGCGGTTGCGCAGCTCGACGGCGGTCAGCGAGTCGAAGCCGAGCTCTTTGAAGGACCGGGACGACTCGACGGACCCGGCACCGGTGTGGCCGAGTACGGCCGCGACCTGGGCCCGGATGAGGTCCAGCAGCACCCGCTCCTGCTCGGCGGCCGGAAGGGCGGCCAGCCGGCCGCGCAGCTCGGGCTCGCCGGCCGCGCCCGCGGACTGGTCCACGGTGCGCCGGGCGACCCCGCGGACGAGTCCGCGCAGCAGGTGGGACAGGGTTCCGGCGGAGGCCTGGGCGCGCAGCGCCTCGGCGTCGACGCGCATCAAGGCGACGGCCGGCTCGTCCAGGGCCACTGCCGTGTCGAACAGCTCCAAGCCGTCCTCGGCCGTCAGCGGCGGCAGTCCGGCGCGGCGCATCCGGTTGACGTCGGCGGCGTCCAGGGCGCCTGCCATGCCGTCCGCGACGGCCCACAGGCCCCAGGCGGTGGCGGTGGCCGGCAGCCCGTGGGCGCGGCGGTGAGTGGCGAGGGCGTCCAGGTAGGCGTTGGCGGCCGCGTAGTTGGCCTGGCCCGGTCCGCCGAAAACGCCGGAGGTGGAGGAGAACAGCACGAACGCCGTCAGGTCCAGCTCGCGGGTCAGCTCGTGCAGGTTCCGGGCCGCGTCCACCTTGGGCCGCAGCACGGCGGAGAGCCGCTCGGGGGTGAGCCCGGTGAAAACACCGTCGTCCAGCACACCGGCGGTGTGCACCACGGCGGTCAGCGGGTTCTCGGCGGGGATGTCGGCGAGCACCGCGGCCAGTGCGTCGCGGTCCGCGACGTCACAGGCCGCCCAGGAGGCGGTCGCCCCCGACTCGGCCAGTTCGGCGACGAGTTCGGCGGCCCCGGGGGCCTCGGCCCCGCGCCGGGCCACGAGCAGCAGCCGCGTCACACCGTGGCGGGTCACCAGGTGCCGGGCCACCAGACCGCCCAGCGCGCCGGTGGCGCCGGTGACCAGGACGGTGCCGCCGGGCCCGAAGGCGGGCGTACGGGCGGGATCGGCGTGCTCGGGGTCGAGCGCGGCGACCCGGGACAGGCGCGGCACCAGCACCTCGCCGACGCGCAGCGCGAACCGCTCCTCGTCGGTGCCGAGCGCCACCCGCAGGGCCTCGCCCGCGGCGGCATCCGTGGCGTCCACGTCCACGAGGGCGATCCGGCCCGGGTTCTCGGTCTGCGCCGAGCGCAGCAGACCCCACACAGTGGCGGCGGCCGTGTCGATGACCTCGGCGTCGGGCCCGGTGGCGACCGCGCCCCGGGTGACGACCACCAGCCGGGAGTCGGCGAACCGGTCCTCGGCCAACCACCGCTGCACCAGGTCGAGCGCGGTGTGGGCGGCGGCATGCACGGCGGCCGGGTCGGCCGAGCCCGGCGCGAGCCCGACCACGACCTCGTCGGGCAGGGGCTCCCCCGCTTCCACGGCGGCGGCCAGGGTCGCCAGGTCCGTGTGTCGCGGCGCGTCCGGCAGCGCGATTCCGTCGGAGCCGAGCAGCGCGAACCGGGCGGCCACGGGCTCGCCGAGGCCGGCGGGCGTGGTCCACTCCTGGTGGAAGACCGCCTCGTGGTGCGTGGCTCGGGCGGCACGCAACTGGTCGGCGGAGACCGGGCGCAGCCCGAGCGACTCGACCAGCGCGACCGGGGCTCCGGCGGCGTCCGCGATCTCCAGGCGTACGCCCTCGGCGCCGGCCGGGGCGAGCCGGACGCGCAGCGCCGCGGCGCCCGCGGCGTGCAGGGACACCCCGCTCCAGGCGAACGGCAGTCGGCCCAGGCCGTCGTCGGCACCGACGCCGCTCAACCCGATGGTGTGCAGGGCCGCGTCCAGCAGCGCCGGGTGCAGACCGAACCGGCCCGCCTCCTCCTGCGCGCCTTCCGGCAGCCGCACCTCGGCGAAGACCTCGCCGTCACGCTGCCAGGCGGTGCGCAGGCCCCGGAACGTCGGCCCGTACGCGAACCCGATCGAGTCCAGCTCGTCGTAACGCTCCTGCAGCGGCACCTCGGTGGCTCCGGCCGGCGGCCAGGCCGACAGGTCGAAGCCGGCCGGGCCGCGCGCGCCCTCGGCGAGCACACCGGAGGCGTGCCGGGTCCACGGCTCCTCGGCCGCGAGCCCCTCGGCGCGGGAGTGCAGCGCGACCGGGCGGCGCCCGGAGGCGTCGGCGGCACCGACCCACACCCGCAGCTGGACTCCGCCGCGCGCGGGCAGCACCAGCGGGGCCTCCAGGGTCAGTTCCTCCAAGTGGTCGCAGCCCACCTGGTCACCGGCCCGAACCGCCAGCTCCACGAACGCCGTTCCCGGCAGCAGCACGCTCCCGAGGATCTCGTGGTCGGCCAGCCACGGGTGCGTGTCCAGGGCGAGGCGTCCGGCGAAGACCATGCCGTCGGACTCGGGCAGGGCCACGCCCGCACTCAGCAACGGGTGCCCGGTGTCCTCGAGACCGATCGCCTCGACGTCGCCCAGGTGGTACGCCGTCACGGCGGGCCAATAGCGCTGCCGCTGGAAGGCGTACGTGGGGAGGTCCACGCGGTGTGCACCCGTGCCGGCGAAGTACGCGGCCCAGTCGACGCGTGTGCCGTGGGTGTGGACTCGGGCGAGGGCGGTGGTAAGAGTGTCCGCCTCGTCGCGTCCGGCGCGGAGGACAGGAACGAAGACAGCGGCGTCGGCGTCGGCGTTCTCGACGCAGTCCTGGGCCATGGCGGACAGGACGCCGTCGGGGCCGAGTTCGAGGTATGTGGTGACACCGGCCGTCTCCAGGGCGCGGATGCCGTCGGCGAAGCGGACCGCTTCACGGACGTGACGCACCCAGAACTCGGGCTGCGTCAACTGCTCCGAAGCGAGAGCACCGCTCACATTCGAGATCACCGATATCTTCGGCAGCTCGTAGGTCAGCTCCTCGGCCACGGCACGGAAGTCGTCGAGCATGCCGTCCATGTGCGGCGAGTGGAAGGCGTGGCTCACGGTGAGGCGCTTGGACCTGCGGTCGCCGAACGATCCAGCGATCCTCTCGACCTCATCCGCGTCACCTGCGATGACCACCGACCGTGGGCCGTTGATCGCCGCGATGCTCGCCCGCTCCGACAGCAGCGGCGTGACCTCGGCCTCAGTGGCCTGGAGCGCGATCATCACCCCGCCCTCGGGCAGCGCCTGCATCAGCCGACCACGCGCCGACACCAGTCGGCACGCGTCCTCCAGCGAGAACACCCCAGCCACATACGCAGCCGCGATCTCACCGATCGAGTGCCCGGCAACAAAGTCCGGCTTCACACCCCACGACTCGAACAACCGGAACAACGCCACCTCGACCGCGAACAACGCAGGCTGCGCGAACTCCGTACGGTTCAACAACTCGGCGTCCTCGCCGAACAACACGTCCTTCAGCGGCACATCAACGTCGAGGTGCGCGCACACCGCGTCGAAGGCGTCGGCGAACACCGGGTACCCGGCATACAACTCACGCCCCATACCCAGCCGCTGACTCCCCTGCCCCGTGAACAGGAACGCGGTCTTCCCCGACAACGGCGAACCCGTCACCACCCCCGGCGCACCGGCGCCCTGCGCCAGACCGGCCAGACCGGCCAGCAGCCCCTCCCGATCACCAGCCACCACAACCGCACGACGCTCGAACACCGAACGCCCAGTCGCCAGCGAGAAGCCCAGACCGTTCAGGTCGGCGGCACGCAACCCGGGGCTGTCCGCCAGATGATCACGCAGCGCGGCCGCCTGACCGCACAGCGCCTCCGCGCTCCTCGCCGACAGCAGGAACGGCACCGGCCGCACCGGCAGAACCGGCCGCTCCGACACCGGCGACCCCGCCTCGGCCACCGGCTCCGGCGCCTGCTCCACGATCGTGTGTGCGTTCGTCCCACTGATACCGAAAGAAGAAATACCCGCACGACGCGGACGACCCGTCTCCGGCCACGCCACCGACTCGGTCAACAGCGAGATGTCACCGGCCGACCAGTCGACCTGCGACGTCGGCTCATCCACGTGCAGGGTCGGCGGCAGCACGCCATGCCGCATGGCGAGGACCATCTTCATGATGCCCGCGACACCGGCGGCGGCCTGGGTGTGGCCGAGGTTGGACTTGATGGAGCCGAGGTGGAGGGGTTGGCCCTCGGGCCGGTCCTGGCCGTACGTCGCCAGCAGGGCCTGGGCCTCGATCGGGTCGCCCAGCCGCGTACCCGTGCCGTGCGCCTCGACCGCGTCCACGTCGGACGAGGTGAGACCACCACTGGCCAACGCGGCGCGGATGACGCGCTGTTGGGACGGACCGTTGGGCGCGGTCAGACCATTGGAGGCACCGTCCTGGTTCACGGCCGAGCCCCGGACGAGGGCGAGCACGGGGTGGCCGTTGCGCCGGGCGTCGGACAGCCGCTCCACGAGCAGCATGCCGACCCCCTCGCCCCAGCCCGTGCCGTCGGCGGACGCGGCGAAGGCCTTGATGCGACCGTCCTCGGCCAGCCCGCGCTGGCGGCTGAAGTCGATGAAGGAGGCGGGGGTGGACATGACGGTCACACCGCCGGCGAGGGCCATGGAGCACTCGCCGTTGCGCAGCGCCTGGATCGCCCAGTGCAGCGCGACCAGCGAGGAGGAGCAGGCCGTGTCGACGGTGACCGCCGGACCCTCCAGGCCGAGCACGTAGGAGATGCGTCCGGAGACGACGCTGGCGGCGTTGCCGGTGCCGAGGAAGCCCTCGACGCCCTCGGGGGCGGCGAGGATGAGGTTGAGGTAGTCCTGGCCGTTGGTGCCGGTGAAGACGCCGATCTGCTCGCCGCGCACAGTGGCCGGATCGATGCCGGCGCGCTCGAACGCCTCCCAGGAGGTCTCCAGGAGCAGCCGCTGCTGCGGGTCCATGGCCAGCGCCTCGCGCGGCGAGATTCCGAAGAAGTCCGGGTCGAAGTCGGTGGCCCCGGCGAGGAAGCCGCCCTCGCGGACGTAGGTGGTGTTCTCGGTGGCGGATTCGGGGTCGTACAGCCCGTCGAGGTCCCAGCCGCGGTCGGTGGGGAAGCCGGAGACGGCGTCCCGGCCCTCGGCCAGGAGCCGCCACAGGTCCTCGGGGGTGGCCACGCCGCCGGGGAAGCGGCAGCTCATCGCGACGATGGCAATGGGGTCGTCGGCGACGGCGACCGGGGCCTGCGCGACGGCGGATCCGCCGTGCGTGCCGAGGAGTTCGCCCTGGAGGAAGGCGGCCAGGGCGTAGGCGTTCGGGTAGTCGAAGATCAGGGTGGCGGGGAGCGGCAGTCCGGTGCGGGAGGACAGCAGGTTGCGCATCTCCACGGCGGTCAGCGAGTCGAAGCCGAGGTCGCGGAAGGCGCTGGCGGGGTCCACGGACTGCGGTCCGGCGTGTCCGAGAACGACGGCGACCTGTGTGCGGACGAACTCCAGGGCCAGTTCGTCGCGTTCGCCGGCCGGTGCCTCGGCGAGGCGGCGCGCGAGGGTGTCGGCGGTCCCGCCGGCGTGGCCGGCCAACTCGCCGGTGGCGAGGGCCTGCACGGAGTCTGGCAGGTCGGCGATGAGCGGGCAGGGACGCACCGCGGTGAGGCCCGGGGCGAGCAGCGACCAGTCGAAGTCGGCGACGACGCAGGCCGTTTCGTCCAGGGCGAGGCTGGTGCGCAGCGCGTTCAGGGCGAGTTCGGGGGCGAGAACTGGCAGTCCGGCCTGGCGCAGACGCTCGGCGACGAGGTCGTCGGTGGCCATGCCGCCCTCGGCCCAGGCGCCCCAGGAGACGACGGTGGCGGGCAGGCCGTCGGCGCGGCGCTGCTCGGCGAGGGCGTCCAAGTAGGCGTTGGCGGCCGCGTAGTTGGCCTGGCCCGCGGCGCCGAGGACGCCGGCGACGGAGGAGAACAGCACGAAGGCGGACAGGTCCAGCTCGCGGGTCAGCTCGTGCAGGATCTGGGCGGCGTGTGCCTTGGGTCGCAGCACGCCGGCGAGGCGGTCGGGTGTCTGGGCGTCCAGGACGCCGTCGTCGAGGACGCCGGCGGCGTGCACGACGGTGGTGAGGGGATGCTCGGCGGGTATGCCGGCCAGCAGGGCGGCGACGGCGTCGCGGTCGGTGACGTCGCACGCGACGAAGGTCGCCTCGGCGCCCAACTCGGCCAGTTCTTGGGCGAGTTCCTCAGCGCCTTGGGCCTCGGGGCCGCGTCGGCCGACCAGGAGCAGCCGGTCGGCGCCCGCGCGGGCGAGCAGTCGGGCGACGTGTCGGCCGAGCGCTCCGGTGCCGCCGGTGACGAGGGCGGTGCCGCCGGTGGTCCACTCGGCGGGCCGCTCCTCGCGCGGGGCGCGGGCCAGTCGGCGTACGAAGGTGCCGGTGGAGCGTACGGCGAGGTGGTCCTCGTCGCCGAGACCGCCGAGCGCGTCGGCGAGCCGGCCTGCGGCTCGCTCGTCGGGCTGCTCGGGCAGATCGATCAACCCGCCCCATCGGGTGGGCAGTTCGAGTGCGGCGGTGCGACCGAGACCCCAGACGAGCGCCTGGGCGGGTGCGGCGACGCGGTCGGCGCGGCCGGTGGAGACGGCGCCGCGGGTGGCGGCCCACAGCGGTGCCTCGACACCCGCGTCGCCGAGGGCCTGGACGAGGGCGGTGGTGGCGGCGAACCCCGCGGGCAGCGCGCCGTCCACGGGGTGCGGGCGCTCGTCGAGGGCGAGCAGCGACAGCACTCCGGCGGGCGCCTCGGCGTCGGCGAGGAGCTCGCGCAGCCGGGCGGTGAGAGCGTCGCGGTCCTCGTCGGCGGCGTCCACGGTGACGGTGGTCACCTGGGCGCCGCGCGCGGCCAGGACACGGGCCGCGGCGCCGGCCCACGGGTCGTCGGCGTGTGCGGCGGGCACGACCAGCAGCCACTGTCCGGTGACGGGACCGGCGGCGGTGTCGGTGAGCGGCTTCCAGGTGACGCGGTAGCGCCAGCCGTCGACGGTGTCGCGGTCGCGGTTGCGGCGGTGCCAGGCGGACAGCGCGGGCAGCACGCCGCTGAGCGGTTCGTCGCCGGAGACACCGAGGGTGTCGGCGAAGCGCGCGAGGTCCGCGCTGTCGACAACCTCCCAGAACTTGGCGTCGGAGGCGGAGAGTTCGCCGCCCGCGACGGGGTCGGTGAAGTCGGTGAAGGGGTCGCGCGGCCAGTACAGCTCGCGCTGGAAGGCGTACGTGGGCAGTTCCACCCGGCGGGCCCCGGTGTCGCGGAAGCGGGCGGTCCAGTCCGGGGAGAGGCCGCGCACATGGGCGCCGGCCACGGCCGCGGCGAGCGACCACGCCTCGGGCCGGCCGGTGCGCAGCGCGGGCAGGAAGGCCGCGGCGCGCGGGCCGGTGGCGGTCAGGCAGTCCCGGCCGAGCCCGGACAGCACACCGCCGGGGCCGAGTTCGAGGTAGGCGGTGACGCCGCGGCTCTCCATCCAGCGGATGCCGTCGAGGAGGCGGACGGCCTCGCGGACGTGGCGCACCCAGAAGTCGGCCGAGCCCATCTCGTCGGAGACCAGGGCGCCGGTGAGGTTCGAGACGACCGGGATGCCCGGCGTTTCGTAGACCAGGCCCTCGGCGACGGTACGGAAGGCGCCGAGCATGCCGTCCATGTGCGGCGAGTGGAACGCGTGGCTGACCGTGAGGCGTTTGGACTTGCGGTCCTTGAACGCTCCTACGATCCTCTCGACCTCGGTGGCGTCACCGGAGAGGACCACGGACTGCGGGCCGTTGACGGCGGCGATGCCGACCCGCTCGGTCAGCAGCGGCGCGACCTCGTCCTCGGTCGCCTCCAGCGCGATCATGACCCCGCCCGCGGGCAGCGCCTGCATCAGCCGGCCGCGCGCCGAGACCAACGTGCACGCGTCGTCCAGCGAGAACACCCCGGCCACGTGGGCTGCAGTGATCTCGCCGATGGAGTGGCCCGCGAGGAAGTCGGGGCGCACGCCCCATGACTCCACCAGCCGGTACAGCGCCACCTCGACGGCAAAGAGCGCCGGCTGCGCGTATTCGGTGCGGTCCAGCAGCGCGGCGTCCGTACCGAAGAGCACGTCCTTGAGCGGGCGGGCGAGTTCGAGCCGGGCGCACACCGCGTCCAGCGCCTCGGCGAACACCGGGTAGGTCTCGTACAGTTCACGGCCCATGCCCAGGCGCTGGCTGCCCTGGCCGGTGAAGAGGACGGCGAGCTTGCCCTCGGTGGCGCTGCCCTCGAAGACGTCGGCGCAGGTCCGGCCCTCGGCGAGCGCGGACAGGCCGACGAGCAGACCGGCGCGGTCGTGGACGACGACGGCGGCGCGGTGGTCCAGTGCGGCGCGGGTGAGGGCCTGCGAGTACGCGAGGTCGGCGAGGGCGACGTCGGGGCGCTCCGTGAGGTGGGCGTGGAGGCGGGCGGCCTGGGCGCGCAGGGCGGCCTCGGTGCGGCCGGACAGCACCACGGGCAGCACACCCGCGCCGTCGGCCGCCGAGGCGTTCTGTGCGGTCTCCTCGGCCTCGGGGGCGCTCTCCAGGATGACGTGGGCGTTGGTGCCGCTCATGCCGAAGGAGGACACGCCGATGCGGCGCGGCCGGTCGTACGCGGGCCAGGGGCGGGCCTCGGTGAGCAGTTCGACGTTGCCCGCCGACCAGTCCACGTGCGGGGTGGGCTCGCTGACGTGCAGGGTGCGCGGCAGCATGCCGTTGCGCATGGCCATGACGCTCTTGATGACGCCGGCGACACCGGCGGCGGCCTGGGCGTGGCCGATGTTGGTCTTCAGTGAGCCCAGCCACAGCGGCCGGTCCTCGGGCCGGTCCTGGCCGTAGGTGGCGATCAGGGCCTGGGCCTCGATGGGGTCGCCCAGGCCGGTGCCGGTGCCGTGCGCCTCGACGGCGTCGACCTCGTCGGGGGTGAGGCGGGCGTTGGACAGCGCCTGGAGGATCACCCGCTGCTGGGAGGGGCCGTTGGGGGCGGTGAGGCCGTTGGAGGCGCCGTCCTGGTTGACGGCGGTGCCGCGCAGCACGGCGAGGACCGGGTGGCCCTTGCGGCGCGCGTCGGACAGCCGCTCCACGAGCAGGATGCCTACGCCCTCGGCGAGGCTGAAGCCGTCGGCGTCGGGCGAGAACGCCTTGCAGCGGCCGTCGGTCGCCAGGCCGCGCTGCTTGCTGTAGTCGATGAAGGTGCCGGGCGCGGCCATCAGCGTGGCGCCGCCGGCGAGGGCCATGGAGCACTCGCCGTTGCGCAGCGCCTGCACCGCCAGGTGGAGCGCCACCAGCGAGGAGGAGCAGGCGGTGTCCACGGTGACCGCGGGGCCCTCCAGGCCGAAGGTGTACGACAGCCGGCCGGAGGCGACACTGGCGGCGTTGCCGGTGCCGAGGTAGCCCTCGACGTTCTCCGAGGAGCTGAGCAGCGCGGTCAGGTAGTCGTGGCTGCTGGTGCCGACGAAGACACCGACCTGCTTGCCGCGCATCGCCGTCGGGTCGACGCCCGCGCGCTCGAACGCCTCCCAGGAGGTCTCCAGGAGCAGCCGCTGCTGCGGGTCCATGGCGAGCGCCTCGCGCGGCGAGATGCCGAACAGCGAGGGGTCGAAGCGCGCGAAGTCCCGTACGAAACCGCCTTGGTCGGCGTAGCTGGTGCCGGGGTGCTCGGGGTCCGGATGGTAGACGGTCTCCATGTCCCAGCCACGGTCGGCGGGGAACCCGGTGATCGCGTCGGCCTCGTCCTCCACGAGGCGCCACAACTCCTCGGGGGAGTCGATGCCGCCCGGGTACCGGCACGCCATTCCGACGACGGCAATGGGGTCCTGGTTCCTCGCCTCGACGTCGCGCAGCCGCTGACGCGTCTGGTGCAGGTCCGCCGTCACCAGCTTCAGGTAGTCCCGCAGCGTCTCTTCATTCGCCATTTGATGCAACCACCCATTTGCGGCAGACGGCATAGGAAACCGTTGTGCGAAAATCCAAGGAATTCAATTCGCGCCCGACCGGCCCGCCCCGCGGACGAATCGACTGCGCACTGCGAGGCTATTGAGCGCCCGATATCCCCCACAACCCCTAACTGCCCCCTACGCACCCCTGGGTGGAGGGGGCTTAGGGGGCAGTCGCACTACGGGAAAATACCTGGTGGCTGACCATCGTGACCAATATCGAGGTCGCCGTCAACACGCTTTCCCATTCCGAGTCCGAGCAATTTCTCCCGCATTTTCCGACACGGTACGGGCCAGGTGGGCCGGCTCCCCCGGGAAGAGAGCGGGCCCACCGGATCAGGCGCGGCCCAGACCCTTGTTGATGAACGCGAACAGCTCCTCGTCGCTGGCGTCCTGGAGCCGGTCCACGTCGTCCAGCACGTCGACCGGGGCGCTGTCGTCGGAGATCTCGTCACCGGACGCGGGGGCCGCCGGGTCCCCGGCGTCGTTCCACTTCGCCAGCAGCGACTGGAGCCGCATCGTCACCCGGGCCCGTACGACGTTGTCGGAGGTGCCGTGCTCCAGCACCGCCTCCAGTTTGTCCAGTTCCTCCAGCAGCGGGGCGCCGCCCGCCGCCGCGTCCGGCACGATCCCGGCCCGCAGGAAGGCCGCGACGGCGGCCGGCGTGGGGTGGTCGAAGACGAGGCTCGCGGGCAGCTTCAGCCCGCTGACCGCGCCGAGGCGATTGCGCAGGTCCACCGATGTGAGCGAGTCGAAGCCGAGCTCCTTGAAGGCCCGCCCCGCCTCGATCGACGACAGGTCGGAGTGGCCGAGGACGGCCGCCACGGCGGTGCGGACCAGTTCCAGGACGGTGCGCTCCTGCTCGGCCTCCGGCAGCCCGGCGAGCTGCTGGGCCAGCGGGATGCCACCGGCCAGCGCCTCGGCGGACTCCCGCTCGACGCTCTCGATCACCCGCCGCGCCTCCGGCAGTCCCAGGAGCAGCGGCCGGTCCCGGTCGGCGGTGAAGGCGAGCGTGAACCGCTTCCAGTCCATGTCCACGACGGTCAGCGTCGTCTCGTCCCGGTCAAGCGCGTGCTGGAGGCAGACCAGCGTCCGCTCCGGCGGCATCACCAGGATGCCGTGCCGGCGCATACGGTCGCCGGCCGCCCCGCCGTCGCCCGCCGCGCTGTCCCAGGGGCCCCAGGCGATCGAGGTCGCGGGCAGCCCCGCCGCGCGCCGGTGCTCGGCGAAGGCGTCCAGGAAGGCGTTGCCCGGCGCCTGATTGCCCTGACCGGGCGCGCCGAAGGTGGCGGCGAAGGAGGAGAACAGCACGAACGCCGACAGGTCGAGATCGCGGGTCAGCTCGTGCAGGTGGCGCGTGGCGTCCACCTTGAGCCGCAGCACCTCCCGCATCCGCTCGGGCGTCAGCGCCTCGACCACGCCGTCGTCCAGGACGGCGGCGGTGTGCACGACAGCCGTCAGCGGGTGCTCGGTGGGGATTCCCGCGATGAGCGCGGCCAGCGCCTCGCGGTCGGAGACGTCGCAGGCCGCCACGGTCACCTCGGCGCCGAGCGCGGTCAGTTCCTCGCGCAGCTCGGCCGCCCCGGGCGCCTCCGGCCCCCGCCGACTCGCCAGCACCAGGTGCGCGGCGCCCTTGCCTGCCAGCCAACGGGCTACCTGCGCGCCCAGCGTGCCCGTGCCGCCGGTGACGAGCGTGGTGCCCTGCGGCTTCCACTCCCGTACGGCCGGAACGTCGGCCAGCCGGGCCCGCACCAGCCGACGGCCGTAGAGGCCCGCCGGTCGCAGCGCCACCTGATCCTCGGCGCCGTCGCCCGCGAGCAGGCCCACCAGCCGGGCGAGCGTCCGCTCGTCGGCCTGGTCGGGCAGGTCCAGCAGACCGCCCCAGCGCCCGCCCTGCTCCATGGAGGCCACCCGGCCCATGCCCCACACCAGCGCCTGCTCGGGCTCGGCGAGCCGCTCGGCGGAGTTCACCGCGACCGCGCCCCGGGTCAGGCACCACAGCGGCGCGGCCACACCGGCGTCCCCGAGCGCCTGGAGCAGCGTCACCGCGTCGGTCAGCCCGCCACCGGGCAGCAGCAGGGCCCCGGCCACCGCGTCCGAGGCCTCGCGGATCCGGGCGGCGAGCTCATCGCGGCTTTCGCCGGCGACCGCGAGGGTACGGACCTCGGCGCCGTGCTCCGTGAGCGCGCCGGTGATC
>NZ_JBIAIQ010000065.1:0-29339 GCF_042871525.1 Streptomyces sp. NPDC005784
TCCACCCGGCACGACAGCCGGGCTGCCACCCTGCCCACAATCCGCGCGACAAGCCGAAACGGCCCACCGGAAGAACCGACGGACCGTCACGAAAGTTCGAGGCTAAGTAAAGCTAAGCAAAGCTAACTCAGGCTAGGTGCCTGCAAGACGTTCCAGCAGGAAAGCAGCCGACCAGCGACTTTCCAGGTTGCACCGTTGATCCAGACGATCACGATTCCCGCTCTTGTGTTGGCCCCCTGAGGCTTGCCCGCTCCACCCTGCCATGGAAACCAGCCGCTGATGAGGGCGCCGACAACGCGGCGCCGGTGCCACCGCGGTGGGTACACCGGCATCGCGCGGCGATCCTTCAGCTCTTCTGGTCGCCGAGGGCGCCCTCGGCGACCGCCAGGTTGTCACTGCCGATCGTGTGATCGACCGTGCTGAGCGTGTCATTGGCGTTCAGATCGCTCAGGGCGTTCCCGCTCAGGGCATGGGACGGGGTGATCGCCGCGACGACGAACCCGGTGGCGAGGGAGGCGATGGCGAGCATGCTGCGCTTCTTCATGCCCGGTTCAACTACGGAGGCCGGACGGAGTCACGGGTGGATCAGGCACCTTCATCCGGTTCATCCGGCCCGGGGCCGGCCACACCTGCGGCTGCTGCGGCACACCCGGTGCCACGAGCCCGCCGGCACCGGGTGCGGGGGCGACCACCGGTCGGACAGGGGCCGCCGTCCGGGACCACCGAGCGGGTTCCGGACCGCGGCCCGGAACCATCGGTCCTACGCCGGCCGCGCGCCGGAAGGTCCGACGCCGACCGCGAACCGGAACCACCAGGTCAGACCCGAGCCGCAGGCGCCTGTGCCTTCCGGGTCAGCGCCGCCGCGGCCGCGCCGACCAGGCCGGCGTCCGTGCCCATCAGCGCGGGCGTCACGGTCAGCCGCTGGACGAAGGACAGCGTCGCGTAGTCGGCCAGCGCGCGGCGCAGCGGCGCGAAGAGCACCTCGCCCGCCTTGCCCACTCCCCCGCCGATCACGGCGATGTCGATCTCGACCAGGGTCGCGGTCGCCGCGATGCCCGCCGCGAGAGCCTGCGCGGCCCGCTCGAAGGAGGCCACGGCGACCGGGTCACCCGCGCGGGCCGCCTCGGCGACCGCCGCGGCCGAGGTGTCGCCGTCGGGGCCGGGCCGCCAGCCGCCCTCGAGCGCGCGGCGGGCGATGTTCGGGCCGCTGGCGATGCGCTCGACGCAGCCCCGGGAGCCGCAGGGGCAGGGATCGCCGTCCAGGTCGACGCTGATGTGTCCGATGTGGCCCGCGTTTCCGGTGGGACCGGCGTGCAACTTTCCGTTCAGGACCAGCCCGCCGCCCACTCCGGTGGACACCACCATGCACAGCGCGTTGTCGTGGCCCCGGGCGGCGCCCTGCCAGTGCTCGGCCGCCGTGATGGCCACCCCGTCGCCGATCAGCTCGACGGGCAGTCCGCCCGCGGCCTTGGCGGCCCGCTCGACCAGCGGGTAGCCGCGCCAGCCGGGCACGTTCACCGGGCTCACCGTGCCGGCGGAGGCGTCCACCGGACCCGCGCTGCCGATACCGAGGGCTCCGGCCCTGCTCCACAGCGGGGAGACCGCCAGCTCGCCGATGACGTCCTCGACGGCGCGCATCACGGTGTCGCCGTCCTCCTGCGCGGGCGTCGCGCGCTGCGCGCGCAGGAGAATCCGGCCGTGGCCGTCCACCAGCGCTCCGGCGATCTTGGTGCCGCCGATGTCGAGCGCGGCCACGAGGTCGGTGTGCATCAGAGTCAGGTCTCCCATGGGGTGTCGTGACGGGCCCGCCGCGCCGCGGGCCCGGGTCCCCGGCCGGGAACGGGGCAGGATCGGGCCCTGTCGTACGCCGCGCGGAGGGCGCCGACGGACCACGGGGACCGTGCGCCCTGGGGAAGGCGCAGGCCGGAGATTGCGGTGGACAGTGTCTCCCGCATCTGACAACGTTGTCCAGGCTCTATGCTCGTCGCCACATCCTCATACAACCCCATGGACCTACGCATCCCCGTGGACGACAGGACAGGACAGCACATCGTGGCCGAGACCGCCCGCCGATCCGAGAACCGCTACGGAAACCGTCCGACCATGAAGGACGTGGCGTCGCGTGCGGGAGTCGGTCTGAAGACGGTCTCCCGGGTGGTCAACGCCGAGCCCGGGGTCACCCCGGACACCGAGCGACGTGTCCAGGAGGCCATCGAGGCGCTGGGCTTCCGCCGCAACGACAGTGCCCGGGTGCTGCGCAAGGGCCGTACCGCGAGCATCGGGCTGGTCCTGGAGGACCTCGCGGACCCCTTCTACGGACCGCTGAGCCGCGCGGTCGAGGAGGTGGCGCGTGCGCACGGAGCCCTGCTGATCAACGGTTCCAGCGCGGAGGACCCGGAGCGCGAGCAGGAACTGGTCCTCGCGCTCTGCGCGCGCCGTGTGGACGGGCTGGTGGTGATCCCGGCCGGCGACGACCACCGCTATCTGGAGCCGGAGATAAAGGCGGGCGTCGCCACGGTGTTCGTGGACCGCCCGGCCGGGAGGATCGACGCCGACGTCGTCCTGTCGGACAGCTTCGGCGGAGCCCGGAACGGTGTCGCCCACCTCATCGCGCACGGCCACCGCCGGATCGGCTTCATCGGCGACATGCCGCGCATCCACACCGCCGCCGAGCGGCTGCGCGGCTACCGGGCCGCCATGGATGACGCCGGGATACCGGTCGAGGACGGCTGGATGTCGCTGGGCGTCACCGATCCGCAGCGGGTGCGCAAGGCGGCCGAGGACATGCTCTCCGGCCCCTCGCCCGTCACCGCGGTCTTCGCGGGCAACAACCGGGTCACCGTGACCGTCGTCCGTGTCATCGCCGAGCGCGGCCGCCCCGTCGCCCTCGTCGGCTTCGACGACATCGAGCTCGCCGACCTCCTGGAACCAGGCGTCACCGTCGTCGCCCAGGACGCCGCCGCCCTCGGCCGCACCGCCGCGGAACGCCTCTTCCGCCAGCTCGACGGCAACCTCATCGCTCCGGAACGCATCGAACTCCCGACCCGGCTGATCACCCGGGGTTCCGGAGAACTGCCGCCGGCGCGCTGACCCATCGCGGCACCGGCGTCCGCCCCGCTCAGGGCGCCGGGTGCCGACGAGGGTCCGCGCACCGGTCCGCGGGGCTGTCCCGACCAGTGCGCCCCGCTCGGCGCCGACCGCCCGCCGTCCCGCCCGCGTGCCCGACGCGGGCGGCCTCCGCTACCGGCCGGAAACCGTCAGATCCCCTCGCCGCGGCGCCGCGAAGGCCTCCAGTTCGGGTCGGGTCAGGCCCGTCGCGCGGGCGACTTCCGGGATGTCCAGGGCGCCGCAGTCCAGGCCGCGCAGCAGATAGCCGCTGAGGGCCTTGGCGGTGGCGGGTTCGTCCATCACGTCGCCGGACGCGTGGCCGGCGTAGCGGGAGAGGCGGGCGGCGGCCTG
Source organism: Streptomyces sp. NPDC005784 (assembly GCF_042871525.1). Classification (NCBI taxonomy): domain Bacteria; kingdom Bacillati; phylum Actinomycetota; class Actinomycetes; order Kitasatosporales; family Streptomycetaceae; genus Streptomyces; species Streptomyces sp. NPDC005784. The sequence goes on from NZ_JBIAIQ010000065.1 coordinate 3,460, forward strand.
TTCGAAGCCCTCGCGGTAGAAGGCGAAGACGGCCGCGTAGCGGGTCGGGAGGTGGCCGGGGTGCATGTCCCAGCCCTGGTAGTAGGCGCGGGCCAGGGCGCGGCGGGTGAGGCCGTAGTGCAGGCGCCAGGCGTCGTGGACCTTCTCGGTGGGGCCGACGGGCAGGACGTTGGTGGACCCGTCCGAGAGGCGTACGCCGGTGCCGGCGGCGGCGACCTGCATGATCGCCTTGGCGTGGTCGGCGGCCGGGTGGTCGCTCGACTGGTAGGCCGCGGAGACACCGAGGCAGGCGCTGTAGTCGAAGGTGCCGTAGTGCAGTCCGGTGGCGCGGCCCTCGGCGGCCTGGATCATGCGGGCGACGGTGGCGGTGCCGTCCGTGGCGAGGATGGACTGGCTGGTCTCGATCTGGATCTCGAAGCCGATCCGGCCGGGCTCCAGGCCGCGGGCCTTCTCGAACTCGCCCAAGAGCAGGACCATCGCGGTGACCTGTTCCGCGTACGTCACCTTGGGCAGGGTGAGGACGAGTCCGTCGGGCAGGCCTCCCGCCTCCATCAGACCCGTCAGGAAGATGTCGAGGGTGCGGATGCCCCGGTCACGGACCGGCGCCTCCATGCACTTCATGCGGATGCCCATGTACGGGGCCGCGTTGCCGTTCTCGTACGCCTCGGCGATCAGCCGGGCCGCGCGGGCCGCCGCCGCGTCCTCCTCGGCGTCCGGGCGCGGGCCGTAGCCGTCCTCGAAGTCGACGCGCAGGTCCTCGACGGGTTCGCGCTCCAGCTTGGCCCGTACGCGGTCGTACACGGGCCCGGCGAGTTCGTCCGTGAGGCCGAGGACCGCGGCGAAGGACGCGGCGTCCGGGGCGTGTTCGTCGAGGGCCGCGAGGGCGCGGTCACCCCAGGTGCGGATGGTGTCGGCGGCGAACGCGTCCCCGGGGACGTACACGGTATGGACGGGCTGCCGGGTACCGGGGTCGCCGGGGTAGCGGCGTTCCAGTTCCGCGTCGACGGGGGCGAGAGAGGTGCTGACCGCTTCGGTGACGGCGCCCGCGAGGCTCGTCGCCACCTTCTCCTGCTGACCCTGACCCATCCCACACCCTCCTGTTTTCCGCAGTGCGGAATCAATAATCCGTAGAACGAAGTTATCCGGCGAGCTTCCCGCAGGTCAACACCCTCTTGGATCGCGGGACACTCCGCTCGGCCCCACTCTCTCGCCGGACAGCCGGTTCCCGAGCGACCACCCTGGCCTTGCGGGTCCCACCGGCCGCCGGGATGAACGAAAGCCCCCGTGACCGGTGTCCGGTCACGGGGGCCTCGTACAGCGCTGCGGGATCAGCCCTTGCGGGCCTTGATCTCCTCGGTGAGCTGCGGGACGACCTCGAAGAGGTCGCCGACCACGCCGTAGTCGACCAGGTCGAAGATGGGCGCCTCGGCGTCCTTGTTGATCGCCACGATCGTCTTCGACGTCTGCATTCCGGCGCGGTGCTGGATGGCGCCGGAGATGCCGGAGGCGATGTAGAGCTGCGGCGAGACGGACTTGCCGGTCTGGCCGACCTGGTTGGTGTGCGGGTACCAGCCGGCGTCGACCGCGGCACGCGAGGCGCCCACGGCTGCACCGAGCGAGTCGGCCAGGTTCTCGATGACCGAGAAGTTCTCGGCGCCGTTGACGCCACGGCCGCCGGAGACGACGATCGCGGCCTCGGTCAGCTCGGGGCGGCCGGTCGACTCGCGCGGCGTGCGGGCGGTGACCTTGGTGCCGGTGGCCTTCTCGGAGAAGGTGACCGCGAGGGCCTCGACGGCGCCGGCGGCCGGGGCGGCCTCCACGGCGGCCGAGTTCGGCTTGACCGTGATGACCGGGGTGCCCTTGGCGACACGGGACTTGGTGGTGAAGGAGGCGGCGAACGCGGACTGCGTGGCCACCGGACCCTCGTCACCGGCCTCCACGTCGGTGGCGTCGGTGATGATGCCCGAGCCGATACGGACCGCGAGGCGGGCCGCGATCTCCTTGCCCTCGGCGGAGGACGGGACGAGCACGGCGGCCGGGGAGACGGCGTCGTACGCGGCCTGGAGCGCGTCCACCTTCGGCACGACGAGGTAGTCGACGTACTCGGCGGCGTCGTGCGTGAGGACCTTCACGGCGCCGTGCTCGGCGAGCACGGCGGCGGTGTTCTCGGCACCGGAGCCGAGGGCGACGGCGACGGGCTCGCCGATGCGGCGGGCCAGCGTCAGCAGTTCGAGGGTGGGCTTGCGGACGGCACCGTCCACGTGGTCGACGTAGACGAGAACTTCAGCCATGGGAGTGCTCCTGCGGATTACGAAGTCTGAGGGCGGTGAGCGGGGTGGGCCGTGGCCGCTGCAACGGTCCGGGAGCGAGACCCGGACCCTCGGCGACTAGATGAACTTCTGGCCCGCGAGGAACTCGGCGAGCTGCTTGCCGCCCTCGCCCTCGTCCTTGACGATCGTTCCGGCGGTGCGCGCCGGACGCTCGGTGGCGGAGTCGACCTTGGTCCAGGCACCCTCGAGACCGACCTCGTCCGTCTCGATCTCCAGGTCCTCGAGGTCCCAGGCCTGAACCGGCTTCTTCTTGGCGGCCATGATGCCCTTGAAGGACGGGTAACGCGCCTCGCCCGACTGGTCGGTCACCGACACGACCGCGGGAAGGGATGCCTCCAGCTGCTCGGAGGCGGTGTCGCCGTCGCGACGGCCCTTGACCACACCGTCCTCGACGGAGACCTCGGAGAGCAGGGTGACCTGCGGGACACCGAGGCGCTCGGCCAGCAGCGCCGGGACGATGCCGGCGGTGCCGTCGGTGGACGCCATGCCGGAGATGACCAGGTCGAAACCGGCCTTCTCGATCGCCTTGGCCAGCACCAGGGAGGTGCCGATGGCGTCGGTGCCGTGCAGGTCGTCGTCCTCGACGTGGATGGCCTTGTCGGCGCCCATGGACAGCGCCTTGCGCAGCGCGTCCTTGGCGTCCTCGGGGCCGACGGTCAGCACGGTGATCTCGGCGTCGTCCGCCGCGTCGGCGATCTGCAGCGCCTGCTCGACGGCGTACTCGTCGAGCTCCGACAGCAGGCCGTCCACGTCGTCACGGTCGACGGTCAGGTCATCGGCGAAGTGCCGGTCGCCAGTGGCGTCGGGCACGTACTTCACAGTGACAACGATCCTCAAGCTCACGCCGGCTCTCCTACTGCATCGTCATTTCTGGGCTGCCTTCTTTCAGGCAGCATAGGCGCCTGAAGCGGCCGATCCCGGTCGGGGCGGCCCGCGCTCCGACCGAAATATTACTCACCAGTACACCCATCGGACGCCCACTGAGCAAGCGCTTTGGACTGTGACCTTCGCAACTGTGTGTAACCAGCGAGTAGAACCGGCGAGTAGCACAGTGGACGACCCGGCCTGCACGGTCAGTCGCGCAGTCCGTTGAACCGGCCCTGGTGGTACAGCAGGGGGCTGCCCGCACCCGAGTGATCGCCCAGCACGACCTCCGCCAGGACGATGCGGTGGTCCCCCGCCGGCACCCGCGCCACGACACGGCACACCAGCCAGGCGAGGACGTCGTCCAGTACTGGAACTTCCTCGGGTCCTTTACGCCAACGGGTGGGCGCGCCGAACCGGTCGGCGCCACTGCGGGCGAAGGTGGTGGCCAGCTCCCGCTGGTGTTCACCGAGCACATGGACGCCGACATGGCCGGTGTCGGATATCGCCGGCCAGCTGGAGGCGCCGGTGCCGATACCGAACGAGACGACCGGGGGGTCGGCCGAGACCGAGGTGAGCGAGGTGGCGGTGAAACCGACGGGACCGCGGGCGCCCGAGGCGGTGATCACGGCGACACCGGCCGCGTGCCGCCGGAACACCGAGCGCAGCAGATCCGGGGAGGCGGGCCGTGGAGTGCCGAGGCCGGGCGTGGCCGTCATGGAGCTGTCCTTCTGCGAGAGGCGACGTGGGGTTCCCGCCGCTCGGGCGGAACCGAGGGCGGGGAGCGGTCCTTGGCTGCTCAACAGCCGGGACCGCGCGCACCCGCGGTGCGGGACGGGTCCACGTCGACGAGCTCGGGGAGAAGGGTTTCCGGTGACATACGGTCAGGCTGACGAGAGGCGACGGGCGCAGTCAAGGGCGTACCGGCATGTGCGAGATGCCTCACCATGATCGCCACCGGTCAGACCGCCTCTCCGAGGGCCGCGATGACGTCCGCCTTGCGCGGCTGTCCCGTCGCCCGCCGCACGATCCGCCCGTCGGCGTCGAGCACGAACACCGTGGGCGTCTTGAGGATGCCGAGTTCGCGTACGAGGTCGAGGTGGTCCTCGGCGTCGATCTCCACGTGCGACACCCCGGGGACGACGCCGGCCACCTCGCCGAGCACCCGCCGGGTCGCCCGGCAGGGGGCGCAGAAGGCGCTGGAGAACTGCACGAGCGTGGCCCGTTCACCGAGCGCCTCGCCCAACTCCGCCGCACCGAGCCGCTTTCCGCCGTCACGCCCGCGCACACGCACCCTCCCGCTCCGCCGCCGGTGCAGCACTCCGTAGACGCTCGCCGCCGCGAGCACCACCACGCACACCACAAGTCCGTTCATCACATGCACAAGCATTCATGAGACCGCAAAGATTCCCGGGGCCACCCGGCACCCCGCATACGGAATGCTGGATTCATGGACATCGATGCGAGAGGGCCGCGGTTCGGTGCGGCCGTGACGACCGTCGTACTGGCGGTGACGCTGATCACCGGGAGCGTCTGGCTGCTTGCGTGGCAGACGCTGGCCTTCGCCCTGGGCGCGGCGGGCGGCGTGACGCGCTCGCCGTACGGCTGGGTCTTCAGGAAGGCCGTACGGCCGCGACTCGGGCCGCCGACGGAGTTCGAGGCGCCGGAGCCCCCGCGGTTCGCGCAGGCGGTCGGGCTCGCCTTCGCGGTGATGGGTCTGATCGGCTGGACCGCGGGCCCGCAGTGGCTGGGGTCGGCGGCGACCGGGTGCGCTCTCGGGGCGGCGTTTCTCAATGCCGCGTTCGGGTACTGCCTCGGGTGTGAGATGTACCTGGTTGTGCGCCGCGTGACGATACGCGCCAAGTAAAGACGGGTTAAAACCCCGAGGTGGATCAAGGGTGCGACGTGACGAGGATCTCGCCGTTCCAAGGCACCGGGGCTGGCCTCCCGTCCGTTCTTCGGGCACGATCTGCGCAATGCCGTAAACCTACGGCTGCGTAACTTTCCCGCCGGGAGACCCCTTCCCAGGCAGAGAGAAGGGTCCACCCCGTCCATGGCAGAGCTTGTCTACCGTCCCGTCGTCGGCCTCGCCCAAACGCTCTTCAAGGCGTGGGACCTCAAGATCGACTGCAAGGGATCGGAGAACATTCCGCGCTCGGGCGGCGCCGTGCTGGTCAGCAACCACATCAGCTATCTGGACTTCATCTTCGACGGCCTGGCCGCTCTGCCGCAGAAGCGCCTGGTGCGTTTCATGGCGAAGGAGTCGGTCTTCCGGCACAAGATCTCCGGTCCGCTGATGCGGGGCATGAAGCACATTCCCGTGGACCGTCAGCAGGGCGAGACCGCTTACCAGCACGCGCTGGACTCGCTGCGTTCCGGTGAGATCGTCGGCGTCTTCCCCGAAGCGACCATCTCGCAGTCCTTCACTCTGAAGAGCTTCAAGTCGGGTGCCGCGCGCATGGCCCAGGAGGCCGGCGTCCCGCTCATCCCCGTGGCTTTGTGGGGCACGCAGCGGCTGTGGACCAAGGGCCACCCGCGCAACTTCAAGCGCAGCCACACCCCGATCACCATCCGGGTCGGCGAGCCGATGGAGGCCCCGCAGGACCAGTACGCGGGCGCCATCACGCGGCGGCTGCGCGAGCGGGTCCAGGAGCTGCTCGAAGCGGCACAGCGCGCCTATCCCGTACGCCCCAAGGGGCCGGACGACACCTGGTGGATGCCCGCCCACCTCGGCGGCACCGCGCCGACCCCCGAAGAGGTACGCGCGGCCGAGAAGCGCTGAACCGTCTCGTACGGCGCGCGCCGCGCCGAGTCGTCATTCCGGGGCGTGGACGGTGATCCGCGCCCCGGGGCTGAACTTCTGGAGCAGCTCGGCGAGTTCGGCGCCCGCGGCCTCGACGTCGGCGACCGGCATCGGGGCTAGGCTCTCCAACAGGAAGAGGGCTGAGGCGGATTGCTCCGTGAGCCGGGTGCGCGGACCCTGGCGACAGTTCCAGCGGCGGCAGGTGACGCCGGTGTCGTCGCGCCACACCACCTCGCCCGCGTCGGGGTGTTCGACGGTCTCCGCACCGCCCGCGACGGTCACGAAGTCCTCGTCGCCCGTGGCGCGCACGAGGCGCATCGCACCCCGGATGTGGTCGGTGTCCTCGCCGCCGACGGGGATCAGGTGGGCCACGCTGATCGCGTTGTAGACGTCCACGAGGACGTTGATCCGCGGCAGGCCCCCGTCCGCCAGCGCGCGTTTGGCCAGCGCCTCCGCGGAGTTGCGGGTGCGCGAGGGCTTGGAGCCGAACGCCGTGTAGACCTCCCGCCAGGCCGCCATGTGCGGGTCCTCGTGCGGAGCCCGCCCTTCCAGCCGTCCGGCCAGCCGCCGGACCGCGTCGTCCAGGAGCGCCGAAGTCCCCTCCGTACTGGGTCCGTTGACCAGCCCGTCCGCCTCGACGGCGACATGGGTGAAACCGGGCGCGAGGGCGCGCACCTCGTCGGACACGGTGAGCGTGAGAGTCATCGTCTGCCTCGCCTCAGAGTGTGGTGGGGAGCGTCCGTGACAAGGACAGCAGGCCGGGCGCGGCCTTCAGGACGCCGACCACGACCGGGTGAGGTTCAGCGTACAGCTCCGGATAGTCCACCTCATTGCACTCCGGGTCGGGCGTGAAGGCCAGCCGTTCGCCGTCGAGGGAGAACTGCGCGTCCACACCCGGCTTGTTGCCGCGAGGGTCCTGCCGGTGCCAGGCTCCGTCGAGGCGTACGGCGACGAGGCCGTGCACCTCCTCGAACTTCTGGTAGCAGAACGCGGTCGGAATGTCCTCGGCCCGCAGCAGCGCGGCGAGCGCGTGGGACTTGGCGTAACAGATGCCGGTGCGCTGCTCCAGCACGTCGGAGGCGCGCCAGGTGACCCGCGCATCGCCCGAATCGTACGAGTGCGGGATGGTGTCCCGCACGAACTCAAACGCCGAACGCGCATAGGCATACGAGTCGACGGCCCCCGCGGCGAGCCGTGCGGCCGTCTCGCGGACGAGCGGATGATAGTGGTCGACAACCTCGTCGGCGGCCAGATACGCGGACAGGTCGCTGTTTTCCTGGATCAGCTCCATGCCCGTAGAGCATAGGAATGCGGCCACCCGAGAGTCAATGACTTTTCGGGTGACCGCATATCTATGCATCAGTGCCTGGTGCGTGAGGGTGCGTGCGTGAGGGTGCGCGCGGGCAGCCCGGAGGTCTCCGGAGCGCCCTGCTACTGCTGAGCCATCTCCTCCTTGAGCGCGGCCACGAACCCGTCGACGTCGTCCTCGGTCGTGTCGAAGGCGCACATCCAGCGGACGTCTCCGGCGGACTCGTCCCAGAAGTAGAAGCGGTAGCGCTTCTGCAGCCGCTCGCTCACGTCGTGCGGGAGCCGGGCGAAGACCGCGTTGGCCTGGACCGGGTAGAGGATCTCCACTCCGTGCACGGCGCGGACGCCCTCGGCCAGCCGCTGTGCCATCTCGTTGGCGTGCCGGGCGTTGCGCAGCCACAGGTCCTTGGCGAGCAGCGCCTCCAACTGCACCGAGACGAAGCGCATCTTGGAGGCGAGCTGCATCGACAGCTTGCGCAGATGCTTCATGTGGCTGACGGCGTCCTGGTTCAGGACGACGACAGCCTCGCCGAACAGCGCGCCGTTCTTCGTGCCGCCCAGCGACAGGATGTCGACGCCGACCGCGTTGGTGAACGTCCGCATCGGGACGTCCAGGGAGGCGGCCGCGTTGGATATCCGGGACCCGTCCAGGTGCACCTTCATGCCGTGCGCGTGGGCGTGGTCGCAGATCGCGCGGATCTCGCCGGGTGTGTAGAGCGTGCCCAGTTCGGTGCTCTGGGTGATCGAGACGACCTGCGGCATCGCACGGTGCTCGTCGTCCCAGCCGAACGCCTGTCGGTCGATCAGTTCGGGTGTGAGCTTGCCGTCGGGCGTGGGCACCGTGAGCAGCTTGAGGCCGCCCATCCGCTCGGGGGCGCCGCCCTCGTCGACGTTGATGTGCGCGCTCTCCGCGCAGATCACCGCGCCCCAGCGGTCGGTGACCGCCTGGAGCGCGACCACGTTCGCGCCTGTGCCGTTGAAGACCGGGAAGGCCTCCGCCGTGGCGCCGAAGTGACTGCGGATGATCCCCTGGAGGTTGTCCGTGTAGTCGTCCTCGCCGTACGCGACCTGGTGCCCGCCGTTGGCCAGGGCCAGCGCGGCGAGCACCTCGGGGTGGGCCCCCGCGTAGTTGTCACTGGCGAAACCGCGGACGGCCGGGTCGTGATGTCGCCGGGCGTCGGTCTTCGGAGGGTTCACGGCTTCTCGGTCAGCCACAGACGTTTCCCGTTCACTTCACCGGCGGGCCGGTCCCAGACGCCGACGATGGACTCGGCCAGTTCCTTGACGTCCGTGAAGCCCGCGAACTTCGCGTTCGGCCGCTCGGCGCGCATCGCGTCGTGCACCAACGCCTTCACCACCAGGATGGCAGCAGCGGACGTCGGGCCGTCCGCGCCCTCGGCGATCCCGGCCTTGCGGAAGTAGTCCGCCATGGCCAGGGTCCACGCCTCGGCGGCGGCCTTGGCCGCGGAGTAGGCGGCGTTGCCCGCGGTGGGATTGCTCGCCCCGGCGGCGCTGATCAGGACGTACCGGCCGCGGTCGCTGGCCTGCAGCGCCTCGTGGAAGGCGAGCGTGGTGTGCTGCACGGTGCGGATGAGCAGCAGTTCGAGCAGGTCCCAGTCGTCGAGAACCGTCTTGGTGAAGGTCTCGCTGCCGCGCCAGCCACCGACGAGGTGGACGAGGCCGTCCACGTGGCCGAAGTCCTTCTGGATGCGTGTGGCCCAGTCGCGGGTCGACTGGAGGTCGAGCAGGTCGACGGTGTCGCCGACGACGGTGGAGCCGCCGTGCGCGTAACGGGCCGCGTCCACGGCTTCCGCCAGCCGCTCCGGGTCGTTGTCCGCGCCGATGACGGTCGCGCCCGCCTCGGCGAGCCTGAGCAGTGCCGCCCGGCCGGCGGGTCCACCCGCGCCCGCCACCGCGATCACCGCACCGCTGAGAGCCCCGTTCCCCATGGTCTTCGCCTCCTGAGCAATGTTCTCGCTACCGCGGTCGGTCACGCGGCGACCCGCTCGGAGCCGGCCGCGGTGATGCCCTTGGTGGAGGCGATCACGTTCTTCAGCTTTTTGGAGAGCGCCTCATAGAACATGCTCAGGGGAAACTCGTCCGGAAGCACGTCGTCGACCAGCTTGCGGGGCGGCTGGGACAGGTCGAGGGCGTCCGGACCCTTGGCCCAGCGGGAGCCCGGGTGCGGGGCGAGGTAGGTGGAGACCAGCTCGTACGCCTTGAACCAGTGGACGAGCTTCGGGCGGTCGATGCCGGCCCGGTAGAGGTCCTCGATCTCGGAGCACAGCTGGTTGGTGACCTGCGGGGCGCGCTGCCAGTCGATGTGCAGCTTGTTGTCGGTCCAGCGGACGACGTCGTGCTTGTGCAGGTAGGCGAAGAGGAGCTGGCCGCCGAGACCGTCGTAGTTGCGGACGCGGTCGCCGGTGACGGGGAAGCGGAACATCCGGTCGAAGAGCACGGCGTACTGCACGTCGCGGCCGTGCGCGTTGCCCTCGGACTCCAGCTTCACGGCCTCCTTGAAGGCGGTGAGGTCGCAGCGCAGCTCTTCCAGGCCGTACATCCAGAACGGCTGGCGCTGCTTGATCATGAACGGGTCGAACGGCAGGTCGCCATGGCTGTGGGTGCGGTCGTGGACCATGTCCCAGAGCACGAAGGCCTGCTCGCAGCGCTCCTGGTCGTGGACCATGGCGGCGATGTCCTCGGGCAGCTCGAGGCCCAGGGTGTCCACTGCGGCGTCGGTGACGGCACGGAAGCGGGCGGCCTCGCGGTCGCAGAAGATGCCGCCCCAGGAGAAGCGCTCGGGAGCCTCGCGCACCGCGATCGTCTCCGGGAAGAGGACGGCCGAGTTGGTGTCGTAACCCGCGGTGAAGTCCTCGAACGTGATGCCGCAGAACAGCGGGTTGTCGTAGCGGGTGCGCTCCAGTTCCGCCAGCCACTCGGGCCACACCATGCGCAGCACGACCGCCTCGAAGTTGCGGTCCAGGTTGCCGTTCTGCGTGTACATGGGGAAGAAGACCAGGTGCTGAAGGCCGTCCTCGCGGTTCGCGGCGGGCTGGAAGGCGAGCAGCGAGTCGAGGAAGTCGGGCACCTGGAAGCCGCCGTCGGCCCAGCGGCGCAGATCCCTGACGAGCGCCTCGTGGTACGCGGCGTCGTGGGGCACCAGCGGGGAGAGCCGCTCGATCGCGTCTATCGCCCGGCGCACGGCCAGGTCGACGTCGGAGGCGTCGGGGGCGTCGTCCGCCTCGAAGTCGATGGAGCCGTCCTTGGACTGCCAGGGGCGGATCTCCTCCACGGCATCCTTGAGCACGGGCCATGCCGGGTGCTCCACGACCCTGGCCACGGGAGGAACCCGCTCCTCCGTACCCACCTGCACAAGAACTTCCGTCATGTCCCACCCTCCACAGGAGAACCTCGCGTATGAACACCGTATGTTTTCGAGGTTCCTTTCCGCAAGCGGGAACTCGGGAGATTATCCTGCACACCCCCCGCCTTAGCCGCTCTTTTTCCTGCCGGACACCGTGGAGGCAATGACATCCACCACAGTCCCCTGGGCGGTGCGGGCATCCGCGAGAAGCTCGGGGAAGCCGAAGAACCCGTGGAACATGCCCGGGTAGTGGATCTCCGTGACGCGTACTCCGGCTTCCCTCAGCCTGGCGGCGTACGCGTGGCCCTCGTCACAGAGGGGATCGAAGCCCGCTGTCACGACATGGGCGGGCGGCAGACCGTGCGGATCGGCCAGGAGAGGCGAGGCCCAGGGGTGCGTGCGGTCGGCGTCGGGGCCGAAGTACTGCTCGGCGAACCAACGTCCGTGCGCCGCCGTGAGGAAGTACCCGGGTCCGCCCCAGGAGGGCGCGTCCTGCCTCGGACGCGCGTCCGTCGCCGGATAGATGAGCACCTGGAGCGCGAGCGCGGGGCCGCCCCGGTCGCGGGCGACGATCGCGGACACGGCGGCGAGATTCCCGCCCGCACTGTCACCGGCGACGACCAACGCCCCCTGGTCAGCGCCCAGTTCACCGATGTGTTCGGCGGCCCAGCACAGCGCCGCGTACGCGTCGTCGACGGCCGCGGGGAAGCGCGCCTCCGGCGCGAGCCGGTAGCCGACCGACACGACGGCCGCGCCGGCGCCCCGGCACAGGGCGCGCGCGATGGAGTCGTGCGTGTCCAGGCCGCCGATGACCCAGCCGCCTCCATGGAAGAAGACCACGGTGGGGCGCGGCGGAACAGCGGCGCCGGGTAAGGGAGTTGGAGACGGCGGCGGCAGGTAGACACGTACGGGAAGCTCCGGGGCGCCCGCGGGACCCGGTATCGCCCGGTCCTCGACCGACCCGACCACCGGCGGCTCGAAGGGCCACGCGGGCACGGCGGCCAGAATGCGGCGTGCCTCGGCCGCTTCGGTCACGGTGCCCCCGACATCGGGGAAATGGGCCTTGATGGCATCGACGAGAGCGAGGACATCAGGGGCGGGTTCGGTCGGCATCGCGGCACCTCTTCCGGGGCGGACTCGCCTGCCGTACGCCAGTCGTACGACAGACGGAGGAGGGAGCCGGCGGGTCGGATCGCCCCGCACGGCAGGGACACCACTAGCGAGCGGAACTCGAAGAGGCAAGGGCCATGACGGGGCCATGGCTCCCGGCCGACCGCCCCGGGACGCGTCCACCACGGAGTGACCCACCGGGGAGTGACCCACCAGGGAGACGGCACAGATCTCCCGTCGGCGCTCCCAGCGCGGCGCGCGGGCCCGACATCCCCCTCGCATCGCGCGGGCCCGACATCCCCCTCGCATCGCGCGGGCCCGAGACTCCTCGCACAGCGCGGGGGCGACACTCCCATTGCACCGCGTGAGCCCGACACTCCCATTGCACCGCGTAGGAACGGGTACATAGCACAGCCAGGCCATTAGGCTGCGGCCTTGCCGCGTGGACGCCCCCGTCGGAACCACGCGCGAGCCGAGCCGCCGTCGACGGAAGCGAGTCGAATCTTGAACTTCCTCACCATCGGTCACCGCGGAGTGATGGGTGTCGAACCCGAGAACACCCTGCGTTCCTTCATCGCCGCCCAGAACGCGGGCCTGGACCTGATCGAACTCGATCTGCATCTGAGCAAGGACGGCGCCCTCGTCGTCATGCACGACGCCGAAGTGGACCGTACGACCGACGGCTCGGGGCCGATCGCCGAGAAGACGCTCGCGGAGCTGCGCACGCTGGACGCGGGGCGCGGTGAGCACGTCCCCGTCTTCGAGGAGGTCCTGGAAGCCGTCAGGACGCCGTTGCAGGCCGAGATCAAGGATGTCGCGGCGGCCAGGTCGCTGGCCGAGGTGATGCACCGGCAGGACCTGATCGGGCGGGTCGAGGTGTCGTCGTTCCACGACGAGGCGCTCGCCGAGATCGCCCGGCTGGTGCCGGGTGTCCGTACCGCGCTGATCGCCAGCCGCTACGGCACCGATGTCGTGGACCGCGCCGTCGAGGTCGGCGCCGCGACCGTCTGCCTCAACATCCGCCGGCTGAGCCTGGAGGTCGTCGAACAGGCTCGCAAGGCTGACCTGCGGATCATCGGCTGGGTGGTGAACACCCAGGACCAGCTCCGGCTGGTACGCGCTCTGGAACTGGACGGCGCCACGACCGACTACCCCGAGATCAAGCGCACGGGCCGCTTCACGGCATAACCGGAACGAAGCGGGCAGCGACACCGACGGGCCGCTCGGCCGTGCCCACCCGGGCGGCCCGGCCGCTGTCCGAGGCCGACGGCCGTGATCCACCGGAGAGCCGTCCGTACTCCCCGGTATCGGATGGTCAGGCGGGGCGGCCGGCATGGGATGGTCGGGCAGGCCGACGGCTGCCCGCCCTGCCCCGTCGACGCGGCCGCCGTCCGATGCCGTCGTCGGCCGCCACAGATCGCCCAGGCCCGGACCGGGCAGCCGCAGATCGCCCGGACCCGGACCGGGCGGCCTAGACGAGCGGCTTGACCAGCAGTTCGAAGCGCAGGTCGTCGCGCTGCGGGATGCCGAAGCGTTCGTCGCCGTACGGGAAGGGTGTCATCTGTCCCGTACGGCTGTAGCCGCGCCGCTCGTACCAGGCGATGAGGTCCTCGCGTACGGAGATCACGGTCATGTGCATCTCCGTGACGCCCCACACCTCGCGGACCGTCCGCTCCGCCTCGGCGATGATCACCTTGCCGAGCCCACCGCCCTGGAGCGCGGGACTGACCGCGAACATGCCGAAGTAGGCGTGGTCGCCACGATGCTCCAGCTGGCAGCAGGCGACGACCGTGCCGTCCCGCTCCACGGTCAGGAGCTGGCTGTCGGACGCCTGGACGACGGCGAGCACCGCTTCGGCGTCGGTCCGCTGACCTGCGAGGATGTCAGCCTCCGTGGTCCAGCCGATCCGGCTGGAGTCCCCTCGGTACGCCGAATCGATCAGCGCGACCAAGGCGTCCACATCGCTGTCGGTGGCGTCGCGGAAGGTCAGTCCGGTGGCGGCGGCGGTTTCCATGGGAGTGGTTCTCCGATCAGTGGCGCGGCTGGGCACGCCCGAGCGTAACCCTGCCCTATTCTCCGGGTGCATGGTGCATGTACTGAGCAGCCGGACCCTTCTGCGCCCGACCGACCCGGAGCGCTCGCACGCCTTCTACGGTGAACGGCTCGGCCTGGCCGTCTACCGCGAGTTCGGTACGGGTCCCGAGCGCGGGACCGTCTATTTCCTCGGCGGCGGTTTCCTGGAAGTCTCCGGGCGGTCCGAGACCCCGCCCTCCCCCGCGCTGAAGCTGTGGCTCCAGGTCGCGGACATGGCGGCTGTCCACGAGGAGCTGACGGCCGCCGGTGTCGAGGTGGTGCGTGGGCCGGTGCGGGAGCCGTGGGGGCTGATCGAGATGTGGATCGCGGACCCGGACGGAACCGAGATCGTGATCGTCGAGATCCCGGCCGATCATCCGTTGCGTTACCGGCCCTGAAGTTCGGGTGAGTCGAGCGTGGGGTCGATCGGGCGCACATAGGGGGTCCGGGCACGGTGTCCGGTGGGCAAGGGCCGTCGGCCGGGCTCGACGCCCGGAGATGGCGTCCGGATGGCCGGTGCCCCGCGGCAGGCTTAGCGTGCTGAGGGGGCTCGCTTCGGAAGGAACCTCATGAAGCTCGACAGGCCGGTGACCGGCGGACCCTGCTGGACGGAGCTAGGCACCAACGATCTGGAGGGCGCCAAGGGCTTCTACGCCGATCTGTTCGGCTGGCGCCCGGAGACGGACTCGCGCCAGGAGGCGGGCGGGTACACGGTCGCCCACATCGGGGACGCGGCCGTCGCGGGGATCGCCCCGATCTACCAGGAGTCGCAGCCCGTCGCTTGGAACGTGTCGTTCGCCGTCACCGACGTGGACGCGACCGCGGCAGCCGTGCAGGCCGCCGGCGGTACCCTCGTCCTCGCCCCGATGGATGTGCTGGACGTGGGCCGTTTCGCGGTCGCCTTCGATCCGGGCGGCGCCGCCTTCCAGATGTGGCAGGCGCGGTCCTTCGCCGGTGCGGGACTGTTCAACGCGCCGGGCGCGCTCGGCTGGGTGGAACTCCTGACCAGGGCCCCCGACCGGGTGACCGAGTTCTATACGACGGTGTTCGGCTGGACCGTGAAGGCTTCGGAGTACTACCCGCAGTGGGGCATCAACGGCGCCGACTTCGGCGGCATGGTGACGATGGACGAGAACTTCGCGCACGAGGTTCCCTCGCACTGGCTGCCCTATTTCGCCGTCGAGGACGTGGACGCCACGGCGAACGCGGTCCTCATGGCGGACGGCCACCTGCTGATGGAACCCGTCTCGCAACCCAACGGCCGACGCCTGGCGGTCGCGCGGGACCGCCAGGGCGCGGCCTTCGGGATCTACTCGGAGGGCGCGAAGGCCTGATCCGCCAGGATCGCCGCCGGGACCGCCGCCGGGACGGCGTCAGGTGCGCGGCAGTCTCAGCCGGCCTTCCAGCTGTCCGAGCAACTCGCCCAGGAGTCCGGCCAGTTCGCGCTGCCGTTCGCGGCCGATGCCCGACAGGACCCCCGTCTCGTAGGCGAGTTGATCCGGGAGGACACCGTCGACCAGGTCGCGGCCCGCGTCGGTCAGCCGGACGTGCGCGACCCGGCGGTCACGGGTGTCACCTCGCCGTTCGACCAGGCCGCGCTCGGTCAGCTGCTTGAGCCGCTTGGTGACGGCGGCACCGGAGGAGAAGGTCTCGCGGGCGATCTCGCTCGGAGTCAGCTCGTGCCCGGTGCGGCGCAGCGTACCGAGCACGTCGAACTCGGGGCGGGTGAGCCCGGCCCTGCGCAGCGGCGCGTCCTCGGCCTGCTGAAGGAGGGCGGCGCAGCGGTTGACCCGCCCGATGACCTCCATGGGCCCGGTGTCGAGATCCGGCCGCACGGTCTCCCACTGACGCACGACGGCCGCCACTGTGTCGGCGGGACTCGCGTCGGTGTGCCCCTCGTCAGCGGGCGCCGTGCCGACAGGCCTTGTGTCAGCAGGCCCTGCGTGGGCAGGCGCCACGTGGACACGCCCTGTGTCGGCAGGCGCCGCGTCAGCACGCCCCGCCTCAGCACGCCCCGCGTCAGCAGGCGCCGCCCGGTCCGTCGTGGGGACGCCGTCCGCCGCCGGGTCGCCGTCCGACATCGGGTCGCCGTCCGCCGCTCTCCGCCCGTCCGCTGTCGTCATGCCTGTGCGCCTTCCCGGCAGTGCAGTCCCTGGCGTCGTACCGTCGCGGCGAGCGTACGGTGTCCGGCCTGCTCGGCCCGCATCACCCGCTCCTCCGGCAGGGCGCGCCGCCACCATTCGCCGGCCGCGGCGTCCGCGGTGGAGCGCAGGTCGACGACGGCGGCCGACAGACCGCGGCGGGCGGACTCCAGGGCGCCGGACTCCGGGTACTCCTCGGCGAGCAGTCCGGCCGCGTGTTCCCGTGCCCGCCCCACCGCGGAGAGCGCCTCTTCGATACGGTCACCGGCCCGCCGGTTGGTCACGGCGACCGCTGCGAGGAAGCCGACCAGCGCGCCCACGAGAGTGTCCAGGACCCGGTCGGCGATGAGTTCCCCGGACCGCTGGGAGTGCGCGAACTCGGTGATCAGCAGGGCCATGGGGGTCACGCAGACGCTGCCGAGCCAGTAATTGCGGCCCATCAGCGCCTCGGCGCCGAAGTTCAGGGCGAGGCAGCACAGGACGAGGGCCGCCTGGCCGACGTGGGCGAGCGGTGCGAGGACGGCGAAGGCCAGTACGCCGACCAGGTTGCCGACCACGCGCTGAACACCCCGGCGCCAGGTCAGGGTGACGTTGGCCTGGTAGAGGGAGGCGGCGGTGACCAGCGCCCAGTAGGGGCGGCCGACGCCGAGCGCGAGCGAGACGTATCCGGCGAGGGCGCAGCCGAGCGCGGTGCGCAGGGCTATGGGGGCGAGCGGGCCGAGGCGGCCGAGCAGCGGCCGTTCCCCGAAGGCGAGCGCGGCCTCGACGCCGAGGAGTTCGTCGGCGGCGTCCCCGAGGCCGTCGGGACGCGGGACGGGCCCGGTGCCGGCCAGGTCGCGGGCCCAGCCGCGCAACCCCTCGGGATCCGTGTCGGCGGGCGCGGCGAGCGCGACCTCGGCCCGTACGACGAGCCGTTCGAGGGCGCGCCGGGGCGCGGAGCGGGCTCCGGTGGACAGCAGCGACTGCCAGGCGGTGTGCACGGCGGCGGCCGCCGCGGCGCCGGCACGGGCGTCGTCGGGCGCCTCGACGGACCCGGCCGCGGCGTTCAGGGCGTGCGCGGTGGCACGCCGCTCCGGGCCGTGCGGGCGTACGAGTCCGGGGGCCATGCCGACGATCCAGGCCCAGGCTCCCGCCGCCGCGGCCGGCGCGAGGCGGCCCGGCACCTCGCCGAGGCTCTGCGGTACGAACAGGGACGCAGAGGTGATGAAGGCGAGGACCACGTGTCCCGGCGGGCCGATGCGCGTGGCGTCGCACAGGGTCTTCTGAGCGGCGGCCAACAGCGCGCCGACGGTGACCAGCACGACGGCGTTCTTGGTGAGCGAGGCCGTGACAAGGGCGATGCCGAGTCCGCCGAGCATCCCGGCCACCACCCAGGCGAGGGCGCGGGCCCGGGCGGCGTACGGCCGATCGTGCGCGTAGAGAGCGCAGAGCGATCCGGCCATGGTGTACATCGCCAGGTCCAGCCGGCCGAGCGCCAGCAGCGTCAGGTTCGGTGGGGCGACCGCGACGACGACGCTCAGGGCGGGCTTGAACCATATGTCGGAGGGCCTGCCGAGGCGCAGCGCATCGGCCAGCGGAAGCCGGCCTGCGCGCGAGGGGTGAAGCCGGCGTGCACGCGAGGGGCCGGGAGGGGTCGCACTGCTCATGGCCAAAACCTTAGCAGGTGTTTTACTTGTAAATCATTTCTCCTGCGCCGCTCCCACCTGCGGTGCACTCCCGCACGCTCCCCCACGTACACCCTTGCGCTCGTATGCGCACCGGCCACCCGGGGCATGCCCTGACCGACTGTCCGATGTCCGGCACCGCTGCCCGGCACCACCTGTCGGCATCGGGTGTCGCGCATCGCGTGTCCGACATCGTCGAGCGGGGAGGTACGCGGTGCACGGACCGGCTTCACCCGGCTGGCTGCTGGTTGCGCTGTGCGCGCTGACCGGGGCCTACTGTCTGCTGCGGATGCGCAGTCCGGTCGAGGAACAGCGCCGCACCGCGGGCGGCGAGGCGCTCATGGGGTTCGGCATGGCCGCGATGGCCGTACCGGCGGCCGTGGTGGCCCCGCCGCGCTGGGCCTGGCTCGCCTGCACGGTCGTCTTCGGCGCCGCCGCGCTGCGCGCGCTCTCGACATCCCGCGGCAGCCCGCACCATCTGCACCATCTGATGGGCACCTTCGCGATGGTCTACATGGCGGCGGTGATGACCGCCTCCCCGGCCCACCACGTCCACGGCGGCACGGGCGTCCCCGTCGTCACCGGAGTGCTCCTTCTCTACTTCACCGGCTACGTACTCCGCTCGGGCGCCCGTCTCCTGCCCCTGGCCGTCGCGTCGGGAGCGACCCCACGCACCGTCGGCTGGGGCGACCGCCCCGAACTGTCCCAGGCCTGCCGCCTGTCGATGGGAATCGCGATGCTGGCGATGCTGGTCACGCTCTGACTTCCGGGCGCCAAAGCCACGCCCCGGGAAGTCCGGTCACGCTCCGAAGCCGGGGTGTCGGGAAAGGAACCACGGGCGCGGTGCGAAACCGTGGCGTACGTCACTTGAGGTCGTTGCCCGTATCCAGCGGCGAGCCCCGCTCATAGGCTTCGGGCCATGATGGTCCCCGCGGCACTGTTGCTGCTCGGCGCCCTGGCCTCCGTGGTCGCTCCGCGACTGCTCGCGCGGGCGGGCTGGCCGGACCGGGAGCCGGTGGTCGCCCTGTGGGTGTGGCAATGCGTCGTGGCGGCTGTGCTGTTGTGCTGCGTCCTGTCGATGACACTCAGCGCGTCCGCCGCCTGGGTGGCCGTACGCGGCCATGTCTTCGACGGCGCACCGCCGTCGGTCGTCGACGCCTACGCGCTGAGTGCGGGAAGTCCTTGGGCCGCCACGACGGCCGTGGCGCTCGCGTGCGGTGGCGCCTGGACCGCGGCGATGCTGACGCGCGAGATCGTGCGGGCACGGTTGCTCCGCCGGCAGAGCCGGTCCGAACTCCTGCTGCGCGCACCGTTGTTGCCCGGCGAGGAGCCCGGAGCCGATCGGCTCGTCGTCCTGGAGGGGGAGCGTCCCGACGCCTGGTTTCTGCCCGGCGCCGCTCCCCAACTGGTCATCACGACCGCCGCGTTGCGCCGCCTCAAGGGGCGCCGACTGGATGCCGTACTCGCCCATGAGCAGGGGCACGCGCGGGCCCGGCACGACTGGCTGTTGCACTGTTCGGCCGCGCTGGCCAACGGCTTTCCGCAAGTCCCCGTGTTCGCCGCGTTCCGCGACGAGATGCACCGGCTGGTCGAACTCGCCGCCGACGACGTGGCGTCGCGTCGCTTCGGCCGGCTCACGATCGCTCTCGCATTGGTCGAACTCAACGAGGACCGGGGCGTGTTCGGACCCTGCCCGACCCCGGGCGCGCACGTCCCGCAGCGCGTCGACCGACTCCTCACTCCCCGGGACCGGCTCACGACCGCCCGTCGGCTGCAGCTGACGGCGGCGGCCGCGCTGGTGCCGGTGGTACCGGTCCTCGTGGCGTTCGTACCGGGGTTGCGGGCGCTGGGCTAGCCCCAATGGTGCGGGGTCACCGGCTTGTTCGTGTGCCGGGGTGTCCGTCCGGGACCGCCGGCGGGATCGCCGTGCCGGGGTGCCCGCACTCCGGTGGGTGGGTCGGGGCCGTGGCGCGGGTCGGTTTCTCCGCGGACGGAGCGGCCGGGCCAGGTCGCCTTGACCGGCGCGGGGCGCGCCGCGAAGGATTTCCCACATGACCATCAAGGGTGTGCTCTTCGACTTCTCCGGGACCCTCTTCCGCATCGAGACCGCGGAATCATGGCTGCGCGCGGTGCTCGCGGAGACCGGTCACACGCTCCCGGAGCCGGAGTTGACCGAGAAGGCGCGGGCCCTGGAGGCGGCGGGCGCGCTCGGGGGCGGTGCCCGGCCGGTGCTGCCGGTGCCGACGGATCTCGCCGACCTGTGGGAGGTCCGCGACCGAAGCGCCGAGCAGCACCGGGCGGCGTACACCGGCGTCTCCCGGCAGGTGTCGCTGCCCGGTCCCGGTCTGCACGACGCGCTCTACGACCGCCAAATGACGCCCGCCGCCTGGAAGCCCTATCCCGACGCCGCCGAGGTGCTCGGCGCGCTGCGCGGGAGGGGCCTCGCTGTCGGCGTGGTCAGCAACATCGGCTGGGACCTGCGGCCCGTCTTCCGTGAGCACGGTCTCGACCCGTATGTCGGAACGTACGTCCTGTCGTACGAGCACGGCATCCAGAAACCGGATCCGCGGCTCTTCGCGATCGCCTGCGCCGAACTCGGCATCGCCCCGGAAGACACCCTGATGGTCGGCGACGACCGAAGGGCGGACGGCGGTGCGGCGGCCCTGGGCTGCGCGGTGCACTTCGTGGACCATCTGCCGGCGGCGGACCGTCCGGACGGACTGCGGCCGGTACTCGAACTGGCGGACTGACCGCCAGGACTGCGGACGTCAGCCCCGGTAGTCCTCGACCTGCGACGACGGACGCACCTGTGCGTCGTCCGGGTTCTCGCCGAACTCGGACTTCGCGCGCCGCTGGCGCAGCAGGTCCCAGCACTGGTCGAGTTCGCGCTCCAGTTGCCCGAGCCGCGCGTGCTCCGTGGCGCCGTCGATCTGCCCGGCCGCCAGCGCGTCGCGCAGCCGCCGCTCGTCGTCCACCATCGACGTGATCCTGGCCAGGATCTGATCTCGCTCCATGTCCGTACGCCTCCTCGGGGTTCCAGGCCACTCTATGGAGGACACGGGACCTCTGCGAGCGATACGCACCCCGACACCCCGGAAGCCATACGAACAACCGGTCGACTCAGGGGTGGCCGTTCACCTCTCCTGGATCACCGATTGCATGACACTCCGATGCGGAAGGGAGTGCTTTTGGTCTCCGGCGGCCTCTTGTGGTCAAGTTTTGGCCAACAAAGGCCAAATGCCTCGCAATATGGGATCCATGGCTACGTTGGCGCCCCCGTCACATACTCCCGAGGTCCGCAATGAAGACAGCGCTCTGGATCCTCCTCGCCAGCCTCCTCACCTGCGTCACCGCCACCGCTCTCCACAACACGGCTCGCAGCGACGACAGGGAAACCCTCGTCGGCAACGTGCTGCTGAGCTTGTCCGTCGGCTGGTACATGGTCACGAGTTGGCGACGCGCCTACCTCGCGAAGCACCAGCGCCCACCTCGGAACGACGTGGGCGTGACGCCGAGCACCGGTTCATGAAGCCCGCGGACGGCCGCCGATCGAACGACGCTCCCCGGGCGCCGGCTGCCGCGCGTCCGACCTGAGGCGATCCCCCGCGTCGCCCCAGGTCGGCGGCAGCCCGGAACCGACCCGCGAAGGGTCTGGGCCCGGACGCGTTGAGTATAGTTGGCTGACAGCCAGTCAACGCAGGAGTTACAGCATGTCCCCGCGAAGCGCCTCGGTCAATGAAGAGTTGCGGCGGCGTTCCCGAGAACGGTTGCTGCAGGCCGCGGTGGAGCTGGTGAGCGAGCGCGGTTACGACGCCACGACGCTCGGGGACATCGCGGATCGCGCGGGATCGGCGCGCGGACTGGTGTCGTACTACTTCCCCGGCAAACGGCAGCTCCTGCAGTCCGCGGTGCACCGGCTGATGCACCGCACGCTGGAGGAAGCACTCGAACGCGAGCCGCGCAGCGAGGACGGCAGGGAGCGGATGGCGCGGGCCGTCGACGCGATCCTGGGTCTCACCCAGGATCAGCCGGTACTGATGCGCCAGCACATGGCCGGACTGCTCCAGGCCGAAGGATTCGTCCAGTGTCCGGAGCAGGTGCGTCTCTCGGAGCTGCTCGGGGACACCGTCGCACGGTACGGATCGCAGCAGGTCACGGCCGACTACCCGATGCTGCGCGCCCTGCTCATGGGCGCGGTGTACGCGGCGCTGGTGCCGGGGGTGCCGATGAAGGTCCCGGTGTTGCGGGCCGAACTGTTCAAGCGCTACCGGCTGGACTGGGAGATGGGGGTGCCCCCGGACACCGAGGCGTCGGGCGGCCCCCGCGAGACGGATCTGTCCCGCTTCTTCGCGACCGGCCCGGAGCCGGTGGACGGTCGGTCCAAGTAGTCGGCCGCGTCCGGACGTTGAGCTCGCACAACGGGGCACGAGCGCTTCGCCATGGTCAACGGCGGGCGTGACGAGGTGTCAGGAACCCGGCGTCACGCGCCCCGGCGATCAGCCGCAGGGACTTGCGGCGGCTGTGGCCGGTGGCGCCCATGACGGCGAGCACCGGATCCAGGCCCTCCTCCTGCGCCGCCCGGTACTCCTCCGCGACCAGCAGACGGCCCTCGACACCGCGCGGCCAGGCGGGCCGGGCGCGCCGCGCCTGACTTTCCCGGTCCTGGTCGTGGCCGGCGCCGAGGCGGCTCCCGCACGCCTCGAACAGCGGTTCCTCGATCCACTCGGCGACCACCGCGAGGTCGTCCAGCGAGAGGGGCGGCTCGGCGCGTACGTCCTCGATCGACAGCGCCGCCTCCGACAGCACGGCGAGCAGGTCGACCCGGGCCCCGTCCGCGAAAGCGAGCCGGACGTTGAACCAGGACCTGATCGCAGCCCCGGACTCCCGCACTTCCCAGGCGGGCCACACGGACACGTCGCCGTCCGCGCGGCAGCGGTCGGACAGATTGAGGAACGATGCGTCTGGCACATGCGGAACGTAACCGCATCATCACATTCCATACGAACGGACACGCGCGCACCCGACACGGACCGCACCCTGTCAGCGGAGCACCACTGGTGCGATGCTGGAAGCACCAGCGATGTCCTGTCAGCGATCTCCCTGATCCCTCGGGTAAGGAGTTCCGCAGTGCTGCGTGTCGCCGTCGTCGGCTCGGGGCCCAGTGGGGTCTACAGCGCACAGGGTCTTGTCCAGCGGAGCGGGCCGCCCGATGTCCGGGTCGACGTCCTGGACCGGTTGCCCTGCCCGTACGGCCTGGTGCGCTACGGCGTGGCACCCGACCACGAGAAGATCAAGTCGCTCCAGAACAATCTGCGGACCGTCCTGGAGGACGAGCGGGTGCGCTTCCTCGGCGGCGTCCGGGTGGGACCGGGCGGAGTGCCGGCGGCGCGGCTGCGGGAGCTGTACCACGCGGTCGTGTACTGCGTCGGCGCCGCCACCGACCGGCATCTCGGTGTGCCCGGCGAGGACCTGCCCGGCAGCTGGTCGGCGACCGAGTTCGTCTCCTGGTACAGCGCGCACCCCGATTCCGTGGCCGACGGATTCGTGGCCGGCGCACGCTCGGCCGTGGTCATCGGCGTCGGGAACGTCGCCGTCGACGTGACCCGGATCCTGGCCCGCGGCGCGCCCGAACTGAGCCCCACCGACATGCCGCAGGCGGCGCTCAGCGCGCTGGCCGCGAGCGAGGTCACCGAGATCAGCATGGTCGGACGGCGCGGACCGTCGCAGGCCCGCTTCACCACCAAGGAGCTGCGCGAGCTGGGCGCCCTGCCGGAGGCCGAGATCAGCGTGGACGAGGCGGAGTTGGCGCTCGACCCGGCCTACCTCGATCCGTCGGGGCTGCCTGCCGCGCAGCGCCGCAACGTGGAGGTCCTGCGGGGCTGGGCGGCGGCCGCGCCACTGGGCCGCCCGCGCCTCATCCGCCCGCGCTTCTTCCTTCGCCCCGTCGAACTCCTCGCCGACGGCGGGCGGGTGGGCGCGGTGCGTTTCGAGCGGACGGTGCCGGACGGAGCGGGCGGGGTGACGGGAACCGGTCGATTCGAGGAGATCGAGGCCCAGTTGGTGCTGCGTTCGGTGGGCTATCGCGGAGTGCCGCTGGACGGACTGCCGTTCGACCCCGACCGTGGCACGGTGCCGCAGCGGGCGGGACGGGTCCTGCGGGACGGCGTGGTGGCGCCGGGCGAGTACGTGGCCGGCTGGATCAAGCGCGGCCCGACCGGGGTGATCGGGACCAACCGCCCGTGCGCCAAGGAGACGGTGACCTCCCTGCTGGAGGACGCCCCCGCGCTCGTACGGCGAGAGATCGCCGAGGATCCGCTCACGGCGCTGCGTGCCGAGGGGGTACGGCCGGTCGAATGGGCCGGGTGGCAGGCGATCGAGCGGGCCGAGGCGGAGCTGGGAGCCAGGCTGGGCCGCGGCGTGGTCAAGCTGCCCGACTGGGACGCGCTGTGGACGGCGGCGCGGACGGCGAGGTCGTAGCGACGTCGGTTGCCGGGATGTGACGAGGTCCTGGCCAGGCCGGTCGCGGGATGACGCGGGATCATGGCGGAGTCCGCGACAGTTCCGTGGGCATGACACATATCGGCAACAGGCCGGACATCAACAAACTGTTCAAGCCACCTACGGTCTCGTGCTGTCCGGGCGCGCTCGTGTCGTGCGGACCACCCCCTCACCCCGCAGCTTCTGGAGTGCCCATGGCAACCACCGCTCCCGTGCATCCCGTCGACGAGGTTCCACCCGTCCGCCACCTGGCCGCCTTCGGTCTCCAGCACGTGCTCGCGATGTACGCGGGCGCGGTGGCGGTTCCACTGATCGTGGGCGGCGCGATGAGGCTGTCGCCCGCCGACCTGGCGTACCTGATCACCGCGGATCTGCTGGTGTGCGGAATCGCGACGCTGATCCAGTGTGTGGGCTTCTGGCGCTTCGGCGTGCGGCTGCCGATCATGCAGGGGTGCACTTTCGCCGCCGTCTCCCCCATGGTGCTCATCGGCACGACGGGCGGCGGACTGCCCGCGATCTACGGGTCGGTGATCGTCGCGGGTCTCGCGATCGTCCTGCTCGCCCCGGTCTTCGGAAGGCTGCTGCGCTTCTTCCCGCCGCTGGTCACGGGCACGGTCATCCTGATCATCGGTGTCTCGCTGCTGCCGGTGGCGGGCAACTGGGCCGCGGGAGGCGTCGGTTCCAAGGACTTCGGGGAGCCGAAGAACCTGGTGCTCGCCGGCTTCGTCCTGGCCGTGGTGCTGGGCGTGCAGCGGTTCGCACCGGCCTTCCTCGGGCGCATCGCGGTCCTCGTCGGCATCGCCGTGGGTCTCGCGGTCGCGGTTCCGTTCGGGTTCACGGACTTCGGCGGGGTCGGGGAGGCAGACTGGATCGGGATCAGCACGCCGTTCCACTTCGGTGCGCCGTCGTTCCACGCCTCCGCGATCGTCTCGATGCTGGCCGTGGCCCTGGTAACCATGACCGAGACCACGGGTGACTTCATCGCGGTCGGCGAGATGACCGGTCGGCCGATCGAGCCGCGCACCCTCGCGGACGGTCTGCGCGCCGACGGTCTGTCCACGGTCCTCGGCGGTGTCTTCAACACCTTCCCGTACACGGCGTTCGCGCAGAACGTGGGCCTCGTCGGCATGACCCGGGTGCGCAGCCGCTGGGTGGTCGCCGCCGCCGGCGGCATTCTCGTCGTGCTCGGTCTGCTGCCGAAACTGGGTGCCGTGGTCGCGGCGATACCCGCGCCCGTGCTCGGCGGCGCGGGCCTGGTGATGTTCGGAACCGTCGCCGCGAGCGGGGTGCGCACCCTCGCCGGGGTGGACTTCAACAGCAACAACAACCTGACGGTGGTGGCCGTTTCGGTCGCGATCGGCATGCTGCCGGTCGGAGTGCCGACGGTCTACGAGAAGTTCCCTGACTGGTTCCAGACGGTGATGAACAGCGGGATCAGTGCGGGGTGCCTGACGGCGATCGTACTTAATCTGCTCTTCAACCACCTTCCCGGCAGGGCGAGTTCGGCTGAGGCCGGCACTGAACCCGAGGGCGCCTCGGCCGGGGCGTAGGCCCTCACCCGCAAGCGGATCCGAAGATCGGCCGCCGGTCCTTCGACTGCTGCCCCGCATGCCGGTCCGGGGGGGGGGGGGGCGGGGCCCCCCCCCCCCCGGCCGCCGCCCCCCCCCCCCCCACCCCCCGCCCCGCCCCCAAGGGAGGGAACACCAAGGGTGTGAGAGTGGTTGG
>NZ_JBIAIQ010000066.1:0-27692 GCF_042871525.1 Streptomyces sp. NPDC005784
CGGGGAGATAACTGGCCGCCGTTGGGGAGATCTCGCAGGCCGCCAGTGGGGCGAAACCCTGGCCGCCTACGGGGAGCACTTCAAGGCCATTGACACTCCTCGCGGCCGTTGGCGAGCTCGATGTGGACGGTGAAGGGCTGCTCGTCGCGTCCGGCGTCGACGATGCGGTCGCGCCCGGTGCGGGCGACGCCGGAGACGGTGGCGCCGTAGCGGACCTTGTCGCCGAGGACTTCGGCGAGCGGCTGCAGGTACTTCTCCGCCCAGTCGCCGCCGATGGGGTAGACAGCGCCGTCGGGGCGCGGCCAGCCGGTCGGGGCCAGGAGCTTCTCGGCGGCGGGGTCGATGACCTCGGCCCACGGGGAGAACAGCCGCACGTGCGCCCAGTCGCGGACGGCGGTGCCGGCACTCGGTCCGGCTTCCAGCACCAGCGGTTCGAGTCCGCGCTCGACGAGGTGGGCGGCGGCGGCCAGGCCGACGGGGCCGGCTCCGATGACCACGACGGGCAGATTGTCGGCGGTGGACGCGTTCACGAGATTCCCCTTTGCTTCGACGTTTGTCGATGTCCTGCATCGCAAGCATGGCACCTGATTAGACACCCGTCAACATAGACATCCATCGAACCTGCAAGGAGCGGCGCGCGGCATCGCCGGTCGCTCGCCCCGCGCCCACGGACGCCGGGCCGACCCTCGCCAGCTTGGTTCGACATGTGTCAACATAGATGCATGTCGAATACGAAGGTGCTGCCCCTGCTCGAGCCTGAGGCGTCCGATGCCGTGACGGCGTGCTGCCCCCCGCTCACCGAGCGCCCGTTCACCGCGGAGGAGGCCGAAACGGCCGCGCGCATGTTCAAGGCCCTGGGCGATCCGGTCCGGCTTCGGCTGTTCTCAGCGGTCGCCTCCCACGAGGGCGGCGAGGCCTGCGTGTGCGACATCTCCGACGTCGGTGTCTCCCAGCCGACCGTCTCCCACCACCTCAAGAAGCTCAAGGACGCCGGCCTGCTGACCTCGGAGCGGCGAGGAACATGGGTGTACTACCGGGTCGAACCGTCCGTGCTCGCGGCGATGGGCAAGCTGCTGACCATCACGCCAGCCGCGGCCTGACCGACGCAGAAACAGCACGTCAGAGAAGCCGGCTCGGCGTGACACGGCGGCACGATCAAGGGGCGCCGTCCTCACCGTTCGTCGGGCAGGGTGAGCTGCTGGCGGTGGAAGTCGAAGTGCTGGGTCGGGTACCGGTAGAGGTCCGCGATGGTCATGACGTCCTTGAAGAACGGATCCCAGCGGGTCGGGTAGTGCATGGCGAGCGTGAGGTCGGTCTCCGACTCGCTATCAAGACGGTGGTGCAGCCAGGCGATCACGCGGTCGAACGCCGTCCCCATCCGACGTCGGCCAAGAACTCTGGCGCCGCCGAGCGGGCCGAGGTAGTTGATGAGGTCGAACGGCTTGGTCCCGGCGTTCAGGACCCGGGCGAAGGCCCGGCCGGCGCCGGGCGGCAGCCGGCCGAAGCCTCGCAGCAGTGCCAGCAGCGGCCGGATCAGGATGTAGCCGAACAGCATGTGGAACAACATCTGCCCGTTGCTCCACCGGGTGCCGTCGGTGCGCCGGTGAAGGTCGGCGTCGGTGGCGCCATTGAGGAGTCGGTGGAAGGTCGTGCGGGCCCGTTCCAGTTCCGCGTGGATCGCCTGACGATCCACCGGTACGGCGTCCAAGAGATCCACCTTCCTCCGGCGGCCGGAAGATCGCCGACTTGACCAAGGTAAGGGTCGTTCGGCCGAGGTCACGGGCAGTCGTTCAACCTCAGCACTCTGGGGCGCGGTCAGTGCTGTGCCGGGACACCGAGGTCGTCGAGGAGGCCGCGGACACGGCGTTCGATCTCGTCGCGGATGGGGCGGACGTCGGCGGGGGTCTTGCCGGCGGGGTCGTCGAGGGTCCAGTCGAGGTAGCGCTTGCCGGGGAAGACGGGGCAAGCGTCTCCGCAGCCCATGGTGACGACGACGTCGGCGGCGCGGACGATCTCGTCGGTCCACGGTTTGGTGAACTCACGGGAGATGTCGATGCCGCGTTCGTTCATCGTGGCGATTGCGGCCGGGTTGATCTCGTTGCCGGGCTCGGAGCCGCCGGACCAGGCGATGGCTTGGTCGCCGGCGAGGTGCTGGAAGAAGCCCATGGCCATCTGGCTGCGTCCGGCGTTGTGAACGCAGAGGAAGAGCACGACCGGCTTGCCGTCGGTGACGAGGCCTTCGACCTTGGCCAGGGCATGGAGGCGCTGGCGGGCGAAGCGTTCGGCCAGGAGCGGAAGGTAGTTGGGGATGGTGCTTCCGCTGGCGAACTGGTCGTAGCTGGAGGTGAGGAAGCGCTCGATGGTCTCTTCGCCGAAGGTGCCGTCGAAATGGCGGCGCAGGCGTGCGGCCGCGGTGCGCAGGCCGAGTTGCTGGTCGATGCTCAGGTTGCGGGGCTGGGCGGGCACGGTGTCAGTCATCGCTGCCTCCTGGCGGGTGGACGGCGGGTGCGAGCCGGTCGATGCGGCCGGCCAGATCACTCAGGGCGTCGGCGAAGGCGTCGTCGGTGCCGGTGCGGGTGGGGTCGGGGACCGACCAGTGCAGTCGGTCGGGGGCCTGGGTGCCGAGTTGTTCGTGGGCGTTGTCGCAGACGGCCACGACCAGGTCGTCGGGGCGCAGAGTGTCGTCGATGTGGGCGGTGCGGGCCGGGGTCAAGGAGAGGCCGTGTGCGCGGGCGGCGGCGACGGCGCGGGGGTGAATCTGTGGGGCGGGCTGAGTTCCGGCCGAGGTGGCAGGCACGGTGCTGTGGCGCTTCCACAGGGCTGCGGCGAGGTGGGAGCGGGCGGAGTTGTGGGTGCAGACGAAGACCACGCGGGGTGCCGTCCGCAAGGGCGTGGGCAGGGTGTCGGCCAGGGCTTCCACGCACAGGTGCAGGTAGGTGCGGCGCCGGTCCCCTTCGGAACGGGAGCGTTCGATCAGGCCGGCCTGGTCGAGGAATTTGAGGTGGTGGGAGAGGAGGTTGCTGGGCAGGCCGAGTTCCTGGCCGAGTTCGCCGGGTGAGGCGTCGCCCAGCAGGAGCCGGTCGACGATCGCGAGACGGGCGGGGTCCCCCAGCGCCGCGTGCTTCTGTGCTCGCGCCAGCACCGCTTCAGACCACTCAGTGTTCATTGACTCAATCTTCATTGAGTTATCTCCCTTCGTCAATGCCGACGGCGAAGGTCGATTGCGGGCGCGAGACCGTCCGTGGACATGTGGCTCTGCCCCGCCATGGCGGTTCTGTCTCGGTCGGAGGTGTGAGGCGGCTCGCAAGAGGGTGCGACTCCTGCGAGCCGTGCCTCGGTGACGACAATCAGGACAGTGTGCGGATGACTTCTCGCACGTGCGAGGCGACGCCGGCGGGCAGCGGTGCGTAGTGGACGTCGGGGAGCTTCTCCTGGCCGGCTTCCCCTGCCGCGTAGGACAGGAACGACTTCAGCGCGGGCAGGGTTTCCTTCTGGTTGCCCTTGTCACACACGCTCTCGTAGGTGACCAGGACGATCGGGTACGTGCCGTCGGCAGAGGTCTGGTAGTCGAACTTCAAGGTCAGGTCCTTGTTCTTGCCGACCGTCTTCGCGGCGGCGATACCTGCCGACGCGGACTTCGTGGTCGCTGCCACGGGAGCGGAGGCTCCGGTGTCGATGCGGACGGTCGCGATGTGGAGCCTGCTGGCGAAGGACAGCTCGAAATAGCCGATCGCACCGACGGTGGATGTCACGGTGGACGCGACGCCGTCTGATCCGTCGGCGGCGTTGCCCCCTCGTCCTTGCCATGCTTTTTCCGCCGGGTGCACCCAGAAGCCGGGGACGGCTCCCGCGAGATACGCCTGGAAGTTCTGGCTGGTTCCCGAGCCGTCGGCGCGGTGCACCGGCTGGATGGGCAGCGAGGGCAGCTGGGCGCGGGGGTTCAGATGCCGGATGGCGGGGTCGTCCCACGTCGTGATCTTCAAGTCGAAGATCTTGGCCAGGGTCTTGGCGTCCAGCACGAGATCGTCCACGCCGGGGAGGTTGTAGCCGATCGCTATGGGGCCGCCGACCATCGGCAGGTTGATGACTCTGCCGCCCGGGCACACACCGGGCGCCGGTGTGGCGTCCTCTGGCTTGACGGGGCTGTCGGTCCCGCCGAACGCGGTGGCTCCGCGCAGGAACTGGGCCACTCCGGCGGTGGAACCCACCGGGTTGTAGGCGATCTGCACGTGGGAGCAGGACCGTTCGAAGTCTGTGATCCAGTACGACATGGCGTTCTGCTGAGCCGTGGAACCGGAGCCCGGTTCCTGGCCGTTGGCCGCGCAGTGGATCCGGGGGTCACGGGCCGCAGCCTGTGCGGCTGGCCCGCCGGATCCGTCCTTGCCGCCGTAGAAAGCCCCGACATACACCGCGCCCGCGACCGCTAAGGCGGTAGCCGTGACTCCCGCAACCACCCCTGCCGGCCGCATGCGATTTCTGCGCCGATGATCCACTCATGCCCCCTCGGACGACCCGCAGGTGAAGGCTCGAGCTCATCGCCGTGCCAGGCGGGCGGTGGAGCCCCACCACGTTGATACATAGATGCTCACCTACTTATTGCGGGTGGGCGGCGACGCGTGCGAGAACGTCTGCTGACGTGTTCTCTGCGCCAACATTGCGCACGCGTGTCTGCGGCCGACGGCCGCGAAAATCCGGACAGGGGGCACTGTCGGTCTGGCGTGGGTCGCCTTGCGGCTCTCCTGACGGGCCAGCTCATCACCCTGTGGGTCAGCAGGCTCACGCCAGGAACGTGTCCTCCTCGCCGTCCCGGCGGCCGCCCGCCGGGACGGGGCCGTCGGCGAACCCTGGGTGAACAAGCGGGACGGAGGGCCTTCGAACGGTAGGGGAACGCTCGGACCCCCGCTTATCGTCAAGAGATGGCTGTCTCAACGCATGGCGCGGAGGATGAACTGGTGTCGGATCAGCCGGAGGCGTGCACGTCGGGCCTGTCCTGCCTGCTGATCGACCGCGAAGAGGCGGAACGGCTCGCCGCCATGCTGAAGGCCATCGCCGACCCGACCCGGCTGCAGATATTCCGCCTCATCGAGCGGGCCCCCAAGGGCGAGGCGTGCGTGTGCGACCTGACGGAGTGCCTGGGGCTGCGCCAGCCCACCGTCAGTCATCACCTGAAGGTCATGACGGAGGCCGGGCTCCTGGACCGTGACCGGCGCGGCACGTGGGCGTGGTACTCCGTCAACCGTGACGGGCTGCGACGCATACGGGAGATCCTGGAGCTGTCGGGTGATGCGGCGGCCGCGGCGCCCGTCGCCGTCTGACCAGCCCTGCCTGCGGTCACAGGACACCGCCGAGCATGCGGCGCTGTACGGCGAGGTGGTGTTCGTTCATCCATGCCTGTGCCGCGATCTGGACGGCGTCCCAGGGAGAGCCGAGAGGCGGGGTGTAGGAGAGGTCGAGGTCGCTGAGGCCGTCGACGGTCATGGCGTGGAAGAGGGCGGTGGCGTATGTGTCGACGCGCTTGGAGATTTCCGCGCCGCGTCGTCCGACGAGCTGGGCGCCGAGCAGCAGGCCGCTGGAGGTGTCGCCGGTGACGCGGATCGAGATCGGGGTGGCGCCGGGGTAGTACGCCTTGTGGTCGTCGGGCCGGCTGGCGGTGGTGGCCGGGGTCCAGCGCCGTTGTGCGGCTTCGGCTTCGTGGTCGCGCAGGCCGGTTCGGGCGGCGACGAGGTCGAAGACCTTGACGACCTGGGTGCCGAGGCTGCCGGAGAACCAGCGGATGCCGCCGAGGGCGTTCTCGCCCGCGGTCCGGCCCTGCTTGTGGGC
Organism: Streptomyces sp. NPDC005784; assembly: GCF_042871525.1. Taxonomy (NCBI): domain Bacteria; kingdom Bacillati; phylum Actinomycetota; class Actinomycetes; order Kitasatosporales; family Streptomycetaceae; genus Streptomyces; species Streptomyces sp. NPDC005784. The sequence goes on from NZ_JBIAIQ010000066.1 coordinate 5,821, forward strand.
GGTCGTTCCCAGTGGCAGCCAGGTCCTGCCGAGTAGGCGGTGATGGGTGATGGCGCAGTCCCCGGCGGCGAACACGCCGGGCAGCGAGGTGCGCATGTACGCGTCGACCTCGATGGCGCCTTTGGCGCCGAGCCGGGCCCCGGCATTGGCCGCGAGGGTGGTGTCGGGCCGTACACCGGCGACGACCAGCACGATGTCGGCACGGCGGGTCACAGACCGTCCGTCCTTGGCCGCGGCCCGGACTGTGAGGCTGCCGTCCTTGGCGGCGCGGGTGATGGCGGAGACCTGGGTGTTGGTGATGACCTCGACGCCGTGTTCTTCGAGTTCGGCGCGGACGAGGGCGCCGAGCTGCGGGTCGAGGGCCGGCAGGACTTCGGGGAGGGCTTCGATCTGGGTGACGGCTAGGCCGCGGGTGGTCAGGGCCTCGGCCATCTCCAGGCCGATATAGCCGGCGCCGATGACGACCGCCGAGGTGGGGCGGCGGGCGAGGAGCGTCTGCATGATCGGGAAGGTGTCGCCCATGCTGTGCAGCAGGTGGACGCCGTCGGCCGGGCCCAGCGCATCTGGTCCCTCCAGCCCCGTGATGGGAGGACGGACGCTGACCGCGCCGGTGGCCACGATCAGGGCGTCGTAGCGCAGTTCCTCGCCGCGGCCGTCGGCGTCGCGTACGGCGAGGCGTCTGCGGGCCACGTCGATGGCGGTGGCACGGGTGTCGGTGCGTACCCGCATGCCGGTGGACTGCAGGTCCGCGAGGGTGCGGTGGGCCAGGTCGCTCCAGTGGCCGACTTCGCCGGAGACGTAGTAGGGGATGCCGCAGACGGAGTAGTTCGGGTAGGCGTCGGCCGCCACGACGGTGACGTCGCTGTCGGGATCCAGCTCACGGGCACGCAGGGCCGCGCTGATGCCGGCGTCGCTGCCGCCGATGGTGACGATGCGTTTGCGGGCCACCGGGAACCTCCGTGCGAGGTGGTCGTGCTGCGACATCGCCGGGATGCCCCAGGGCATCCCGGCGATGTGGCGTCAGGCGAGGTGGTCGGCGAGTTCGCGTTCCAGGGCGGCCTTCGGCTTGGCGCCGACGATGGTCTGCACGACCTCGCCGCCCTTGTAGAGGTTCATCGTCGGGATGGACATCACGCCGTAGCGGGCGGCGACGGCCGGGTTCTCGTCGATGTTGAGCTTGACGATCTCGATCTTGTCGCCGTGCTCGGCGGCGATCGCCTCCAGGGAGGGGGCGATCTGGCGGCAGGGGCCGCACCAGGCCGCCCAGAAGTCGACGAGTACCGGCTTGTCGCTGTTCAGGACGTCCTGAACGAAGGAGTCCTCGGTGACGTTCTTGAGTGCCATGAGCGATGCTCCAGCGTTGGTCAGACGGCGGCTGCGACGGGTTCGTCGACCGCGTCGGGGTCATTGAGGGCGGCGAGGTAGCGCTCGGCGTCGAGCGCGGCCTGGCAGCCGCTGGCGGCGGCGGTGATGGCTTGCCGGTAGGTGTGGTCGACCACGTCCCCCGCGGCGAAGACGCCGGGGACGTTGGTGCGCGTGGAGGGCGCGGCGACCTTGAGGTAGCCCTCGTCGTCCAGGTCCAGCTGTCCCGTGAACAGTTCGGTGCGCGGGTCGTGACCGATCGCGATGAACAGGCCGGTGACGTCCAGGTCACGGGTCTTGCCGGTGAAGACGTCGCGCAGGACGACGCCGGCGAGCATGCCGTTGTCCTCCTTGATCTCGGCGACCTCGGTGTCGAAGGCGAAGGAGATCTTGTCGTCGGCGAACGCCCGGTTCCGCATCACCTGCGAGGCACGCAGGGTGGAACGTCGGTGGATCACGGTGACGGAGCGGGCGAAGCGGGTGAGGAAGGTGGCTTCTTCCATCGCGGTGTCGCCGCCGCCCACGACGGCGATGTCGCGGTCGCGGAAGAAGAAGCCGTCGCAGGTGGCGCACCAGGACACGCCCCGGCCGGACAGGCCGTCCTCACCGGGCAGGCCGAGCTTGCGGTAGCCGGAGCCGGTGGCCACGATCACCGTCTTGGCACGGTGGACCGCGCCCCCGGTGTCGGTGACCTCCTTGACCGGGCCGGTCAGGTCGACGGAGACGATGTCGTCCTCGACGATCTCGGCACCGAACCGCTCGGCCTGGGCCCGCATACCGGCCATCAGGTCCGGGCCGTCGATGCCGTCGGGGAAGCCGGGGAAGTTCTCGACCTCGGTCGTGGTGGTCAGCGACCCGCCGACGAAGACCGCACCGCCGAAGACGAGCGGCCTGAGCTCGGCGCGGGCTGTGTAGAGGGCGGCGGTGTAGCCGGCGGGGCCGGAGCCGATGACGATGACGTCGCGCACCTCGCCCGCGCTCATGCCTGTGGCTCCGGAGCGATCTCCTTGATCAGGCCCTCGATCAGCACCTTGATCTCGTCGCGGATCGGGCGTACGGCTTCCACGCCCTGGCCGGCCGGGTCCTCGAGCTGCCAGTCGAGGTAGCGCTTGCCGGGGAAGACGGGGCAGGTGTCGCCGCTGCCCATGGTGATGCAGACATCGGATTCCTTGACCGCGTCCACCGTGAGCATCTTCGGGGTCTCGGCGGAGATGTCGATGCCCACCTCGGCCATGGCGGCGACGGCGGCGGGGTTGACCTGGTCGCCCGGGTTGGACCCGGCGGAGCGGACCTCGACGCGGTCCCCGGCCAGGTGGGTCAGCCACGCGGCGGCCATCTGGGAACGGCCGGCGTTGTGGACACAGACGAAGAGCACGGAGGGCTTGTCGGACATCGAAACGTCTCTCTGGGTCTCGCCCGTGCAGGGCGGCAGAAGAGGGCACAAACATGTCAGCGCCCAGTGGTGTCAGTCACCACTGATGTGAGAGTATCAGTGCATGCTGACGTCAGTCGACACTGATCTGATCCGGGTTCTGGCCGACCCGCTCAGGCTCCAGATCGTCACCCTGCTCGCCAAAGAGACGCTGTGCACCACCCATCTCGTGGAGGAGACCGGTGCCAAGCAGACCAATCTCTCCAACCACATGAAGGTGCTGCGCGAGGCAGGGGTCGTGGAGACGGAGCCGTGCGGCCGGTTCATCTACTACAAGCTGCGCGCGGACGTCATCGCCTCGCTCGCCGGCCAGTTCGCCGAGCTGGCTGAGTCCGCCCGCACCGCCGCCGACAACAAGCGGTCCTGCCCCTGACCTGTCGCCTCCGGCGACCGCCATAAGGAGTCTTTGTTGACCGCCACGCACGAGGCCGCTGCCGGGTCACCGGTGCCGGCATCTGAGCCACAGCCCGCCCCGGGCGCCACCCCGCCGCGCAGGCCGCTGGCCGCCCGGGCGGCCGCCGAGCTGCTCGGCACCGCGGCCCTCGTGGCCGTCGTGGTGGGCTCCGGCATCCAGGCCACCGAACTGACGAAGGATGTCGGCCTGCAGCTGCTGGCCAACTCGATGGCCACGGTCTTCGGCCTCGGCGTGCTGATCCTCCTGCTCGGACCCGTCTCCGGCGCGCACTTCAACCCGGTGGTCACGCTGGCCGAGTGGTGGACGGGCCGGCGCGGCGGCCCGGGCGTGACGATCCGCGAGGCCGCGGCGTATGTGCCCGCGCAGATCGCGGGCGCGATCGCGGGCGCGATCCTGGCGGACGCGATGTTCGGCAAGCCGCTGGTGGAATGGTCGACCCACGACCGCTCGGCAGGCCATCTGCTGCTGGGTGAGGTGGTCGCGACAGCCGGGCTGATCCTGCTGATCTTCGGCCTGGCCCGCACCGACCAGCTGCGCTTCGCCCCCGTGGCCGTCGCCTCCTACATCGGCGCCGCCTACTGGTTCACCTCCTCCACGTCCTTCGCCAACCCGGCCGTGACCATCGGCCGCGCCTTCACCGACACGTTCGCGGGCATCGCGCCCGGCTCGGTGGCAGGGTTCATCGGCATGCAGATCGTCGGCGGCGTGATCGGCCTGGCGCTGATGGCCCTCGTCTTCGCATCCGGGCGGGACACCGACGGGTGACGCACACGGTGCAGGTGGTGGTGATCGGCGGCGGCCAGTCCGGGCTCGCCGCCGGATACCACCTGCGCCGCCTGGGCCTCGACTTCGTCATCCTCGACGCCCAGACCACGGCGGGCGGGGCCTGGCAGCGCACCTGGGACTCCCTGCACCTCTTCTCCCCGGCCGCCTACTCCTCGCTGCCCGGCCGGCTCATGCCGCCACAGGCCGGGCAGGAGTACCCCGACGCACAGCACGTCGTGGACTACCTCGCCGACTACGAGAAGCGCTAGGAGTTGCAGGTCGAGCGCCCGGTTCGCGTCCTGGGGGTCCACCACGACGGCCGCCACCTGCGCGTGGAGACCGACTCCGGCACCTGGCACTCCCGCGCCGTGATCAGCGCGACCGGCACCTGGTGGCGCCCCTTCCTCCTGGCCGTCCCCGGCCGCGCAGACTTCGGCGGCCGCCAGCTCCACACAGTCGAGTACAGAGGCCCGCAGGACTTCGCCGGCCAGAAGGTGGTCGTGGTGGGCGGGGGCAACTCCGGCGCCCAGATCGCCGCCGACCTCGCTCGGCGACATCGTCGCCGTCCCACCCGTGCGCCAAGCCCGCGACCAGGGCCTTCTGAAAGCGAACCCGATGTTCACCCGCCTCGTCCCCGGCGGCATCGAGTGGGCGGACGGCACCGGCGCCGAGGCCGACGCGGTCATCTGGTGCACCGGCTTCCGCCCCGCCCTCGCCCACCTCGCACCACTCCGACTCCGCGCACGGCGTGGCCACATCCCGACCGACGGCACGCGCGCGGTGGACGAACCGCGCCTGCACCTGCTCGGCTACGGAGACTGGACCGGCCCCGCCTCTGCCACTCTCATCGGCGTCGGCCGAACCGCTCGCGAGGCCGCCCGAGACATCGCCGAGCACCACTGACATCCGCGAGAGCCCTACCTCCGCCGGCAGTCCTTGCCAGAGCGGCTGGGACAAGCCGCAGCGCATGTCCGGCACACCACGACCCGTGACGGGCAGCATCCACCCGCTTCGCCAGGGATTCCTGCCCCTGCTGTGGGATCGGTCAAGCGTTGTTCACGCAGCAATAACATCGCTGGCCGGCGGGCTGGATAGGTCATCTCCTACGACCCGGCCTCGTCCCGCGTCGTGAATCCTCGGAACGGTCTACGGCAACATCGAGACGGAGGGCGCGTCCTGCCCGAGGAGCATCGATCCTGCGCCTGACGTCACGGACGAGTAGCCCGCCCGTCGCTTCCAACTCACATCAATTTCGTGATCAGAAGCGGAGGAAACCGATGGTAGGCCTGGGTCCAACGAGCAGTTGAGCAGCGTGTGTGGAATAGACGCTGGTCCCAGCCCCACGTGATCAGTCAACCGCACATCGTCGAAGACCATCGAAGAGCGGCGGATCCTGGCGAACCCCACGCCGGAGGCCGCATTTTCGGCACTCTCCTGGCCGAAGAAATCCAGAGTGCGGTGAAAGCTCATAGAGCGACCGCATCGCAGAGTGTCCCCATTAGGCCTTTCAGCCTATGGTCCGGGCGGGCCCGGATGCCCAGAACTCTACGAGGCACTTCACTTGTCATAGGCCGCGAGGAGAGGGATGGGCAGAGAGATCATGACAATCACGGGACTCGTGCTGTCGGGCGGTCGTGCGCTCGCCGCGCCCATCGATCTGAACGGTCCCGGGCGCTATGTGCACTGGGGTGTCATCCAGTTGTCCGTCGCGAACCTCGTGGTCATCGGCCTGATGGTGGTTGTCTTCGTCGCCGCCCTGCTGCTGCCCTTCCCAGGAGGCCGCAGATGAACAGTCCGGGTGAGGGCGGCGGGGCCATCGGGCCGTACAAGAGCGTGTCGGCTGGGGGCGGCTGGACCGGAGCGGTGCGGCGGCGGGCGGTCGCGGCCCTGCCCCCGGACAAGCTGTTGCCGGGCACCCAGCCGGCATACATGGCCTCGTGGATCTATGTCTTCGGCGTACTCACCGTGGCCTCGCTGATCGTGGCGCTCGTCACCGGCGGAGTGCTCGCGCTGAAGGGGCCCGCCTGGTGGCACATCTCGGCGACCGGGAAGTACGTGAACAGCCTGCATCTGTGGAGCGTCGAGCTGTTCATGTTCTTCATGGTCATCCATCTGTGGGGCAAGTTCTTCATGGCCGCCTGGCGCGGTCGGCGGGCACTGACATGGGTCACCGGCGTGGTGTGTTTCCTCATCTCGATCGGCACCGCCTTCACCGGTTATCTGGTCCAGCAGAACTTCGACTCGCAGTGGATCGCCGGACAGGCCAAGGACGGGCTCAACTCGGTCGGTATCGGCGCGTTCTTCAACGTGCTTGACTTCGGGCAGATGTTGATGTGGCACATCGTGCCGCTCCCGTTCGTCCTCGGTCTGCTGACCGCCTGGCATGTCCTGCTGGTCCGGTGGCGCGGAATCGTGCCGCCCATCGGGGCAACCGATCCCGCGGACAGTGACACAGCCTCGCCCGTGCCCTCAACGGGGGAGACGCCATGATGGGCCGACGATCTCGGAAGTCCACGGTGCCGGAGCCTGCCGCCTTCCCCACCCGACCGTACGACCTGGTCAAGGAGTTCACGATCGCCCTGGTGGTGGTCGCGCTACTCACCGCCGGTCTGGCCGCTGTCTTCTCGTCGCCCGACGTCAAACCGGTGACCTTGGCCTCTTGGTCGCGGGCAGCCGGACCGGACTTCACGACAACCGCCGTGGCCGAACTCGGCGGCACCAGCGGAACGGCCGAGTACGGGCCGCCGTACAACCACACGCCCGGCGCGGCGCAGAAGCTGGGCCCGGTCGGGCTGCAGAGCGCCGCCGGGGTCCGTATCCCGGTGGACACCGCCAACGACTTCGTACTCCGCCCTCTGGCCGACGCCCCCGAACCGCCCGGCGTCAGAGCGGCCCTCGCTGCCTGGGCCGCTGCCTCGGTCTCCCAGCACGAGGCGTGGACCAAGGCCTACTCCGACGCACTGGCCAAGTCTCCCGGTGGCAACCCGGCCAAGGTCGCCAAGGGCGACTACGGCCCAGTCCCTGTCCTGACCGCACGCCTTCTCGACCTGGCCAGATCCGGTGCCCTGGAAGGGCAGTTGCAGGCCGAGGGCAAGTTCTACCAGACCGACTACACCCGTGCTCTGCTCTTCCTCTCCGACGGTTCCTACCTGGAGTCCCTGGCCCGCGCCGAGCACCTGGCCGGCGACCAGTGGGGAATGATGAACGAGACCGGAAACTACCCGGGTCAGGCGTGGCTATGGCTCTATACGTTCTGGTATCAGATCGACCCCTTCAAGTCGTCCGGCAACGCCGACGCGCTGATCTGGGGCCTGATGGCTCTGCTCAGCCTGGGTCTGGTGCTGGTCCCCTTCATCCCCGGTGTGCGGTCCATCCCGCGCTGGACGCGAGTGCACCGGTTGATCTGGCGCTCGTACTACCGTGAACAGAATGCTGCCGTGACGGCCCGGCAGCCAGAGAGCTGAGCATCCTGCCCCACAGGTGTCCTCGGCGCTGCTCAGGGCGGCATGGGCGGAGGCCGGCCCGGCGCCGCCGAGGCGGCCTCGATGGTCCTGCTGGACGACTCGTTCGCCTCCATCGCGGCGGCGGTACGGCTCGGACGCGCCGTCTACCAGAACATCCGCAAGTTCCTCGTCTACCTCTTCAGCCACAACATCGGAGAGCTGGTCCCGATCCTGGCGGCGACCTTCGCCGGTTTCCCGCTGGTGCCCATCAGCGCGGTGCAGATCCTGGCGATCGACCTGGGCTCCGATGTGCTGCCCGCCCTGGCCCTGGGCGCCGAGCCGCCCGAGCCCGACGTGATGGAGCGCCCGCCGCGCTCCCGCCGGGAACGGCTGTTCTCGGCCGCCGTGATGGGACGGATCCTGTTCCTCGGCGGCATCCAGGCCGCCTGCGTCACCGCCGTCTTCTTCTGGCACATCGTGGCCTCGGGAATCCCGTTCGACGAATTCACCAGGGACACGCCCGTCTACCGGGAGGCGATCACCATGGTCCAGGGGGGATCGTGCTCAGCCAGTTCTTCAACGCGCTCGCCGTGCGCACCGACCGGCAGAGCATCCTGAAGGTGGGCCTGCTGTCCAATCCGGCCCTGCTCGCCGCGGGCGGCTTCGGCGTCGCCCTCATGGCCGCGATCAGCTATCTGCCCCCGCTTCAGGCCGTCTTCGGCACCGCCCCGCTCGATGCCGCCGACTGGGCCGTCCTGACCGCGCTCGGCACCCTGCCTCTGCTCGCGGACGAGATACGCAAGGCGTGGCTGCGCCGACGCGAGGCGCGCCGGAAAGGAGCCCCACGGTGAAAGTGATCGTCGTCGGCTGTGGACGGGTGGGTGCCGAACTCGCCGGTCTGCTCGCCTCCGAAGGGCACGATGTGCAGGTCGTCGACCGGCTCCCCGCGGCCGCCCGGCGGTTGCCCGACAGCCCCCGCATCCGCTTCCACGAGGGCAACGGCTTCAGCCGCGCCGTCCTGCGGTCCGCCGGGATCGAACACGCGGACGCCTTCGTCGCCGTCACCTCCGGCGACAACAGCAACATCGTCAGCGCGCGCACGGCGAAGGACACCTACCGTGTGCCGATCGTCCTCGCCCGCATCTACGACCCACGGCGCGCCGACATCTACCGCGACCTCGGCATCCCCACCATCGCCAGCGTCCGCTGGACCGTCCACCAGCTCCATCAGATGCTGCTGCACCGCCACCTCAGCCCCGAACTCAGCTTCGGCAACGGCGACACCCTGCTCGTCCGCTCGGAGGTGCCCGCCTACCTCATCGGCCGGCGGCTGACCGAGTTCGACGTCGACGGAGAGATCCGCGTCGTCGAGGTCACTCGCGCGGGCCGCTCCCTCATCCCCGCGCACGGCACGTCCGCGCAGGCGGGCGACCTGGTCACCTTCGCCGTCGCCGCGACCGCGCTCGGCAGACTGCGCGGCTTCCTCGACAAGGAGCTGGGAACGTGAACGTGCTCATCGCCGGCGCGGGACGACTCGGCACCCAGATCGCCCAGGTGCTCTCCGCCGCCCGCAACGAGGTCACACTGATCGACAACGACGACGACCGCCTGGCCGAACTGGAGGGGCGCGTCCCGGCACGGCTCGTCGCGGGGGACGCCTGCGAACCGGCCCTTCTGGAACACTCTGGCGCCCTGACCGCCGACCTCGTCATCGCCACCACCGGCGACGACGAGGACAACCTCGTCATCAGCCTCCTCGCCAAACGACAGTTCTCCGTGCCCCGCGTGGCCGCCCGCGTCAACGACTCCGACAACGACTGGCTGTTCGACGAACGTTGGGGCGTCGACGTCGCCGTCCCGGCAGCCACCCCGCTGATCTCCCTCATCGAGGAAGCCACCGGTGCCACCGACACCGTGGCCCTGCTGCGGCTCAGCAAGGCCGGGGTCGAGGTCATCGAGACGGTGATCACGGAACGGTCCCGGACCAGAGGCCGCGCCCTCGGCGACGTCGTACTGCCCGAGGGGACGGTCGTCGCCACCATCGTCCGCGACGGACAGCCGACCGTGCCGGACCCGGCGGAACGGCTGCGCCCCGGCGACGAACTCCTCCTGGTCTCGCACACGGCGGCCGAACACCAGTGATCTCCCCGGCCGCCGCGCAATCGGATCACGAGCGCCGGGACCGGCGGTGCGGTTCTCAGAAGAAGCTGAGAAATTCCTGTGCCAGGCTGACGCGGCTGATCAACACCGTGACTACCCACCGCTCACAAGGAGTTGTCGATGAGCCTGGTCAACGGCCTGCCCGCGCACGTACTGCTGGTGCATTTCGTGATTGTTCTCGTTCCCCTGACCGCGCTGGCTCTCGTGCTCTGTGCGATATGGCCCAAGGCGGCCCAACGCCTGGGTGTCGTGCTGCCGCTGCTCGCCCTGGTCACACTCGCGAGCGTGCCGCTCGCCACGAACGCGGGTGAATGGCTGGAGAGGCACGTCGAAAGTGACGCGCTGGTGCGCCGTCACGCCGAGCTCGGTGACGGCCTTCTTCCCTGGGTCGGGGGCCTGTTCGTCCTGGCGTTCGTCGTCTGGTGGGCGCTCGGGCGCTCCGCGTCCCGGGCCCCGGACGGAACCCGCCGACCCGCCACGCTCCTGCGGATCACGGCCGCGGTGCTCTCGCTCGTCGTGGCCGCGGGCGCCGTCGTGGACGTCTACCGCATCGGCGACTCGGGGGCGAAGGCGGCCTGGCACGACGGCTATTCCAAGACGGCCTCGCACGGAGGTGACCAGGACTGACCCGCGGTCGGCCCGCTCCGACGGCCGTGGGACCTCACCCGCCGTCCGTGTGCAGGGCCAGGCGTGGGCAGGCGGCGACGGCCCGCCGGGCGTGGCCGCGCAGCCGGTCGGGGACGCTGTTCTCCTTGAGAATGGGGTAGCCCCATTCATCGAGGTCGATCAGCTCGGGGAGCAGTTCGGCGCACAGTCCCCGGCCGGTACAGGCGATGCGGTCGACGCGCAGGGTCCGGGCCGGGGTCATCGCCATGCCTCCGGGGGCGTGGCGGGTGGTACGGGGATCCGCGGCGGCTCGTGCGCCGCGGGGCAGGTGCCGTGGGTGAGATGCCGGTCGACGTCGTCGGCGAAGGTACGCAGAGCGGAGGCTGCCAAACGGGCGGCCCCGTCCGGGTGGCCGCAGGCCCCGCGGCCGGGCAGCAGACCTGTTCGGAGACGAAGTCGGGACAGCGACTCCGCGTGGATCCGGCCGGTGGCCAGTGCGGTGAAGTCCTCGGCCACGGCGGGTAGTCCGAAGCGGCAGGGGCCGCACTGGCGGGCGCTGTGGGCCGCGAGATAGCACAGCATGAGGGCCGTTTCTCTCAGCCCGCAGGCTGAGCGCGGGAGCGCGACGAGGACACCGGCGCCCGGTGCCGCTCCCAGCGGAGCAAGTTCGTGACGGGTCAGGGGTGTCGGGAGGTGCTCCACCGGGAGCCAGGCGCCGCCGAAGCCACCGAGCAGGATCGCCTGGAGGGGCTGTGAGGGGCCCCCGGCACGGTCGAGCACTGTGGCGAGCGGCGTGCCGAGCGCCGTTTCGAGGACGCCGGGAGCGGCCACAGCGCCGGAGACGGTGAGGAGCGTGGTACCCGGCTCTTCCGGGGTGCCCGTCTGCCGGAACCAGTCAGGTCCGTACCGGGCGACGAGGGCGAGATGGGCGAGCGTCTCGGCGTTGTGGACGAGGGTGGGGCGGCGGGCCACGCCGCGTTCGTGGGTGCGCGGAGGGTTTCCCGTCGGGCGGGCCGGCCCCCCGTTGAGCCAGCGGACCAGCGAGGTCGACTCGCTGGCGACATATGCGTGCGGCAGGGTGTGTAGACGTATCCGTACGCGGTCGAGGCGGGCACGTCGTCGTTCCTCCACGGCCGCGCCGAGCTCCTGGTGCTGGGCCGGGCGGGTGCGGGGCAGGCACACGTGGACGGTGTCGGCTCCCACCGCGGCAGCGGCGAGGACGGCGCCGTCGAGCACCAGATGGGGGGCGACCGTGATGAGGAACTGGTCCTTGCGGCCGGCGGGTTCGCTCTCCATGGCGTTGACGACGACCACGGCCCGGCCACGGCTTTCGGCGACGGCCCGCAGTTTCCGGGCCGTGGGAAAACCGGCGCCGCCGCGTCCGGTGAGCCCGGCAGCCTCGACGACCTCCACCAGCGCCATCGGCGTACGGCCGCCGAGGGCCGTGGTGACGGGGGACGGTCCATGGCGTCGCTGGTGATCGGTCAGGGTGGCCGGCCTCCCTGTGGCCTGCCATCCCGCCAAGAGCCGCGCGGTGGCGTCGTCCGGCTCGGGCGTGCGGTGGCCGGGCGCGAAGACCGCCGTGGTCGAGGAGTTCACCGTCCACCCCCGGAAAGGAGCGCCGCTGTGGCGGCGTGGTGGGCCCAGCCGGGCTGGAGCGGCCCGGTGGCCAGGAACACGGTCAGCACCACGGGTACGGCGGTCGCGGCAGCCGCGGCCACGAGGCGACCGCTCACCCGTCCCGGACCGGCTTTCGCCAGACGCCACCACACGGCGGCGACCACCGATGCCAGGCATCCGGCGTAGAGCCACAGTTGGAGGGGCAGGCGGGTGTCGGTACCGGTCGCGGCGCCGTGGAAGAGGGCGAGCGGCCAGGCGGCATAGGCCAGCCAGTGCACGGCCTTCCAGCGGCGCACCCCCAGCCGGAGCCGCATCGCGCTGGTGACCAGAACCGCGAGGAGCATGTCGGCCGCGACGGTGCCCAACCCGAGCCAGAGAGGCCGGTACGACGCCCCGAACGGGACCACGGCGACCGCCCATCCCAGGTGAACGAACGGATCGAGTACCGCCGTCACCACGTGGGCGGCGAGGAACACCAGCGTGAGCAGGGACAGGTTGCGGTGCAGCAGCCCGATCTCGAACCGGCCGATCCGGCGGGGTGCGGACCGCCCGCCGGAGGCGATGCCGAGCACCACGGTTGCGGTGAGCAGGACCAGCGACAGGGTGCCGCCGGCACGACTGGCGTACCACAGGGGGCTGCCGGCAAGGGCGAGGGTGGTCATCGCGGGCCTCCGCAGTCGGGAGCCGCGAGGTCGGGCGGCCAGCCGCCGAGGCGTACGACCGTGCCGTCGGGACCGACCAGGCGGGCGGGAAGGCCGGTGGAGCGCAGCCAGCGCACCGCCCGCTCGCCGAGTACGACCGCCGCTGTACTGGCCGTGTTGGCGTCCACACAGGTGGTGGCCGCGACGGTGACCGTGCGCCATACGACCGCGGCCGGCTCCCCGGTGACCGGGTCGACGATGTGGTGGAGGACCCGTCCGCCACGCCGCCAGGTACGCACCCGGACACCGGAGGTCGCCAGGGCCCCGCCGGTCACGGCCACGGCGGGGCCCGGCACCGTCGCGGACCGCGCGTGGTCGTCGGCGAGCGCGATGTGCCAGCCGCCCTCCGGCGCGGTCCCGGCCGCTGCCAGGTCTCCGCCGAGGTTGACCAGAACCCCGCAGCCGGTGGCTTTGGCAGCCTGCCGGGCGGCACGGTCGGAGGTGAGAGCCTTGGCGGTGGCGCCCAGATCGAGGCTGGTGTGCGGGGGCAGGCACAGCTGCCGGGTGCGCGGGTTCCACCTGACCCGTCGCCAGCCGGGCGCGGGCCGGCCCACGGGCACGGAGCGGGCATCGTCGGGGCGCACCGAGGCGAAGGTGCGGTCGTAGCCGAGCGCGATCACCGCGCGGCCCACGGTCGGGTCCACGGCGCCACCGGTGATCCGGGCGGCGCGCAGGGCGGCCTGGAGTGCTTCGGCGAAGCGCTTGCTCACTGTCGTCGGGACGCCTGCGCTCAGGTTGACGCGGGTGAGTTCCGAGTCGGGCCGGAAGCGACTGCACGCCAGGTCGACGGCTCGGAGCTCGTCGCGCAGTACCGCCTCCGCGGCTGGCAGGGCACTCGGATCGGTGACGAGCAGTTCGGCCGTGGTGCCCAGGGCGGGAAATCCGATCCGGGCGGGTGTGGGTGTGGACGTATGCGTGGTCATGATGCCCCCGTCGTCGTGTGCGGCTGCTGCCGAGAGGGCGCCGGTGGCTGGGCCGGGGGCTGCGGCGCCGACGGCGTGGCGGGGGTCGCGCCGTCGTCGTCGCCCTCGTCGTCATGCTCCGCGGTCGCGGCTGACGAGGACGGGGATGCCGTCGCGTTCCCCGCGGACGGGGTGGAGGCGGGCGGCGGTGTTGCCGGGGCTCCCGGTAGCAGGTGCGTGTAGAGACCGCCCAGGGCCGCCGCGCCGGCCACCGCGGTGACGGCGATCCACCGGGTCAGACGGCGGCTCCGGCGCAGGCCGCGATCGCGGGCGAGCGGGGAACCGGTCGGCGGGGGCGTCGGCTGGAAGGCGTCGGGCGAGGATGCCATGGCGGGGCTCCCGGAGGTTCGGCGGCCGGATCGGCTGTGTGCATCTCCAGGCTGTGCTCGCGGTTCCGGGGAACCCGCTCAGGACTTCTTCGGAACCGGTAAAGATCTCGGTCCACCGGCCGGCTCCCGCCCGCGATCCAGCCACAGTGGCAGATCCAGTACGACCGTCAGCCCGCCGCCGGGGGTGTCCTCCAGCCGTACGCCGCCGCCGTTGACGGTGACCAGCCGGTGGACGACGGCGAGGCCCAACCCGGTGCCGCCGGCCTTGTGGCTGCCGAATCGGCGGAACGCGGTCGCCTTCGCGTCGGCCGCCATCCCCGGACCGTCGTCGCGCACGCGGACGGCGGCGGTGGCACCGGCCGCACGGTGGTCCAGGACGATGTGCCCGCCGTGCGGCACGGCCTCCACAGCGTTGGCGATCAGGTTGTCGAGGATCTGCTCCAGATGACCGTTCCCCGACGCGACGGTCAGCGCCGTACCTCCGGAATCGGCGCTCAGCCGGACACCGCGCTCCTCGGCGACGGGTGTCCAGGCCGCCACACGTTCGGCGACCACCTCGTCGACCCGTACCGCGGTCGCGCTCGGTGTGGCCTGCTCGGCGCGCGCGACCGCCAGCAGCCCGTCGACCAGACGGGACAGCCGGGAGATCTCCTCCTGGGCGCCGGCCAGCTCTGCGGCGGTGGAGTCGTCCGCGCCCGCGGCCAGGACGTCGAGGCGCAGGCGCAGCGCGGCCAGCGGGGTGCGCAGTTGATGGGACACATCCGCTATCACGGCTCGATGGCCGTGCACCAGGGCTTCCGTGCGGGCCGCCATGGTGTTGAACGTGGCCGCGAGACGGCGTACCTCGGGCGGACCTGATCCGACGTCGGCCCGCTCGTGGAGGGTGCCCTCGCCGAGCCGCCGCGTGGAGGCGTCCAGCGTCGACAGCGGGCGGCTCACCCAGCGGGCGAGGCGCACGGACAGGAGCACGGAGGCCGCCAGCCCCGCCGCTCCGATCGCGGCGGACCAGCCCCAGATCGCCGCGATCCGGGCATCGAGCGGAGCAGCCGAACGGGCCAGGACCACCGCGCCCGGGGGCTCGCGCACGTCACCGGCCGGCTCCGCGGCCAGCAGCCGTCCCTCGTTCTCCGGGGGCTCCGGCTCGCGGCCGCGCAGCACGTCCTCCACCAGCTCCTCCGCCTCCTTCCCGGTCGCCGCCTTGCACGGTGTACTGGCCACCAGGCGTGCGGAGGCGTCGTACACGGCAGCGCAGTCCCCCCTGCGGGCAGTCGCGGCAAGCTCCTTGCGCAGTGCGGTGGCCGGTCCGCCGTCGGAGAGATGTTCCTCGGCCGTCGCCGCGACGACGCGGGTGGCCGCACGCTGGCTGTCGCGGTAGGAGACACGTTCACGAGCCGTCAACGACGCCGCGAGCGGTATCACCGCCAGCGCCAGCAGCACGGAGGTCAGGACCACGAGCGTCCAGGCGATCCGGCGGGTCACGGCTACTCCCGGGGTGCCTGAGGCGGCTGGGGTTCCCCGGGCGCCTCGACCCCTCCGAGTCGGAAGCCGTGCCCGTATACGGTCTCGATCAGGCCCGGCGCCCCGAGCTTGCGGCGCAACGCGGCGATGTGCACGTCCAGCACCTTCGTCGGCCCGTACCAATGGGCGTCCCAGGCCCGCTCCAGGATCTGCTGCCGGCTGACCACCCGGCCCGGATCGGCGGCCAGGCACTCCAGAATGCCGAACTCCTTCGGCGTCAGCGCCACCGCACGTCCGCCCATCGACACCCGACGGGTGCGCAGGTCCAGTTCCAGCGGCCCGTGCCGGACGATCTCCGGTCCGGCCGGGCGCCGCCGGCGCAGCACCGCGCGCATCCTTGCGAGAAGTTCGGCCAGCCCGAACGGCTTCACCAGATAGTCGTCCGCCCCCTGGTCGAGGGCCACCACCCGGTCCGCCTCCTCGCCTCGCGCGGTCACCGCGATGATCGCGGCATCCGACCGGGCGCGCAGCCTCCGGCACACCTCGACACCGTCGATGTCCGGCAGCCCGAGATCCAGCAGGACGACGTCGGGGGCGTCGGCCGCCAGGGCGGCCCTGCCGCTCCGCACGTCCTCGACGGTGTAACCGGCCTGCCGCAGTCCGCGCGCCAATGACTCCGCGATTCCCCGGTCGTCCTCCACGACCAGCACCCTCGTCTCCTCGCCCGCGCCGGCGGTCTGAGCATTCATGTGCGTACCCGCCTCCTCCCGGACGGTGGGGCCGACGGCACCGCGTCGGGCGATCAGGCCCGGTTGGGTACGACCGCCACCGGGCAGGCGGCGTGGTGCAGCAGGGTGTGGCTCACACGGCCGAGCTGGAACCCGAAGCGACCGGACCTGCGACGTGCTCCGAGGACCACGAGGTCGGCGGCGGCCGAGCGATGGACCAGCACCTTGCGCGCCGCCCCCTCGACCGTCGTCCGGCGCAACCGCACGTCCGGATGGGCGGCGGACGCGTCGGCGACGAGGTTCTCGATGAGGGCGGCGGCCTCCTTCTCGTGCTGATGCTCCGGATCCTCGGCAGACGCGATGTCGTCGGCCGCTTCCCGGGCCGGGCACCGCCAGGCCCGGACGACATCCAGCTCACACCCGCGGACCACGGCTTCCCGGAACGCGAATGCGACCGCTTCCCGGCAGGTGTCGGGGTCACCGGCACCGAGCAGGATGCGCTCGTGGGATCCGGCCAGCGCCGCCTTGTCGCCCCTGACCACGATGACCGGGCAGTCGGCGCGCGCCGCGACGGCCAGACTCACGGAGCCGAGCAGCGTGCCCTTCAGCTCTCCCCTGCCGCGCGAACCGGTGATCACGGCGGTGGCGTTGCGGGCTTCGTCCAGAAGCGTCGAAACGACTTCGGCCGGCACTGTCTCCGTGAAGACTTCCAGATCGGGGTGGTGCCGGCGAACCCGCTCCGCCGCCGAAGCGACGATGTGCTCCGCCAGCACCTGCTCGGAGGAGCGTTCCCTGCTCAGGGTCGGCAACGCTCCCTCGTACCGCTCCCACAGGGACGCGTGGACCAGCCGCAGCGGAAGCCGGCCGCGCGTGGCCAGGTCCACCGCCCAGTCGATGGCCAGGAGGCTGCCGTCCGATCCGTCGACGCCCACGACAAGGGGGAGTGCCATGCTCTCCACCGCCTTCTTTCTTGTCCGCTCATGCGCGGTAGGGGGTGTCACTCCCACGGTGACTCCTGCCGACGGGCGGACGGCAGGGGCCATTCAGCCCCCACCCCCGACTTTCAGCCCCGGCGGTGGGGGCACGGCCGGGCCGCCGTCCGGCTTACCGGCTCCGGCCGTGGAGGACAACCGTTGGAAGGGACCCCAGTCCGACCGATGCGCGCCGACCGGGACGTACCGAGAAGTCGGAGAGAGCATGGCGCAGACCCCGAGCGAGTTCCGCGAAGTGCTGCCGCACCTGAAACTCGACGATCTGCTGGATGAGCTTCAGGCCCGCCTCAGCACCACCCGGGGCAACCCGATCGCGTGCACGACCTCCTGCTCCGCTCTGGCGGCGGTCGCGCTGCCCGTGGAGGGCAGCAGGTCGCTCGCCGTGGAGATCGCCGTGGGCGTGGACGCGGCAGCACACCGCGGACTGGTGCTGCCCCTGGAGAGGACCCTGATGGGACTGGCCTTCTCCCATGCCGCGCCCGTCAACAGCGACGACATCACCCAGGACGAGCGGATATCTCCCGAACCACCGCGTTTCCAGGGGCTCGGTCCGGCGGCGGCCGTCCCCATCGGTACCGGCGCGGCCGACCTGAGAGGAGTGGTGCTCCTGGCCCGCGAGGCCGGCGGGCAGGTCCTCTCCGACAACGTGACCTCGCTGTCGCAGGGGTTCGCGGCACAGGCCGCGATCGCGATGGAACTCGCCGAGCGGCGGCGGGACGCCGAGCAGATCGCCGTGCTCCAGATCGCGACCGGATCGCCCGCGACCTGCACGATCTGGCCACTCGGCGGCCTGCTGGAGTTGGGCACATCCCGCAGCGGTGGCGCATCGGTCTGCTGGCGCGTTCCGCTGCCGGCGGGGGAGAGGAACGCACAGGGGACGCGGCACGTAGCACCATGTTCCGGGTACGCGGCGGCCCGGATGCCGGTCGTGACCGCCCGGACGCCGCGCCCCCTACGGCGAGACCGGTCTGCCGCCGTCGGCCCGTGAAGGCGTCTTCGGTGGTTCTTGCAGGATGCTCCAGGCGACCGGGCCGAGCAGGTCGGTGAGCCGTCGGAAGACGTCGAGAAGCAGGTCGTCGACCGCCAGCACCCCCACCACCCGGCCCCCGTCCAGAACCGGCAGCCGACGGACACCTGTCCGGCGGAACGTCCGGTAGGCCACCTGGAGGTCGTCGTCGGCGTCGACCGTGACGGCGGACGGCGACATGACCGTGTCCACCCGCGCTCCCGGGTCCAGGCCCGCGCCCATGCCGCGCACGGCGAGATCGCGGTCGGTGACTATGCCGTGCAGCACTCCGTCCCGGACCACGAGAACCGATCCGACGGCGCGTTCGGCCATCTGCCCGGCCACCTCGGCCAAGGTGACGTCAGGTGCCACGCACACCGGGGGAGTCGTCATCACCTGTGCGATCTTCATGAGACTGCTCCTCGCTGATGTGGGGCGACGTCAGAGGAAGTCGAGTACGTCTGCCACCGGCCGCCGCGGGCTCGCCGCGCCCTCGGGGCCGTGGCCGAGCCGGATCACCATCTGGACGTTCGCCATGGCGGAGAGCGGGTCGCGGACGGCCCACCGGATGTCCTGCCACTCCAGTGGCTGGGAGGTGATGGAGGCGACGAGTCCGTCCGCGGTGGCCTGGAGCAGAACCCGCTCCAGCGCCTGACCCGCGCACAGCCAGTCGACGGGTTCGTCACGGGCCGTCCCGAGCAGAGCGATGTTCGGATTCTTCTCGAAAGCTTTCCTGTCGCGCCCCGGCATCGGACGGCCGACGGCGAAATCACGTACGGGGGCCGATCTGCCGCGCTGCCGCGGCCCGAACGCCTCGCCGGGGATGCCGTCCGCCGCCGTGGTGTCGGCCGACGGCTCCGTACGCGTCCAGCGCACCGTCTCCGCGTGTACTGCCGGATCGAGTGCTTCCGAGTCCTCGGCGTCCCGGATCAGGTCGAGGATCGACCGCACATGCCAGGGGTCGGGGAAGAACAGTTCCGCGGCTTCGAGGCGGGCCGCCTCGGACAGCCGATCTCTCGTGGCGGCAGGGATCTCCTCGTCGCGGAAGGGGAAGCGGCTGGAGTGCCGGCGCCGGATCGAGGGGGCCAGTCGCGCGAGTTGGTCACCGGGGGGCCCGGTGCCGGACAGACGCACCTCGGCGAGGAGTTCGGGGGAGGCGGGATCGGGCAGCAGCAGCACCCTCGGCGTCAGCCCGGCCGCCGCAGCGGCCACCCGCAGATTGAACAAAGCGGCGCCGCAGCCCATGAGTAGGCCCCGGTTCTCCGGATCCGTGTGCGGGAGCGCGCGCTCCGGGTCGGCGTAGAGCCGGATGACGCCCGTGTCCCGCGCACAGCGGAACACCCAGGGCTGGGCATTGTGCAGCGAGGGCGCGGCGACGGCGTCCGTCACGAGCGCGGTGATGGTGCCCATGTCGAGAGGTTCTGCGTTCACGGTGCCTTCCCTTCGTGTGGCTCCTCGTCCCACCCCCTGGGTTCCGCAGACGGCGATCTCGCCGCCGACACCTCCATGAAAGACCTTTGAAGCATCCGCCCGGCAGGAGCCATTGGTCCTCACAACGGGTCCTTGCGGGGCCGTTCGGCCCAGCCTGGGGGACGAACGGCCACCACCCGGGCTTGCGCGCGCGGTGTCACCGTGGAATGACCCTGAACCTTGGAGGGATCATGGTTACCGTGCACGGACCGGTCGTCGTGGGGGCGGATGGATCCGAGAGCGCCGCGACGGCCGTGCGGTGGGCCGCCCTCGAGGCCGCGTGCAGGGGGGCGCCGCTGCACATCGTGTGTGCCACCGCGCTGGACACCCTGGTCGCGGACGTGCCCTCCGAATCCGTGGCCCGGCGAGTGCTCGACGCCGGTTCGGCCACCGTGGAGAGCGCTGTCGCGGTGGCGGAGGGCGAGGCGCCCGGCATCCGCGTCGTCCCCGTGGTCAGCCGTGAGGCCGCCGCGCAGGCATTGCTCGAAGCCGCGGGCGACAACGGCCTCATCGTGGTGGGTACCCGCGGGGCCGGCGGCTTCGCCGCACTTCTGGTCGGATCGGTCGGGCTCTGTGTGGCCGCCTACGCGAAGGGTCCCGTGGTCGTGGTGCGCGGCGAGCGCGATCACGTCACCACAGGAGTCGTCCTCGTCGCCGTACGCGACGAGCGGGATCTCGGTGTGCTGCGCTTCGCGGCGCAGACCGCCGTCCGGCACAAGGCCTCGCTGCGCGTGCTGAGCACCTACGCCTACTACC
Organism: Streptomyces sp. NPDC005784; assembly: GCF_042871525.1. Lineage (NCBI taxonomy): Bacteria > Bacillati > Actinomycetota > Actinomycetes > Kitasatosporales > Streptomycetaceae > Streptomyces > Streptomyces sp. NPDC005784. The sequence continues at coordinate 26,026 of NZ_JBIAIQ010000066.1, forward strand.
AGTACGCGGGAAGCATGGTTCCGTTGCTCGGTGACCTCAGCGAGGTCGCAGAGGAGCAGGCGAGCTACGCCAACCGCCTCATAGCACCCGTACGGGACGAGTTTCCCGGTCTGACGGTGACCAGCGATCTGGTCCAGGCCCACTCCCCGGCCGGAGCCCTCGTCGACGCCTCCGCCCACGTGGATCTGGTCGTGGTCGGAGCCCGTCGGGCCGCGCACGCCCCCGGGGCACCGCTGGGACACGTCGTCCACGCCGTGCTGCACCACGCACACCTGTCCCGTGGCGGTGGTCCCTCACGGCGAGCTTCACCCTTCCGAGAGCTGACCGGCCCGCCGGCACGGCCAGGCCCGGCTCGTGGCCCGCGTCAGCGAACAGACCGCCCCCGGCCAGGTGCTCAGCTCCTTTCACTTCCCCGGAAGCGGGGTGAACCGCCTCACGTCCTGCCCGAGTGCAAGGTCACCGCGGTACGCCTCCTGCCGTGACGAGCCCGGTACCGCCGAGGGAGACCCGTCACTGCCTCCGCTTCTCCTCAGCTCTCCGGCAGCCCACGCGGTCTTACACGCGCTGACGATCGCCGCCCTCGCGGCGCACTACGTCGCCGTCTCACGTAGCGCATGTGGATGATGCGGCGTTCGCGGTCGTCGAGTCCGGCGATCATGGGGCGAGGGCGGCCTCACCGTCTTCGCTGAATGACGTCCTTTTCCGACAGGGACATCAGTTCGGACAGCTCCCGTGTGGTGGGCCTGCGGCCGAGCCGGCTGCGAAGCTCCTCGGTGGCCTTGGCCAGCTGAGCGCGTGCTTCCTGCAGGCGGCGCGGGACGTGGACGGCCCCTGTGGTGTCGCGGAAGAAGCGCTTAATCTCGCCGACGATGTACGGGACGGCGAAAGGGGTGAACTCGACCTCGCGGGTGAGTTCGAAGCGGTCGATGGCCTTGATGAGGCCGATGGTGCCGACCTGGACGATGTCCTCCAAGAAGAACAGCTTCGACAACTCGCGGGCATCCTTCGGAGAGACCTGCGACGGGTCACTGATCTCCGGCAGTACGACGGTCTGCTTCTGTTCTTTCCCTGCCCGAACCAGCGCGATGGCACGGGCGCGGAACTCAGCGGGATAGGCGCGGGGCTGAAAGGCATCTGGTCGCTGTTGCGGCGCGGGCCGATGGCCAACACCGCGTTCAGCGACCCCGACCACCTTGCACGTGCCCTCCGCCGCGGGCTTGCCCATCTCCAGCGCCATCCCGAACTCATCAACGGCTGCCTCACCGAGACTGGACTGACCATCACTTCACACCAACCGAACCCAACCTGAAAAGCTCAGTAACGGTAGTTCGTTGAATCCGGCGGTGGTGTGGGTTGACGACAGGTCTGGTTGGTCGTAGGCCGGTGGTAGGCGTCAACTGCCTGGCTGGGGGCTGAAGATGACTGCTCGCCGTCCGTGTCCGCCTGCGCCGGGGCCATTGGAGGAGTACGCGGCCCGGTTCGACGACCTCTTCTTCAGCCTGGCCCAGCGGCGAGGGTTTCGCGAGTACCTGACCGGGCTGCTGGCGCCACGGGAGCGGAACAAGACGATCACCTAATCCCCTTGTAGCAGCAGGTCCGCGAAGCTCTGGCTCTTCGGACCTGTTCGAGTACTGGGGCCGTTGACATCTTGCTTCAGCGCGGCAGGC
>NZ_JBIAIQ010000067.1:0-26177 GCF_042871525.1 Streptomyces sp. NPDC005784
CTTCGGCCGCAGAGCACCCAGGCCCGCCGTCACCACCACCTGCCGCAGGCCGGCCCCGGCACCACACCTTCCGCAACGCCGGATCGCCCTGACGGCGATCCGGCTTTCCCGCTCCCGCACGCGGGAGCGGGCATTCACCCCGGCCCTGAAGGACCGGGCACCCTGCCCGAAAACAAGGTGGGTTTCGGAGCGGCGCGGGGGCAAAGGGATTTGGTTCTGCCGAACCAGACGACCGCACGACCGCACAGCATGGCCCGTGTCCTCGCCGGAGGTGCAGACGGCAAGCGGTGCAGACGGCAGGTGGTGGAGACGGCAGGTGGTGGAGAAGGCCGGCAGGGCGGCGTACTCCGACGGGGGTGTCGGGGTGCGCCGCCCTGGGGTGGGACGGGTTTGCGGGTGGGGCCGCGTTGTCATGTCGGCTATGCGGGGTCGCGGTCGAACTGCGCCTTCGACCAGCGGTGGCCGAGGACGCTCAGGCCCAGGCACCAGGCGAGGGCGATCCACCAGTTGTTGCCGATCCCGGTGCCCAGGAGGAGTCCGCGCAGGGTTTCGATGGCGGGGGTGAAGGGCTGGTACTCGGCGATCGGCTGGAACCAGCCGGGCATGGAGTGCAGGGGGACGAAGGCGCTGGAGATGAGGGGCAGGAGGATCAGCGGCATGGCGTTGTTGCTGGCCGCCTCGGCGTTGGGGCTGCCCATGCCCATGCCGACCGCGATCCAGGTGAACGCCAGGGCGAAGAGCGCGAGCAGTCCGAGTGCCGCCAGCCATTCCACGACCGTGGCGTCCGTGGAGCGGAAGCCCATGGCGACGCCGACGGCGCCGACGAGGACGACACTGATGATGGCCTGCAGCACGCTGCCGACGACGTGTCCGAACAGGACGGAGCCGCGGTGGATGGCCATGGTGCGGAAGCGGGCGATGATGCCCTCGTTCATGTCGGTGGCGACGGACACGGCGGTGCCGACGACGGTGGAGCCGATCGTCATCAGCAGGATGCCGGGGACGATGTAGGCGATGTAGGCGGAGCGGCCCGCGCCGCCGCTCATGGTGTTGCCGAAGATGTAGACGAACAGCAGCAGGAGCATCACGGGGGTGAGCAGCAGGTTCAGGGTGAGCGAGGGGTAGCGGCGGGCGTGCAGGAGGTTGCGGCGCAGCATCGTGGACGAGTCGCGTACGGCGAGGGAGAAGGAGCTCATCGCAGGGCCTCCTTGGGCTGGCTGGGCTGGCTGGGCTGGCTCGGTACGGTGTTGCCGGTCAGGGCGAAGAAGACGTCGTCGAGGTCGGGGGTGTGCACGGTGAGTTCGTCGGCCTCGATGCCGGCGGCGTCCAGCCGGTCGAGGATGGCGCGCAGTTCGCGCTGGCTGCCGTCGCTGGGGAGTTGCAGGGCGAGGGCCTCGTCGTCGCGGGATGCCTCGTTCAGCGAGGTGGCGGCCAACTGGTAGGCGGCCGGGTCGGTGAAGCGCAGGCGGATGTGTCCGCCGGGGATGAGCCGCTTCAGCTCCTCGGCGGTGCCTTCTGCGGCGATCTTGCCGTTGTTGAGGACGGCGATGCGGTCGGCGAGTTCGTCGGCCTCCTCCAGGTACTGGGTGGTGAGGAAGACCGTGGTGCCGCCGGTGACGAGTTCGCGGATGATCTGCCACATGTTGTGGCGGGAGCGGGGGTCGAGGCCGGTGGTGGGTTCGTCGAGGAAGATGATCCGCGGGCTGCCGACGAGGGTCATGGCGATGTCCAGGCGGCGCTTCATGCCGCCGGAGTAGGTGGAGGCGGGCTTCTTGGCGGCCTCGGTGAGGTCGAAGCGTTCCAGGAGTTCGGCGGTGACGCGCTGTCCCTCGGGCTTGGTGAGGTGGTGCAGGTCGGCCATGAGGAGCATGTTCTCCTCGCCGGTGATCAGGCCGTCGACGGCGGAGAACTGGCCGGTGACGCCGATCGCGGCGCGTGCGGCCTGCGCTTCGGTGGCCAGGTCGTGGCCGCCGACGTGGATCTGGCCGGAGCCGGGGTCCGGGGAGATGAGGGTGGAGAGGATCTTGACGGCGGTGGTCTTGCCGGCGCCGTTCGGGCCGAGCAGGGAGAAGACCGTTCCCGCGGGGACGGTCAGGTCGATGCCGTCGAGGACGACCTTGTCGCCGTAGGACTTGCGCAGCCCGTGCGCCGCGATGGCCGAGTCGGTCATGGGGGGATGCTCCTTTTAGAGGCTGCGGGCGGTGATGTCGCCGTGGGCGGTGGTCGCGTGGATGGTCAGGCCGGGGGCGGGGTCGGTGTTCTTGAGCGTGTTGCTGATCCGGCCGTAGGTGGTGCCGGCGTCCAGGGCGGCGGAGACTCCGTGGGCGGCGCCGACGGTGATGTCGCCCATCTGGGTGTTCAGCGTGAGCGTGCCGCGCGCGGCCTCGGTGATGTGGATGCCGCCCCTTTGGGTGCTGATCTCGGCGGGGCCGTCCAGGCGGCCGACGGTGATGTCGGCGTCGAGGCCGGTCAGGCGGGCGCTGTCGGCCTCGTCGAGCTTGACCGAGCGGTGGGCGCCGTCGAAGGCGACGTCGCCGAGGCGTCCCACGCCGCGGAGTTCGGCGGCGGCCGCCTTCGCCTCGACGCGGGAGCCGGCGGGCAGTTGGACGGTCACCTCGACGGAGCCGGACGGGCCGAGGATCCGGTTTCTGGCCTCCGGGGCCTCGATGCGCAGGACGCCGTCACCGTAGGCGACCCGGATCTGTTCGGCCGCCTTCACGTCGCGGCTCCTGGAGGGGTTGGCGGGCAGGATCTCGACGGTGGTGTCGGTGCGGTCGGCGGCGATGAACCGGATGCGCCCGGCGGGGATGTCGAGGACGGCCGAGACGGGGGCGGGGGTGTCGAACTTCTGCATCGTGCTCTCCTTCTCCGGCATTGCGCGCCCTGTCGGCCCGCTGTTTCCGATGACAGAAACGCTACGTTGCATTCACAGATCCGGCAACAGAGTTGTTGCGTCAAAACGCCATCACCGCAGGTAGTTGCCTAAAATTTGTTGCAATGGCTCCACACTTAACGCAACACACCCCCACAGGGTTCGTTGCAATGGATTGAGAGTGAACGCTATAGCCGGTGGAGGCGTCACAGACCGCCGGCGCGGACCGTTCCCGCCGGGCGGCGCACTCGCCCGGCAGGAACGCCGGCAGATCGCACCGTGACCGGCCGAAGCATCCCCTGCACCGACACCGCCGAACGCCCGGCCCACCCGGGCCTCGACCATCACGCGGGAAGCCATGCGCAACAGCGGCCCCACCGCCTGCCGGGCCGAGACGGCCCACCGAACGCCGCACCCGGTCGACGACGACGCCAACTCCCCACAGCACCGCCCGAACCACGTTCGGATCGCCCGCAACAGCCCCGTACGCGCCCGCGCGCCACAGCCCCGTCCGGAGCTGCGGCGCGCGGGCTCCGGTGAGTAACACGGCCTGGACGAGCGCATGATGTGTGGCCGCAGGTGAGCTCGACACACACGTGGACGTGCGTGACACCACGTACCCGCCGAGGTCCCAGCGGTCCAGGACCGCGGCCGGAGACTTCAACTCGGAGGCATGAGGCATCCCATGGCCCGGACTCGGCTCCGCGTCGCGATGGCGACGCAGCCGCGAGGCCCCTGCCCGTCCTGCATGTGAAGCGGGAGCGCAGCCAGACCGGACAGACGCACGGCCATCAGCAGGCCGACGCAACTGCGTGACCGGTCGCTCTCGTACGCGGCCGTCGCCCGCGCCAGGCGGCCGCAGGGCCCGGTCCGGAACGGGCCGGTACCGGTTGTCATGCGCATTATATGATCACAGGGACCGGGGGGTTGCGCTGCACCAGTTGGCGGCCCCGACCTCGGGGCCCCTCTGACCAAGGCGCCCTTCATCATGGGAGATTCTCACAAAGTGCGGACCTTCAAGCGATTCCTGGGCACAGCTGTCGCCGTAGCCGGCCTGACGGGTGGCGCAGTCATTTCGGGGGCCGGAAATGCTTCCGCCGACCCGAACTTCACGTTCAGCGTGGACAGGAACGGCAAGAACTACAGCATCGAGGTCTACAACAACCACGTGCGCGCGGGCTTCGCGGACTGGAACGCCGACCCCGACAACTCGGTCAGCCCGCCCATCCCGGGGGACGCCCTCGAAGTCCGCGACATCCTGAGCGACGGCTGGGGCATCGAAGCCGAAGCGGCGGCGCAGTCCAACGCGGCCGGGTACCGCAAGGCGACCACACGAGGCCACTCCGCGTACTACAACTCCGGCTGGAAGACCGGCAACATCGCGGAGGGGACCCCGATCGTCGTCAATGTCTGCGCCGTGAAGGGCGACAAGGAGCAGTGCGGTTCCGCATACGGTCTGGCCTAGCCGGTCCTCCTTCCTGAGTGCTCGACGGGCTGCCGTCCCCGCGCGCCCTCCGGCGAGCGCCTGCGGCGTCCCGTGAGCGTCTGCGCCGTGTTTGACGGCCTGCAGCACGATGGGACCTGACGAGGGGGTCCGGCCGGTTCACGGTCGGGCCCCTCGCTGCTCTGCCGGGCAGCGCCGGGATCGCCGCGGCCGACCCACGCCCCGGGATGCCACTGTCGTGGGCGACGCCGTCCGTGCCTCATGGGAGGCTTGCCCGATCCTGGACGATCAGCTGTCGCCGGTCTGCAATTCGGTGCCGTTGTCGCGCAGTTCCCCGGGCGCCCCGGGTGGTTGGTGCCCGTCGGGCACGGTTGTCAGTGCCGCTTGCCAGGATGTACGGATGCCTTCGACCGGCCACCTCCTCACCGCCTCTGACGATCAGCCGCGTGCCCGGCTTCTGGGGCTGGTCGGCGCCATCGAACCGTGGGACGACCTGGAGCGCGCCCATCTGGGGACCGCCGCGCGGTGGATCGCCGGCGGGGCCCCGCTCCACCGGGTGCGCAAGCCGGATGTTCCGGCGATGCATCTGGTGAGCTACTTCGTCGTCCTCGACGAGAGGCGCGGGCAGTTGCTGCTCGTCGCGCACCGCAAGGCGGGCCTGTGGCTGCCGGCCGGGGGCCATGTCGAGCCGGGTGAGGACCCGTGGGCCGCGGTGGGCCGCGAATGCCGTGAGGAGCTGGGCATCGAGGCCGTGGCATCACCGATCACCGGCGAGCGTCCCCTCTTCCTGACCGTCACCCGAACCCGGGGCCGGCACGCGCACACCGACGTCTCGCTCTGGTACCTCCTCGACGCCGACGCCCGCACCATCACCTCCTACGACCCAGGCGAGTTCAGCGCGATCCGGTGGCTGACCGGCCAACAGGTACTCGAGGAGCCGGAGGAGCTCCTCGACCCCCACATGCACCGCTTCACCCGCAAGCTGCGGCACGCCCGGACCGTGGGACAGGATGCATGGCCGGTGCCCGCTCAACCGTAGGCAGCCGTCTCCAGGCCGTTCATCGATGAAGTCCACCGGTCGGCCCGGAGGTGCCATGCCCCTGCAGATGAAGCTGAGCGCGATAACACTCGACTGCCCTGATCCGCTGGCTCCGGCGGCGTTCCATCAGCAGGCCACCGGCCTCGAACCCCACCCGAAGCCGGACGCCGACTTCGCGGGCCTCAACCGTGAGGACGGACTCTTCATCGGCTTCCAACGGGTCGACGGCTACCGGGCTCCGAGCCGGCCCGGCCAAACCGTTCCCCAGCAGCTTCACTTCTGCTTCGAGGCCGAGGAGGACCTACTGATCGTTTCAGAATGAAGTTCGGAGTCGTCTCAAGCAGATGATGCTGCAGGCGAGTTGGAGCAGGCTGAGGTGGATGTCGGCGCGTATCTCGTAGCGGATCCGGCCGCTTGAACTGGTGGAGCCAGGTGAAGGTCCGCTCGACGACCCAGCGGGTGCGGCCCAGGCCAGAGCCGTGGGCTGTGCCTTTGCGGGCGATCTTCGGTGTGACGCCGCGGGTCCGCAGGAGGCGGCGGTACTCGTCGTAGTCATAGCCGCGGTCGGCGAACAGTCGGCCCGGCCGGTGCCTCGGATGCCCGCGGAGCCCGCGGAGCCCGCGGATGTGGGGTATCGCGTCCAGCAACGGCATCAACTGAGTGACGTCGTGCCGGTTTCCGCTGGTCAGCGAGACGGCGAGGGGAGTGCCGTGGCGGTCGCTGATCAGGTGGTGCTTGCTGCCCGGGCGCGCGCGGTCGACCGGCGAAGGTCCGGTGTGAGCCCCCCTTGAGGTCCGGACGTGGGAGCCGTCGATGGCCGCGTCGTCCATGTCCAGCAGGCCCGCGGCCCGCAGTGGGGCGGCGGGGGACGGGACGGACAGGGCGCCGGCGCCGAGCGTGATGGCGAGGACGGTGGGGACGGCCGCCGAGACATGGGTCGTGCGTGCGGAGATCAAAGACCCCTCCCAGGTTGCATGAACACGAGGTGGTGCGGCGCCGCTTCCTGAGACCGGCGCTCTCACCGGAAGGTTGTACGGGTGACGGGCAGCGCAGCGCGTGTACGCCGACAACGACCGCAGCGATCTATCGGCCGCTGACCGTCGGTCAACTCACCACTGGGCACCGGAGGGCACCCGTCTACATCCCACCCACCGGCGGTGCAGGTCACGCGCTGGTGCGTGACCCAAGACCGCAGCCAGTCCGTAGGCGAGGGAGGGATCTCCCTCTCCCGGGGCACGGTTGCAGCGACGACGTCGGCGACATGGGCGGCCCGGGAGACATCCTGCGGATGACGCTCGCTCGCGCCGTGCCCGCGCTGATCGACCGCGACGACCCGATACCGGGCAATCAGCCGCGGGGCCACCACCTCCCACTCACCCGCATGACCGGCCAAGCCGTGCAGCAGCACGACCGGCTCCCCCGGCCCGCCCCGGTCCCGGCAGACAAGCCGAACCCCGTCGCGCACCACCACACGCTCGGACCACGCCACGACCGCCCCCAGGAATCGTCTCGCCCCGATCATGCCCCGACAGCCACGAGCCGCGCTCAAGGCCGCCCTTCTCGAAGGCGCGCCGCCATGAAACACCGGCCACGTCCGCGGCGACGGTGCCCTGCGACCGCAGCGGGGTAACTGCCGCTGTCAGACCCAGGTGGCAGCATCACCGAGGTGAACGCCCTGAGGCGTCCTCAACTCACCTCCGTAGCCCACGAAGAGGAGCATTCCCCTTGCGACTGCATCGCGTAGCGCCCGGCATTGCCGCGGGCATCCTCGCCCCGGCCCTCCTGCTCGCCACCCCGTCCTTCGCCGCCACGGCGGCACCGACCGAGGTGACGGTGCCCGCGGTGTTCTCGTCCGCGGACGAGCCGGACGCCGACGACCTGAGGGTGGCCATAGTCCGGATCCTCGCCGACCCGGACAGCGGCCGGCGTGTGACACGAGAAGCCAACGCCCTCCTGGACGCCAACGACCCCGAGGCGATGCGCGCCTGGTTGGAGACCGGCTACCGGATCGCCCAGGCCGAGGACGACCGCGTCGCCATCACGCGCCTGCTCGCCGACCCCGACAGCGGCCGGCGCGTCATCGCCGAGGTCAACGCCCTCCTGGACGCCAACGACTCCGACGCGATGCGCGCCTGGCTGGAGACCGGCTACCGCATCGCCCAGGCCGAGGACGACCGCGTCGCCATCGCCCGCATCCTCGCCGACCCGTCCATCAGCCCGGCCCTGCGCGCGGCAGCCAACGCCGCCCTCGACGACAACACACCCGAAGCACTGCGCCACTTCCTGGAAGTCGGCAGGTACCAGGTCGCCTGACCGGCACGGCGCCGCACCACAGCGCGTCGCCCGGGTGGCACCCCCTGCCGCACGCCCGGTCGCCGGAACGCCGAGAATCCGGGCGGGGCCGCCTGCACCTCTGTGTGCTGGCGGCCCCGCCCGGCAGGCCCTGTGCTGGCTCGGCGCCCTCCGCAGAGCTCTGTGGTCTCGCCGCCCGGTGCGGCATGGGCCACTGACACCTCCGACAGCAGAAAGCACATTCTTCGATGACCACACAACTCCTACGCACCGAGCGCAGCGGTCCGCAGACCGCTTCCGTCGTGACCGACCTGCCGTTCAAGCCTCAGCTCGTCAAAGCGGTGTTCAGGGACGTGACCTCGTTGCACGTCTCCCGGCCGGCCGCGTGGGCCGCCGCGTCGGTGACGCGGACCGTACTGACGGAGATCATCGACGGCGCGAGAAGCGCGGCGGCCGAGGAGGCCAGGACGAGGCTGATTCCCAAGGACCTCATCTCGGCGATCGACCGGAATGTCGAGGTGGAGGTGGGATCGGCGTGGTACCTGCACAGCCCGACCTTCCACGGCCTGATGGGCGAGGTGCGCAACGCCGATGGTGCGCTCGTGTCTCTTCGTGAGCGCCGCGGGGCGCGTACACCGAGTGGTGTGGCTGGCGCCCACCGGTTCGAGGCCGGGGTGAGAAGGCTGCTGGGGAGCCGGGGGGTGAGGGCCGTCCCGGCGATGGTCCGCGACCTGGACGGAATCGCGAGCGTGTTCCTGACGGCCCTGGCCCGGGACGCGGCCAAGGTCGTCCGCGAGGGCGGGGTCAAGCGGTTCGGGACGGTCAGTCTGGTGGTGCCGGGCGAGCCAGCCCCGGCCCCGCTGCTCAAGGACCCCCTCCTCGCCCTGTCCACCCGCCGCGGGGACGGGCGGACTGTTGGCGGGGACGACGTTCTGGCCGCCGTCACGATGCAGCTGTTCGGCGATCTCAGACAACGCGCCATCACCGAGGCAGCCGAGATGACACGGAACACGTCGGCCAACTGACCGGGCCCGCTCCTGCGCTCTGCCCACTGCGCACGGTTCCCACGTGTGCGCGGCTCCCGGAATCTGCCGCCCGCATTCGGCTCCGGTCGGCTCGCGAGAACGGGCTCGTCGCATGGGCGCGGACCGCCGGCCGCAGGCACCCCACAGGGAAGACCTCCCTTATCAGAGGAGGCCGAGTCCCGGCTGCTGGAACTGGGCGCGGGCAAGCCGGAGCACCAGCCTCATGAGCCCAAGGCGCGGATTCTCACCGACCCCGCCGGGCATCCCTTCTGCATCTTCCACCGCGCCGGCGACAGCGGGTAGGCGCGGGCGCAGAGCAAGCCGCGAACGGGCCTTGCGGCGGACGTGCTGTGGGCGCACGAGCGGACCGGGTGGGGTGACGCGGCAGAGGCGGGCCATGGCCGTTGGCCCCGGGCCGCCCACTCCGAGGCCGTCGAGTGGCCGGCCCGGAGGACCGGTGCCCTTTGCGCCCGATGGCCCGTGCGGCGAAGCGGTCAGGCGGCGCGGCAGAGCGCCGCCGGGCCGGCCGGTGCCATCGCGCGGGCCGGTGCCATCGCGCGGGCCGGTGCCATCGCGCGGGCCGGTGCCGTCGCGCGGGGCGTGGTCGCGGGTACAGGACGGACCGTGCGGACGGTGGCCGCGTCCTGCGCGTGGCTGCGGGCGAAGACGACGAGGCGCAGCGCAGCGAACCGTGCGACACCGGCGAGTGCGGAGGCGGACAGGTAGACGGCCTGCTCGAGCACCGCACCGGGTGCCGCCACCAGTTGCTGCAGGACAAGCATCGCCACACAGGTCACCGCATACGTGGCCGCCGCGGACCCGGCCGACTGCGCGTGCTGGCGCCAGGTGGCGCGCCCGCCCGCGCCGAAGGTGAAGCGGGCGTGCAGTTCGGTGGCGAGGAGCGTGGAGGCCACGGTGATCAGGGCGTTGGCCAGGCCCCAGGAAATCCAGGAGGCGAGGGCCGCCACGGCGAAGCTGGAGGCGAGCCCCACTCCGCCGCCGCAGAGTACGAAGCGGGCGAAGGCGGTGCAGGCGCCGGGTGCCGCCCGCTGCCGGCTCTGTGCTGTTTCCATGACCCCACCCCTTTGACTGCCCGCTTCGCGAAACGCGCACCTCTCGGCCCCGCAAGGCCTCTCGGCTCGCGAAGCCTCCGACCGTTGTTTCTTGCAATGGAAACGCTACGTTGCATTCATGGATTCGGCAACGGAATTATTGTGCATGTTCGCCATCACTGCAGGCAGTTGACGGGAAATCGTTGCAATGCTTTGGCTTCTAATGCAACAGCCCTCACTCTGTTCATTGCATTGGATTGAGGGTGAACGCTACGCCGGAGACATCGCTCGCCCTACGAGCGCATCAGCGGCGCAGCACCCCGCGCCCAACGGCAGTCGCTCCGGCCCGGCTGCACGGGCGACGCCGTCGGCCGTTCTTCAGTGCTTCCCGCGGTCGTGGTCGGCGACCTCGCGTACGGCCTCGGCGACGGCCGCGAGGTCCTTCTTGAGGATCGCGTCGTGGTTGCTGGCGACCTTGGCGCTGATGCGGATGTTCGGGTTGCGGGCGGTCACCGCGTCGAGGCCGGCGCGGATCCTCTCCTGCTCGTCGCCCTTGCTCCCGAGGGACGCCCCCGAGGCGACCACGTACCGTGCCGGGACGGTGATGCCGTCCAGCACAGGGCCCAGTTCGCGCTCGCGGGCGAGCCTGCCGAGCTCGATGTTGGTGTTCGCCATCTGTTCGGCGTTCATCCGCGGGGTCAGACCCGTCGGGCGCAGCAGCGGCAGGAACCGGCCCGTCCGCCGGAACAGTTTCCGGATCCGCTGCTCCACGGCCTCGTCCAGCCAGTCGTACGGCTGCGCGCCCTCGACCAGGACCGCGCCCAGGGCGCGTTCGGGGTTGCGGGCGGCCCAGTGTGCCGCGACGAACGCCCCGTAGGACCAGCCCACCACCAGGGCCCGGTCCACGCCCCTGGCGGCGAGGACGGCGTCGACGTCCCGGACGGCCGCCTCGAAGGAGTAGTCCGCCGAGCGCTTCGATTTGCCGCGGGCCCGCTCGTCGTAGGTGATGTGCCGCCATCCCGGACCGAGTCCGGCGATGACGCGCCGCCAGTACCCCTGGGTGGCGAACTGGCCGTTGAGGTAGACCACGGGGATGCCGGGGCCGCCGGTGTCGGTGACGGCCAGGGCCGTGTCGCCGACGGGCACCATGCCGGTCCACGTCGAAGCCGAGCCGGCCGAGGGGGTGTTGTTCTTCCTCATGTGTTCCCACCTGTTCGCACTGGGTGTCCTGGACGGCTTCTCCGGGTCCTGCTCTGCTCGTGGATCGCGGGTCCCCCGGGACGGACGGCCGTGCCCCTTGGCGGCGGCCGGCAGGTTCCCGGTCGCCGCCAAGGGCCCGGCCGGCCCGGCCGGACAGTCCTGGCTCCTGCTTGCCTTCAGAGGCTGCGGGCGGTGATGTCGCCGCGGGAGGTGGTGGCGCGGATGTCGAGTCCGGCGGTGCCGTCGTTCCTGAGGGCGTTGCTGACGCGGCCGTGGCCGGTGCCGGCGTCCAGGGAGGCCGAGACGCCGGGGGCGGCGGCGACGGTGATGTCGCCGGACCGGGTGCGGAGCACGACCGTGCCGCGCGCGGCCTCGGTGATGCGGATGTCGCCCCGTGCGGTGCTGATCTCCGCGGGGCCGCCCAGCCGGCCGACCTCGACGTCGCCGTCGGTCGCGGTGAGGCGGACGCTCGCGGCCTCGTCGATCTTGATCTGGCGGTACGCGCCGTCGAAGGCGACGTCGCCGAGGCGTCCGACGCCGCGGAGCTCGGCGCCGGCGGCCCTGGCCTCGACGCGGGAGCCGGCGGGCAGCTGGACGGTGATCTCCAGGGATCCGGAGGAGCCGAAGAGCTGGTTGCCGGGGGCCGGGGCCGTGATCCGCAGGACGCCGTCGGCGTAGGTGACGGCGGTCTGCTCGGCGGTCCTGGTGTCGCGGCTCCTGGAGGGGTCGGCGGGCAGGACCTCGACGGTGGTGTCGGCGCGGTCCGCGGCGATGAACTGGATGCGTCCGGCGGGGATGTCCAGGACGGCGGAGATCGGGGCGGGGGTGTCGAACTTCTGCATCGTGTTCTCCAGCGCTCACTCGTTGTTTCTGACATTGGAAACGCTACGTTGCTTTCCACAGTCAGGCAACGTAGTCGTTGCGCAGAATCTGCATCCATGCAGGTAGAAGCCTGTAAATTGTTGCAACGGTCTTGGGAGTAACGCAACAACCACCACTCCGATCATTGCAATGAATGAGGAGTGAACGCTATAGTGGGGGGATCAGGGACCGCCGCGAGGGATCACCGAGGAGACCGCGATGCCGGGAGGCAGACTCACCCAGCAGGAACGCCAGCAGATCGCGCTGGGACTGGCCGACAGCCTCCCCTACGCCGAGATCGCCCGAAGCCTCGACCGCCCGACCTCGACGATCACGCGCGAGGTGATGCGCAACGGCGGCCCCACCGCCTACCGCGCCGACCTGGCCCACCGCGCCACCGAACGCCGCGCCCACCGGCGCAAGGCCGCCCCCTCCCGGGGGCCGGAATCGGCCCCCCAGCCGCACGGACGCGACGCCGAGGCCGTGGCCGAGTACGAGGAGACGTTCACCACCGTCCTCATGGCCTCGGGCCTGCCCAAAATGACGGCCCGGGTGCTGACCTGCCTGTTCACCGCCGACGCAGGCAGCCTCACCGCGTCCCAGCTCGCCCAGCGCCTCCAGGTCAGCCCGGCGTCCATCTCCAAGGCCATCACGTTCCTGGAGAGCCAGAGCCTCGTCCGCCGGGAACGCGACGAGGGCCGCCGCGACCGCTACGTCGTCGACGACGAACTCTTCTACCAGGCGACGATCGCCAGCGCCCGGGCCAACGACGAACTCGTCAAGACCGCACGACAGGGCGTCGCCGTCCTCGGCCGTGACACCCCCGCCGCCACCCGCCTGGAGAACATCGCCCGCTTCCTCGACTTCATCAGCGAGAGCATCACCCGCGCCGCCGAACAGGCCCGCGAAGTCCTGCACACCAGACCCGGACCGGCCTCGGACGACACCGCCCAGCCAGGCCCGGACCACGGACAGCCGGCCGTCTGAGTCGCCGAAGCCCCCGCCCGGCCAGTGACCGCGGGCGCTCCCGCGCACCCCTCACCGCCCGCCGCCGGACGCGGGCGGACGCGGACGGGCCGGGTCACCCCGGCGGCCGCCTCGGCCGAGGAAGGAACACAGCGCCGGACGTTCTCCGGCTTCTCGCGCCCTGCGATGATCAAGGAGGCAGCACACCCAATTCGCGGCCTCCGCCACGGAACGGAAGGGACGACACATGGCACCCGAGGCGGCTGCGGAAACCGCGGACCCGGCTCACGCACGTATCCCCGACACCGCGTCCGGGGGCACGGTCATCCTGCTCAACGGCACGTCCAGCTCCGGCAAGACCAGCATCGCCCGGGCACTGCTCGACCTCCTCGACGGAACGTGGTTCCACATGCCGGTCGACGCCTTCCACGCCATGCGCGGCGGGCGCGATGGGCGCGAGATGTCCGACGAGGACCTCCAGGCGGAGATCGACCGCACGGTCAAGGGATTCCACCGCGCCGTCGCCGGCATGGCCGCAGGGGGCAACAACCTCGTCGTCGACCACCCGCTCAGCCGCCGCTGGCGACTGCTGGACCTCCTCGACCTGCTCGTACCCCAAGACACCGTCCTGGTCGGGGTCCGCTGCCCACTGCCCGAACTGGAGCGCCGCGAACTCGACCGCGGCGACCGACAACCGGGACTGGCCGCCCTGCAGTACGGCCAGGTGCACTCCCACGGGCTGCACGACCTGGACGTCGACACCAGCCTGCGCTCCCCGGCCCAATGCGCCCACCACATCCGTGACTTCCTGACGGACCGGCCACGCCCCACCGCCTTCGACACGCTCCGGCGGACACTGCAGCAGGACGGTCCGGCCCCCGGCGGCGCCAGAACCCCCCGAGGCCGGTAACCGGGCCCTTCGGGGGCGCCGAACACCCCCTGCCGGATCGTGCTCCATCCCCCGTCCATCCTGGACCCTCGGTCCCGGCCGCCGTCGGGTCCCGGGCCGGCCTGCGGCCGCCCGGAACACCCACGACGCCAGAACAGCAGCCGCCTCACCTGACGAATTCGGCCGGTTCGTCCAGCCGCGTCAGCTTCCGCGGGTTTCTCACCAGGCAGACCCGGGTGACCTGCCCGTTCTCCACCACCAGGCTCAGCGCCGCGGCCAGTTCGCCGTCGATCTCGATCCGGCCCGCAGGCGCACCGTCGAGCCACACGGCCGTCGCCTCGATCGCGGCCGCTCCCGCCCGGCTCGTGCGCGCGAGCACCCTCGCCACCAGATCGACCCCGTGGACCGGACCCAGAGCGGCGCCCGCGAGCCCGCCGCCATCGGCGATCAGCACCACGTCCGGCGCCACGACCTCCACCAGCTCCTGCAACCGCCCGGTCCGCAACGCAAGAAGGAACCGCTCCACCACGGCCTGCCGCTCCGACCGGCTCACCCGCACCCGCGGCCGCCGAGCCGCCACATGCCCGCGTGCCCGCCGCGCGATCCGCCGCACCGCGGCCGCCGACCTCCCCACGGCTCCGGCGATCTCGCCGTACAGCACCTCGAAGACCTCACGGAGCACGAACACCGCCCGACCCGCCGGCCCGAGCGCTTCCAGCACGGCCAGCATCGCCACCGAGACGCACTCCGCGAGTCCGACGTCCTCGGCAACATCAGGGCCGGTCAGCAGCAGTTCCGGCAACCACTCGCCAACGCATGCCTCGCGGCCGCGCGACAACGACCGCAGGCGGATGAGCGCTAGCCGTGTGACGACCCCGACGAGATACACCCACGGGTCACACACCAGCGAGAACTCGACGCCGGCCCACCGCAGCCAGGACTCCTGCACCACATCCTCCGCGCCGGCCACCGAACCGAACACCTCGCAAGCGACCCTGAACAGCAGGCTGCGATGAGCCACAAACGGGTTCCCGGACATACCGCCGACGCCACGCCGGACCAAGGACACACAGCCAAGGCAATCCCGCAGACCTCGGAGAAACCCTGCGACTCGATCCCGTCCGCCCTGTCGTCCCCGCTCGCCATAGTTGGTGAAGACGATGAACGCACTGAGCTCGACCATCACCGCCGCGCCGAGCCGATCGAGCAGACGCGCATACAACCCGCCGGTAACGGATGGCGACGTGCCCCGTCATGACCTCGGCATACTCCAGCACCTCCCCCTCCAGCAGGGCGAACACCTCCAACTCCCGCCAACAGGCCACCCGACCCACCCTGACCAGATCCAGATCCAGATCCAGATCCAGATCCAGGTCCAGGTCCAGGTTTCTGGTTCTGGTTCTGGTTCTGGTTCTGGTTCTGCACCTGGAAATAGCCGATGCCGAGGCACCAACCGCAGCGAATGGGCCAAGCCGGGCCTGCGGGTGCAGGTTCCGTTGCGCACCAGCGAGGAGGCCCTGCATTCCGAGAACGACACCCGTCTACCACATACGCCGCGGCGACGTGTGGAAGATCCACTCGACCGACCCCCACTCCGCGCGCAGCACCGCCCAGACGGCCCGGCTGTCCCTCTGTCTCGACTTCGCGAACGCCGATGAGCCCCTGGCGATCCGCAATGACATTCCCGCGACCGAGCCGATCCACGTCCCCGAACAGCCCGAGGTGAGCGCGGCGGAGCTCGAGGAACTCATCGACTCCGGGCGGAAGTTCACCCCGGAGACGATGCGGGCCGACTTCCGTCGCTTCGCCGCGGTCCACTTCGAGCGGCGCGCGCATGCCACCGCGGCGTTCGACTGGTACCTGGAGGACGAGGACCTGGTCGCCAAGGCCCAGGCCTTCCGCACGTACTGCATCGAGAAGCGGGGCGACGGCGAGGGGTTCGACTGGTGAAGCACGGCGGGACACCCCGGCCCGGTACGGCACAACGGCCGCACCTGCGGGCCGAGTCCGACGGCCGGCGGGTAAAATTCGACCACGAGCGGCCGGAGTTCGACCGTGCGGGCCGTCAACTCCTGCGGACGCTCCGCGCATTCGCTTCGGGAGCGGCGTACGGTCCGGGCCGGGGGGCTTTCGCCCGCGCCGTCGCGGCCGGGGGCCTCACCGGTCCGCCGGACCCCGCTCACCGGACGGTGACCTCCTGCCGCCCTTCGGTCCTCGCCACGCAACGGGCGATTGCTACCCGCCGTGGACCGGCACCGCCTTTTCGAGGAGCGTGAACGACTTGGGCGCACCTCCTGGCTGCGGTTTTCCTGCCTTGTGGCCGACGGCCTTGTATCCGGCGTCCAGGTAGTACGCGGTCAGACGCGCGTTGCCGGCCAGGCAGTCCAGGCGCACCCGTGCCCGCCCCGTCGCGGCCACGCGGCGCTCCGCGGCCTGCAGCAGCAGTCGCCCGGTACCCGGCGGGACGCTGCCGTGATCCACCATCAGGCGGTGGACGTAACCGGCCACGGGCGGCTGTGCTCCCCAGGCGTCCTCGTCCTCCCACCACAGCTCCCAGGCCCCGGCGACAAGACCGGCGGCCTCCGCGAGCCAGACCTCTCCGCTCGTCATGACGCGCCGGAAGTGGTCCTCGTCCAACTCGCCCGGCTGCCACTGGCCCTTGATGCCCTGAGCGAGCATCCAACCGGCGGCGTCGTCACGCAGGCGGACGACGCAGGGGAGGTCGGCGTGGGTGGCGAGCCGGAAGCGTATGTCGTTCACACCGTGATCTTCACACGGAGGCGAACCGTCTCGGCTGTGCGGCCGCGCTTACTCCTGGGAGTCGGCGCCGGCCGCCTTCCGGTGCGCTCGCCCGATCGCGGAGCCCGGCCACACGGCCCGGCTGAGGTCCCCATCGTCGCCGGCTCGGGCCATCGCGCGGTGAACACCCGCTCCTGGATGCCGTCGACGGCCCAGCCGCACAGCCGGCTGTACGCGCCTCGCCCGGCCGGGGTGCCGTGCCTCTCCAGCAGGTCGATCCGGACGGAACCGCCTGATGGGCAGGGGTCCGCGACTCGGAACCTCCTACACAACCTGATACAACCCTCAGCCCGCCGAACGTGTCTCGTAGGCACGGGCAACGCACCTGGGGCTCGTCGGCGCGTCCCCGGTGCCCACCGCGCCGGGGCGGAGCGCGAAAGGAACGACATGATCAGACGGATCCGGCTCGGTCGGGTGTCTGCGGTGACGGCTGCCGTGCTGGGCGGGACACTGCTCCTGGCCCTGCTGGTGACGGACGGGTCCGGGGACATCCCGTGGGACCTCGAGGTGACAGGCGCCGCACTCAAGGGCAGTAAGGGCGAGACAGTCACGGCCGACCTGGCCCTGGACTTCCACGGTGCCGACGTCCAGGCCCAACTGGACGCCGAGAACAGCGTCCCGTTCGCCCGTGCCGAAGTACAGTTCCCCCAGGGGGTGACCGTGCTGAGCACTCCGGAGCTCTGCGATCTCGGCAACAGCAGATGGTCGCCACCGACAACGCCTCCTACCCCGACATGGTCTTCGGCATCTTCAAGATGCTCGGCTACTGCTTCTCCCCACGCTTCAAGGACCTCGAAGACCAGCGGTTCTGGAAGGCCCAGATGCCCGGCGCCGAGACGACGGGCGGGTACGGGCCGCTGGAGGCGCTGGCCGGCAACAAGGTCAACGTGAAGAAGATCCTCACCGCCTGGCCCGACATGCTGCGGGTGGCCGGCTCCCTGGTCACCAACCAGGTCCGCGCCTACGACCTGCTGCGGATGTTCGGCCGCGAGGGCCACCCCACCCCGCTGGGGCGAGCGTTCGCCGAATACGGGCTCATCGCCAAGACCCTGCACCTACTCGCCGTCGTCGACCCTGTCGACGACACCTACCGGCGCCAGATGCACAAACAGCTCACCGTCCAGGAGTCCCGCCACAAGCTGGCCCGCGACCTCTGCCATGGCAAGAAGGACACCATCCACCAGGCGTACCGCGACGGGATGGAAGATCAGCTCGGATCGCTCGGCCTGGTCCTGAATGCCGTGGTCCTGTGGACGACCCGGTACATCGACGCTGCCGTCGCCCAGCTCCGCGCCGAGGGCCACGAGATCCGGGACGAGGACATCGCGCGGCTGTCCCCGCTCAAGCACAAGAATTTGAACGTGTTGGGCCGCTACAGCTTCACCGCCTCCACCCCGGCCGGCGGTGGGCTGCGGCCACTGCGAGACCCGGATGCGGCGGGCCTCGACGATGACGACGACAGCGGCGGGGACTGAGAGCCTTCGGGTGCGCATCGGTCCCGGCGTCCATCACGGTCACCGGGACCGACATGTCCATCTCCTCGACGGCTCAGATGCCGGGGAGCCCGGTCAGGGCCGCGCCCAGGCCCAGGGCGGCGCAGATACCGAGGGTCCGCAGGACGCTCCAGCGGAGCTTGAAGATCAGCAGCGCCGCGATCACGGTGATCGCGAGGGCCGCGGGGCGCAGTGTGGTCAGGTCGGGCAGGGCGATGTGCAGCGGTCCGAAGTTCTTCTCGTCCACGTCCGTGAAGAGGGCGTGTTCGGCGAAGAAGAGAGCGAGGTTGGCAATGACGCCGACGACGGCGGCGGTGATGCCCGTCAGGGCGGCGGAGATCCGGCGGTTGCCGCGCAGGCGCTCGATGTAGGGGGCGCCGAGGAAGATGAACAGGAAACACGGCACGAAGGTCACCCAGGTCGTCAGCAGGGCGCCGAGCAGGGCCGCAACCCACGGGTCGAGGCCGCCGGGGTCGCGGTAGGCGCCAAGAAACGCGACGAACTGGACCACCATGATCAGGGGGCCGGGAGTGGTCTCGGCCAGGGCAAGGCCGCTGACCATCTCCTTGGCACTGAGCCAGCCGTACGTCTGCACGGCCTGCTGCGCGACGAAGGCCAGAACCGCGTAGGCGCCGCCGAAAGTGACCATCGCGGTGCCGGAGAAGAACACACCCTGGGTGGTGAACACGCTCCCGGCGCCGGTCAGCAGAGCGACGGCGGCCACCGGAACGGCCCACAGCAGCAAACCGGCTCCCAGGATGCGCCAGGTGCGGCGGCGGCTGGGCTGCTCGTGGTGGAGGGCGTCGTCCGGGATGAGCGGCGGCGGCCCGTCACCGGCTCCGTGACCGGCCGGGGGCGCCAGGGCGTCGGGCTTGTAGCGGCCGATGAGCCAGCCTGCGAGGGCGGCCGCGGCGATGACGGCGGGGAACGGCACCGAGAACAGCGCCAGGGCTGCGAAGGAAACGGCGGCGAGGGCCATCAGGAGCGGGTGGGTCAGGGAACGTTGGGCGACCCGGGAGACGGCCTGGACGACGATGGCGACGACCGCGGGTGCAAGGCCGGCGAAGACGCCGACGAGGGCCGCGGTCGAGCCGAAGGCGACGTAGAGCGCCGACAGGGCGAGCAGGGCCAGGACGCCGGGCACGACGAACAGGGTGCCGGCGATCAGGCCGCCGCGGGTGCCGTTGAGGAGCCACCCGGTGTAGATGGCGAGCTGCTGGGCCTCCGGGCCCGGCAGGAGCATGCAGTAGCTCAGGGCATGGTTGAACCGCTGCTGGCCGATCCAGCGTTTGTCCTCCACCAGGGCCCGCTGCATCACCGCGATCTGCCCCGCCGGGCCACCGAAGGTCTGCCAGGAGATCTCGAACCAAGCCCGGGCCGCCTGCCGCAGCGGAATGACATCGCCACCGCCAGATGCGTGATCGGCTTTGCCCGGGGGGCTCGGGGGCTGATCGGTGACGGTCACTGCGCTCTCCTTCGTCCTGATGAAGCCGTACGAGACGGCGGTGGTCCGGACGGCCAGGGCATACGCAACCACGTACCTCCACCCCGCCCACTGCTGTGTAACCATGGTTACATCACACGTTGGGTCGCTGGAAGGGCAGGTCTTGAGGGATGCACTTGAACAACTCGCTGCAGCCTCGAACTGCGGCTGCGGCTGCGGCAGACCGGCCGGAAGGCAGCGAGTGAACGGGCCCGAGCGGCAGTGGGTGCTGCTCTCCTATCGCCTGCCGCGCGAGCCCTCCACCCCGCGGATCACCGTCTGGCGCAAGCTCAAGCGCCTCGGAGTCGGACAGATCAGCGACGGCCTGGTCGCGCTGCCCGCAGGCGCCCGCACCCAGGAGCAGTTGGAGTGGATCGCCGAGGAGGTCACCGACTTCGGCGGCACCGCCACCGTGTGGATCGCCCACCCGGCCGCCGCAGGCCATGAACAGCAGCTCGTGCAGGACATGACCCAGGCCCGGGCCGCCGAGTACCAGCAGATCCTCGCCCAGGCCGAAGACGCACGCGACACGGACGACGCCGAACGGCGGCGCGTACTGGCCAAGCTGCGCGCCGAACTGCGGCGCATCCAGCGCCGCGACTACTTCCCTCCGCCCGACCGCCATGGCGCCGAGAGGGCCGTCGAAGCCCTGCATCCCGCCAACACCACGGAAGAGAGCACCTCATGAAGTGGGCCACCCGCGCCGGCATCCACATCGACCGCGCCGCCTGCGCCTGGCTGATCGGCCGCTTCATCGACCCCGAGGCCGAGTTCGTCTTCGTCACCGACCCCGCCCAGGTGCCTGCCGACGCCACCCCCTTCGACATGCGCGGCGCCGAACTCGGCCACCACCACGGCGACTGCAGCTTCGAGACGATCCTGCGCGTCCACCGCCTCACCGACGACCCCGCCCTTGTGCGGATCGCCCAGATCGTCCACGAGGCCGACATCGACGACGAACGCTTCCACGCCCCCGAAGCTCCCGGCCTCGACGTCGCCCTTCGGGGCCTGTCCATGACCGGCGACGACGTCCACACCATGGCCGTTGCCAACCCCGTCTTCGAGGGCCTGTACGAGTACTACCGGCGTGCGGCCGCCCTGGGCCATGAACCCGCATGACACCCTGGCCAGCCCGCCGGGTGCGACAAGGGTCACGCCTCTCACAAATGACCATCTGTGAGAGTTCTGCGACACGCCCGAAGGTGATCACGTCTCCGCAGGTCGCCGTTCGCAAAAGTCCACTCGAAACCCGCATGTTGTGCGAGGCACTTCTGAGGACTCCCGGCATGGATCTCACGCCCGATCAGGCAGCACTTGCGGTAGAGCGGCACGACTGCCCGAACTGTGACGCGCCCGCCGGCAGCGCCTGCCGCACCCGAGGCGGGAAGACCGCCGCGAAGTACCACACCCGCCGCTTCGTCCTCGTCCCCGCACTTCGCGAGGAACTGGAGATCCCCGTCCCCGCGGACCGCCACCTCGGCCGCGCATGGAAGCAGGGCCCGGCGCTTGCCGTCGTGCCGGCGCCGCGCACCGAGCGTCCGGTCCGCATCGGGTACGCCCGCACTTCGTCCGCTCGCCAGGAGCTGGCGAGCCAGCTCGAAGCCCTCCACCGGGCGGAGTGCCACAAGGTCTTCAAGGAGCAGATCAGCACCCGCGTGAAGGTCCGGCCCGAGCTGGAGAGGGTGCTCGCGCTGGCCCACCAGTTCAAGGAGGCCGCGCCCGAGACGCCCGTCATCCTCACGGTGCACGAGCTCAAGCGTCTGGCCAGGAACGCCGCCGAGCTGATGACGCTGTCCGCCGACCTCCAGGCCGGCGGCATCCAGCTCGAACTCCTCACCGGCCCGCTCACCGGCATCTACGACCCCAACGGCATGGGCGCCATGTTCTTCGCCGTCCTCGCCGTCGCCGGGCAGATCGAGCGCAACTACATCCGGGAAAAGACCCTCGAAGGCCAAGTCACCGCCGCGGCCAAGGGCAACCACGGCGGACGGCCGAAGGTCATCGACGACGACATGCTCACCTTCGCCGTCGCGCTGAAGGACAGGGGCGTCCCCGTCCCGGAGATCGCGAAGAAGCTCACCATCAAGGTCGGGAAGAACGCGGGCAAGTCCCCCTCGGTCGCCTCGCTCTACCGGGCGCTCGCCGAGGCCGAGGCCGCCGTGGCGGACGACGACCTGCCGCCCGAGTCGAAGCCCGTCCGCATCCGCCGGCCCGAGGGCTCACTCACCACCGAAGAGATCGACCTCCGCGAACGGCTTCAGGTCCAGCCCCATCCGAACGCCGATATCCGCAGCTGACGACCACGACCAAGCGCTTAGCGCCAACGGCTGTACCGCTGGTCCCCACGGCCGATGTGGGGCTGCGTTCGGGGACAAGGCAGGGCGGGGAGGGGCTGCCCACTGCCCGTGCGGCGGCAGCACGCCCCGGGGGCATCGGCGGTCGGAACGGACTTGCGGTGCCTGTCACGCGAGCCAGTGATACGGCAGTTGGAGGACGGCGGCCACGTTCGCGGCGACGGCGCCGGCGTGGGCGGGAACGCCTTCCTCGGCGAGGCCGCGGGTCAGATGAAGGTGCAGCGACTGCAGGGTCGCGAAGGTGTTGAACGCCCACGGCGGTACCGGGCCGGGACCGCCGCCCTCCAGCGCCTCGGCGACCACGCTCAGCCATCCGGTGGCCTGCTCGGCCGACAGGCCGGGCACTAGCAGGATGCGGCAGATCGCCCGGGCCAGACGGGCATCCTCCAGCTGGACATACCGGTGGTCGGCCGCGGCCGTCATCCGGCGGGCACACAGTTCCAGCAGCTCCGCGCGGCGGCCCGGCAACGCCTGCGCGAACGCCGCGGCCGCGTCAGCGCCATGGGCGACGGCGTGCAGCCAGCCCAGGGAGTCGTCCCAGCCACGGGTGTCGCGCTCGGCCGGATACCAGGCGGCGAAGGGGACGTACCACCGCTCGGCGGCGGCTCCCGGCACAGCACCGGGCGCGGCCACCGCGCGCGCCAGCACGCACCGCAGAACGAGCGGCGCGAACGTCCGCGCCTGGATCTCGGGATGCGTGAAACGGTCCGCAGCCGTGTCCCCGAGGTCCTCCAGGACCTCGTCGAGACGGCCTTCGGCTATCCAGCGCGCGGCCGCGGTATACGCCTGGTCATCGCGGACCCGGGGGCCAGGGTGGACGAACATGGCGGACAGTTCGTCGCCGAGCCGGGAGGCCGGAACGCCTTCGGGGAAGGGGAAGTCTTCAGCGGCGATCGACGACCAGGTGGAGTGATCCATGGGCATCGCGACACCCTAGCCACGGCCCCCCGGCCGGGGAAGAGCTACTGGGCCGGGGAAGAGCTGCTGGGCCCGGGAGGAGCTGCTGGTGGTCTCGGCGTGCTGCCGCCGCCTGCGGGCCTGCCTGCCGGAGTTGACGCGCCGTCGGCCGGGCCGATGGTCCGCCACGGGTGAGCGGCGCACCATCGGCGGGTGCGGCCGTGGTCAGCGCTTCGCGGTGCCTGCGCGCAGACGGTCGATCATGTGCCGGGTCGTCTCGATGGGGCTCTCGTCGGGGAGGTCCCTCGAGCGCGGCGGCAGTGCCGCGTTGAGCGTGGCGACCTTGCCGTTCCACTCGGCCTGCCCGGCGAAGGGGATCGTTTCACTGTCATCGAAGACGGGGAACGGGCGGTAGCTGTTGAGGCCGTCGGTGTCGGTTCCGCGGACCATCAGCGGGTCGAGGTAGATCCCGTCGCTGTGGATCCGGGTGGCCGTGGAGATGTAGCCGATGTCGAGGCCGCACCGTCGCTTGGCGGAGGTGTTCGCCTCCGAGTAGTGCAGCAGATGGGGGTGGTGGATCGAGACGTCGCCGGGCTGGAGTTCGATGTCCACGACGCCGCGCTTGTCCACCCACTCCTGCACCAGCGTCTCGTCGGAGGCGGAGAAGAGCATGTTGGGTTCGTCGGTGCGGACCGACGGCTTGTGCAGCGGCAGTTCGTGACTGCCGGGGATCATCCGCAGGCAGCCGTTCTCCGTGGGGCTCTCGTCGACGGCCAGCCACACCGTCAGCGCCTGCATGGGGCTCAGCGTCCAGTAGGCGCCGTCCTGGTGCCACAGCATGGGCTGTCCGTCGTAGGGGGGCTTGCAGATGTAGTGGGCGGTGAAGCATGCCAGGTCCGGGCCGAGGAAGAACGCGGCGATGTCCACCAGCCGGGGGTCGGAGACCAGACGGGCCCAGAAGGCGTCGTTGCGGATCAGCGGGTGGTGGAAGTGCTCGGGGCGCAGATCCGGATACTTGCGGGTGAGCCAGTCGACGTGGGCTGACACCTCCTCGAGGAGATCCTGCGGCACGACGTTGCGGATGATGGAGAAGCCCTGCTCGGCGTATTCCGCCGCCGCCTTCTCCAGCACGCCATCGCCAAGTGTGGTCATGCGTCAGCTCCTTCTCAGGTGTCAGGTACCGCTTGCCGCGCGGAACGAGTTCGTGGAGCCGCCACGGTGTGCCGTCTGCCGGCTCCTGTCGTTCAGCCCCGGGCATGGATGAGGTGGGGGTGGTCGAAGCGGAGTGTCGATGCGGCATCGCCCTGACAGGCAGCCGTGTTGGCCGGGCGGACGGCCCGCGACGCGGCTCTTCGCCCGGCGGGCAGCGGTTGCGGTGGCTCGTCCGTGTGTACGGCTCGACGCTCGCGTCCGGCAGCGGTCCTCGGGGCCGGGTCAATCCGGCCAGTCGCGGCAGCAAGCCCCTGGGCCTTCTCGCCGTTCCCCGGCAGTCCAACTCTGTCCGCCGGGCAGGAGGGGTGTCAACGTCCCACGGGCCGCGGGGCTCTTTGCCGAGGCGGTCGGCACGCAGTGAGCGCTCACGGGTTCCGGCGTCGTCCGGGCCGCCGGTCGCACCGCCCGGTCCGGGCATCCGTGGCTTCAGGTGGTCCGGCCGGAACTCGGCGCTCTCCGCGGCCCGTTGGGGCTCCCGGCACGAGACGTTCCCCTCGTCCCGTACCCGTGCGAAGCCGCCGATCTCGTCACCTGCCCGGCGCTCGCGGTGCGCAGGCGTTGCCGACGGCAAGGTCCTGTCCCGTTGACAGGACAGGCACGGGTTGACGGGACAGGCACGGGGCGCACCTCGGCCGGGCCTGTCGCCGATCGCCTCGACGGCTCATGGCCATCCACTCCGACCCGCGCCGAAACAACGGGACTTCAATTGCGCCCATCCCCGAAATCGCGGGGAGTTTCGTGTGCGGCCGGCCGTTGTCGGGGCCGGCGTGCATCTCAACTGCTCCGGCGGCCATGCTCTTCACGCTGGAGGGAAGAGCCAGATATTCTTGAGAACCCCCGACGAGGCAGCATTCAAGCGCCGGTACGGGCACTGTTCTTCGACGCGGCCACATCGATGCCGCACGAGTCCGATCTGCCTCTGTGCGGGCCGTGGCACCACGACAACCCTCGCGGAGCGCTGCCCTACCCAACCGACACCAGCTCAGGGCTGAGTTGTCCGGCGGATGAGGATGACGTGACTATGTCCATAAAAGCAGGGCCAATTCGGCTGAGTACCACCGACTTGCACGCGTCGGTCGACGATCCCGCGCTCACCTCCAGGACGCTGCTCAACGAGCTCGCGGGAAGGTATCCGGAAGCGGTCTCGTTCTCGGCGGGCCGTCCGTTCGAAGGCTTCTACGACGTCGAGGATCTGTCACGTCACCTCATGACGTTCACGGGTTATCTCGAAGAGGAGAAAGGACTTCCCGCAGAGCACGTGCGGCGCACCTTCTTCCAGTACGGCCGCACCAAAGGATTCATCCACGAACTCATAGCGCGCCAGCTCGAGATCGACGAGGGCTTCACGGTGGACCCGGAGAGCATCGTGGTGACCACCGGCTGCCAGGAGGCGATGGTGCTCCTGCTGCGCGCTCGTGCGGGACTCGCGCGACGTCATCCTGGCCGCGACGCCCAACTACGTCGGGTTCATCGGCGCGGCACGGGTGGCCGACGCCCCCTTGCGTTCCGTCCGGGAACACGAGGGCGGCATCGATTGAGGGGCCCTGCGCTTCTCGGACAGCGGCGTTGAGGGTTCTACCTATGCCGCTGCCTGCAACTCCTCGTACTCGGCGTGGACTTCTGCGGGAGTCTTGTAGCCGAGTCCGGAGTGGAGGCGTTTTCGATTGTAGAACATCTCGATGTAGCGGACGATCGCCCGGTGGGCGTGTGCGCGTGTCGGGAACGTAGTCCGGTGCACGAGTTCGTTTTTGAGGGCGCCGAAAAATGATTCGGCCATCGCATTGTCCCAGCAGACACCGGTGCGGCCGACCGACGCTCGCAGGCCCAACGAGCGCAGCTTGCAACGAAGTTCCCGGGACGTGTATTGGGCGCCACGATCGGAATGAAAAATGCAGTCTTCGGCGAGGTCGATGTTCCGGGCCGCCATATCGAGTGCATCCGATATGAGTGAGGTCTTCATGTGGTCGGCCATTGCCCAGCCGACCACGGCTTTGGTGTGGCAGTCGATGACGGTCGCGAGATAGAGGAAGCCGGCCCAGGTGTGAACGTAGGTGATATCGCTGACCAGTTTGCGCCCGGGAGCGTCAGCGGTGAAGTCGCGGGCCAGCAGGTCGGGGGTGGACGGCGCCGCGTCGTCGGCGATGGTGGTGGCCCGCCAGGGCCGCGGCTGGCAGGGCACCAGGCCGAGCTCGCGCATCAGCGCACGGACCAGTTCCGCTCCGGCCTGCACGTTCATCCGCTGGAGCGCGGCGTGGACACGCCGGTAGCCGTAGGTCTCGTGTGAGTCGGAGAAGACCTG
>NZ_JBIAIQ010000068.1:0-24233 GCF_042871525.1 Streptomyces sp. NPDC005784
AGGAACACCACTGGCCACACACCTGGGTTTCTGATGGCCACCAGCCTGGTCATCCAACGGCCACCCACCTGGGCATCTCAGTGGCCGTTGACAAGCAGATCAGGGCCTGTCCCGCGGGAGGCTCCTCAAGCGGGGGTGACGTGTAAGCGATCTCGCCGGACAGGAGAGGCGTGATGCAGGTGTGGCACACCCCGGTGCGGCAGCTCCAGCGGACGGGAACGTCGCATGCCTCGGCGAGTTCGAGCAGGCTGCTTCGCCCGTTCGGGAACGGTGTGGAGATGCCGCTGCGGGCAAAGGTCACCACCGGGCCGGTCCCGGGCGGGCCGGGCGGTTGGTGCGGCCGTAGACCGCTCTGTCCGGTCAGACCGGGGGTGAGGGAGGGAAGCGCACCGAAGAGCTCGGAGTGGACGGCGCCAGGGTCGAACCCGGCGGCGGTGAGCGCGTCTTCGATGTCGGTCATGAACGAGGCCGGCCCGCAGATGTACGCGGTTGCGTCCGCCGGGACACCGAGAGCGATCAAGTTGTCCTTGGTGAGGCGTCCTGACCGGGCCTGATTGCGGCCGTACTCGCCGGGCTGGGCGGCGCTGTAGAACACGCGCTCGCGGGAGTGCGGCAGCGCGGTGAGCAGGGTGTGTGCCTCTGCGGCCAGTGTGTCTTCCCGCGGGCTGCGGGCACCGTGGATCCACCAGACCTCGCGGGCGCTGGACGAGGCCGCAAGCTCGTGCAGCATGGCCAGCACCGGAGTCAGACCGATGCCGGCGGAGATGAGAAGGACCGGTCCGGTGCCCTCCTGGAGGACGAAGTCGCCTCGCGGGGCTGCGGCGTCGAGCGTCGTACCCGGCCGTAGCTTCGTGGTCAGATACGCGCTGACCGTGCCGTGCGGTTCGTGTTTGACGCTGATCCGATAGCGGCCGCCATCGGGCGCCGAGGACAGCGAGTAGCTGCGCACCGGGGCAGGTTGTCCGGCTCCGGGCACGCGCAGCGTCAGGTACTGGCCCGCGCGGGCAGGAGGGAGCCGGGATTCGTCCGGGGCCACGAGGTGGATCGAGGACACTGTTGCGTTCTCGGGAATCACTTCAGCCACGCGCAGCGCTCTGAATCCGTCCCACGCCGACGCCACGCCGCCTGCGGCAGCAGCGCCCGGAACCTCCGCGGCCTCGAGCAATTCACGGAACGAGCCCTGCCAGCCGGGGCTCAGCGCAGGGATGCTCACCGCCAGCCGCAGCTTCTCGGGGTCCCGGTCAGGGAGGTAGAGCAGTGCGTCGGTGTCGGCCACACTCAGTGTGCCCGGCCCGGACCCGATTTTGATGATCTCGTCGCCGGCCTGGATGTGCCCTTCCCGCAGGATCCGCATGTAGAACCCGGGACGGTGGTGGCTGACCAGCAGAGCGGGCAGCTCGGGTTCACCGAGGCGCATGCCCACGCGGTAGCAGGTGACGCGAGGCTGGGTCACCTCGAACTCGGCTTCCCCGATGCGGTACCGGTCACCGATGCACACCTCGTAGTCCGAAAGGCCGTCGACGGTGAGGTTCTCCCCGAACTGACCGTGCCCGAGGTCGTCGCGGCCGAAGTGCTGTTTCCAGTGCTGGTACGACTCGATCTGGTAGACGAGCACGGCCCGCTGCTCACCGCCGTGGCCGGCCGTGTCGCCCTGCCCGTCGCCGTCGATGTTGAGACGCCGCACCATGACCGGTCCGTGGACCGGGTACTTCCACACACCGGTGAAGACGGTTCGGCCCTGCCAAGGCACATTCTTCGGCATACCGACATTCACCGAAAGCAAAGACGGCACCGGGTCCTCCCTCTCTCGGTAGCTCTCCTGCGAATACGGCGGCAGAGGTCAGGCCCGTTGATCAGGGAGCGCTGCGTCGAGGTCGAAGTTGCGGTCCACTCCGTGCGAGACGACACTCTGCTCGGGTTCCAGGCTCTGCCACACACCGTCGAGGTGCACGTCGATCTGGTCCGGTTCGCACGACACCATCCCTGCAATCCGGTGTACCTCGTCCCAGGCGGCCTCGTACGACCATGCTGCACGCCGGGCGTCTGCGATGTCGCAGTAGCCGGCCAGGCCCTTGTAGGGCAGAACCTCTACTGCTCGACCGGGCTCAGCGCTGACTCTTCGATGTCGGCGCGCGCAACGCACCAGCGGGGTGCGAACCCGGACTGGTACAGAACCGCGGGGTCGCTTGCAGTCGGCGATGACGGGCGCGCCGCTGCGGACGACCAGGTGGCGGCTGGTGCCCGCGCGGTGTACCGAAACCCTGCGGACCTCCTCGACCATCTCGACACCGGTGTCTTTGCCGATCGGGAATGAAATGAACGGGGAACCAAGGATGCCGGTGCGGCGTGATCGGTCTCTTGAGAGCCACGTACGTTCCGGTTGTCGTAGGACACATGGGAAGTGGGGCCGCCCGGAAGGTCTCCGGGCGGCCCCACTTCTTGCCTGGCGCTGTGAGGTCAGGGGCGGTGGTTCTCGTAGTAGCCACCGACCTGCTCGTGGTAGCCGGTGTCGCCGACGTGCTTGTCCTTGTCGAACTCGGGAGAGTCCTTGATCTGGTCCTTGGTGAGGGCGACGTAGATCTTCCGCTCGGCCTGGTCGACCGTCTTCACGGTCCCGGCCGGCAGCAGAACATGCTTGCCGAAGATCCACACGCCGGTGTCGACGACGAGGTACGAGGAGCTGACGTCGTCCGAGTGCTTGTCGACCTTCCCGATACTGCCGTCGGTCGCCTCGACCTTGTACCCGGTCAGATCGGTGCCCGCGATGTGGCCGGTGGTCGGCTGGTAGCCCCAGATGCTGTCACTCATAAAACGGCTCCCTCATCGAAATTGTTCGCCATTCCACAGAAAATCTGCGGAGTCGTAGAAGCGTCATCCAATATCCGGTGACGTTTCCTCGGAACGTCGGGTGCCCTGCATCCCGGATGCCACACACCCGCACTGAAGAAATACGTCATCTGTATTCACCCACGTGCACCCGCGCAACGGAGCGCGGGTGGGTCCCGACGCCTTGACGTCGGGACCCACCCGGGTCAGTGAGTTGTTCCCAACAGGCCTACCAGCGGTACCAGCGGCCTCGCTTGCCGCCGCTTGCCGCAGGGCGGATCACGAAGCCGAGGACCCATACGACCAGCACGATGACGGCGATCCACCACAAAGCCTTGAGTGCGAAACCGGCACCGAAGAGGATCAGAGCGAGCAGAAGAACGAGAAGAACAGGAATCATAGTCATCAACCTCCGAGCCGTCATGTGCCCTGCGAAACGATCTCCACTCCCACGGAGCTCAGCTATTTTTACGGAACTTGGAGCGACGAAAGTTCCGTGGACCGTCTCTTCCGTCCTTCCGGGTTTGAGGGAGTGATCAGGGGTGACACGGGAGTTGGAATATTCCTCAATAAGGACAGGGTGTGAGTGGTTGTGGCTGCGGACGAGAAGGCCCAGGCCAAGGGCGAGCAGGCCAAGGGCAAGGCCAAGAAGGTCGTCGGCGGTGCGGTGGGCAACGAGTCCCTGAAGGCTGAGGGGCACGTCGAAGAGTCCAAGGGCGATCTGCGCTCGGCCAAGGAGAAGGCCAAGGACGCCATCAAGCCCAAGTAGCGCCGGTCCGACCGATCCCGGCAGCCCTCTCTTGTTCCGGGCTGCCGGGATCGGTGCTGTCCTGGCAGCGAACCACTGCCCTGTCGCCTTCGCGTTCGGGCCACTCGGGCGCATGGTCGGCTACTCGGCAGTCTCTGTTCGACGCGGCGGAAGCACACGTGAGCAGGCCGGGTGCCCGACACGTTCAGTTTTGCCGGGGCGCGCGGCACGATCCCGGCATCGGCATCGGCATCGGCATCGGCTCGATCGTCGACATCGCGCTGGCGGATTGGTCGGCGTACGGGTATGCGACGGGGTTCATCCGTGCCGAGAACGCCGCTTGCGACGTGACCGGGGGCCGCCCGGCACAGAAGATCCCGCCGGTGTGCGTCGGCACCTCGTGAGTGTGATCCGCGCCCGGCGCGGTCCTGGTCCCCCGATTCGGGACGCCGGTGCAGACGACCATGATGCCTGGCACGAACGCCCGACTGGCCCACTCGAGGTGCGTCGAACCGGACACACACGAGACTGGATTCATGGCAGAAGAGCGTCGGCCGCGCGCAAGGAAATCCTCGACGACAACATCTCGCCGCACACCGTCCGTGCGTGGGGCGGAACACGCTGCGCGTGCTGCCTGTCGGAGCCTGGAAGGCCTGATCGGTCATCCGACGGAGGGCGTGTCAGCGGTGGGGCGTGAGGGCGACGGCTGGTGTGTCGTCGTGGACGTCCTCGAGCTGCCGCGGATTCCGGACACGACGAGCCTGCTCGCCTCGTACGAGGTACGGCTCGACCAGGACGGCGAACTCATGGAGTACCGCCGGGTCCGCCGCTACCGGCGGGGGTCCGCCGACGAGTGACCAGTGACTTAGGTCTGCCCGACTACCGGAAGGATGCCCCATGCCTGCGACCACATACTCCGACGAAGTAGTGGCGTGTCCGCCGCGCGCCGGCACGTTGTACGACGTGCTCGAACTCATTCTTGACCGGGGCATGGTGATCGACGTGTTCGTCCGGGTGTCCCTGGTCGGCATCGAGATCCTCAAGATAGACGCGCGCATCGTGGTGGCGAGTGTCGACACGTACCTGCGATTCGCGGAAGCGTGCAACCGGCTTGACCTGGAACGTGACTCCAGCAGCACCACCATCCCCGAGCTGCTCAGCGGTGGTGCCGCCAAGTCCATCGGCAAACGCAAGGTTCGCAAGGCCGCGGAAAGTGTGGGGGACACGGTCCGCAAGGTGGTCGGCGGTGGTGACGACGATTCCGACGAGTCTGATGAGGACGAGGAAGAGCAGCAGGAACGGCCGAGGAAGCGACGTGCTCCGGCCCGAGGCGGTAGCAGCCGTCGACGACGACCCGTGGAGGCGTGAGCCGTGACCGGCGATGGTGTGTACGTCTACGCGATCATCCGCGCGGGAAAGCCGCTGCCGGTGGACGCAACGGGTGTGGGCAGCCCGGCTGCCCCGCTGCGGGCGATCCGGCAGGGACGGGTCGCCGCTGTTGTGAGTGAGGCTCCGCCCAAGCTCCGCGCCAGACGGCGCGATCTGCTCGCTCACCAGGATTTGCTGCTGCGCCTGTCGGAGCTGGGGTCGGTACTGCCGATGCGGTTCGGCATGGTCGCGTCCGACGAGGAAGCGGTGCGCGGCCAGTTGAAGGCCCGCGAGGCGGACCACGTGGCCGCACTGGAACACCTCTCCGACGGGGTCGAGGTAAATGTCAAGGCACTCCCGGCCAAGGACGCGCTGGCAAACCTTGTGGCGCAGGACAAGAACGTCCGCCGACTGCGGGACGAAGTGCGTCGACGGCCCGGATACGAAGCCAGCCTGCGACTGGGCGAGGCCGTCTCGGCCGCTCTGGAGAGCAGGGCCGCCGAAGCCGGTCGGCGAGTTCTGCGCGAACTCACGCCCAGGGCCCGTGCGGTGGCCTCGGGCCCAGAAGTCCAGGGATGCGTGCTCAATGCGTCGTTCCTCGTCAATCGCGGGGACAGCGATGCCTTTCGAAGCGCGGCAGAGCGTTTCGGCCGTACGCATCGCGACCGTGTGGAGCTGCGTCTCACGGGCCCGCTTCCTTGTTACAGCTTCGTCTCCGCCGAAGGAACTCCCGTCCGAGCCATTGGAGTCTGAGGTGGGACTCATCACCGGCCTGCTCACCCTCCCGATCGCGCCGGTCCGCGGCGTTATCTGGGTGGCGGAGAAGCTCAATGACGCCGCCGAGCGTGAATTGCACGACCCAGGAGTGCTCCGTGCCCAACTCGCTCTGCTGAACCGGGAGCTTGAAGACGGAGACATCAGCCTGGAGGAGTTCGAACGAGAAGAGGAACGGCTGCTCGACCGGCTGCATGCCGCACAGAACTGTTCGACGCCGAAGGACCGAAGGTGACGAGATCATGAAAGACACGGAAAAGGTGGCTCTCGCGGCTGCGGTAGTGGGCGGCTATGTGCTGGGCCGTACCAAGAAGGGCCGACTGGCCTTGTCCATTGCGACCTACCTGGCGGGCCGGCGATTCGGTCTTGAACCTCGCCAGCTCGCCGCCGAAGGGATGCGCAAACTGGGGGAGATCCCGCAAGTCGCCGAGTTGCAGGAGCAATTGCGGGGGGAAGTACTGGAGGCGGGCCGCCAGGCACTGACCGCCGCCGCCGACCGAGGCATGGCCACGCTTGCCGACACCCTCAGCGACCGTACGGCCCGTCTCCTGGAGAAGGCGGATGAGGGGGAGGAGTACGAGGAGGAGTACGCCCCGGACGAGGAGGACGCGGAGTACGAGGAAGGGGAAGAGGAGGAGGGAGAGCCGGAGGCCGAGTACGAGGAGGACCAGGCCGAGGAGGAGGAAGAGGCGGAGCCGGAAGACGAATACGAGGACGAGGAAGAGCCGGAAGAAGAGCCGGAAGAAGAGCCGGAAGAAGAGCCGGAAGAAGAGCCGGAAGAAGAAGAGCCCGAAGAAGAACCGGAAGCGAGGCCGCGGAGGCGCCGCGGTTCGCCATCGGATCGGTCCCGCAGGGCACCCGCACGAGCGGCACGTGAGAAGAAGGCTCCCGCCGGCGGGGACAAGCCTCGGGCGGCCAAGAAGACCGCGCCGGCGAAGAAGGCCACCGCCGGCAAGACGGCTGTGAAGAAGGCGGCACCCAGCAAGAAGGCGGCACCCAGCAAGAAGGCGGCACCCGGCCAGAAGGCCGCGGCCGGCAAGACGGCGAAGAGCTCGGCGGCGAAGAAGACCGCGGCGAAGAAGGCAGCCCCGGCGAAGAAGACCTCGGCGAAGAAGACAGCACCGGCGAAGAAGACCGCCGCGAAGAAGACAGCACCGGCCAAGAAGACCGCCGCGAAGAAGACAGCACCGGCCAAGAAGACCGCCGCGAAGAAGACGACGTCTTCCAAGCGAGCAGCATCCAAGCGTGCCGATCGTCGGAGGTAGGCAACGATGACCAAGACGGAAAAGGACGAGTCGTCAGAGGAAACGTCGGGTGTGGACCGGCTTCGCGAAGAACTGTCCAAGTTCGTGTCCGCGCAGGTGGAGAATCTTGCGGAGAAAGCCGGCGACAAACTGACGGACGTCGCCGGGCAGCTGACTGACTCGGCCCAGAACGGTGGCTCGCTTCCCGCGATCGGGTCCCGCATCCTCCAGGGCGACTCACCGCTGAAGGCATTCGTGTCGGAGAAGGCCAAGGGCGTCAAGGACAATGTCGTAGAAAAGGCCAAGAGCGCCTTTGGGGGCGGCAAAGGGAAGCGGAAGGCCAGCGGCGGCAAGGTCATGAACATCATCGAGGTTCTCGATGTAGGCGTGCCGCTCCGAGACACCTACGACTACTGGACGCAGTACGACAAATTCAGCAGCTTTGCGAAGGGCGTTCGCGACGTTTCGAAGGGTGATGAGACAGGGAGCGACTGGAAGGTCAAAGTCGGCCCTTCATCGCGCAGTTTCAAGGCGACTGTCCAGGAGCAGATTCCCGATGACCGCATCGTGTGGACCTCCGAGGGAGCCAAGGGGACGACTCGCGGCGCGGTGAGCTTCCATGAGCTGGCGCCCACCCTGACCCGAATTGTCCTGGTGGTGGAGTACTACCCGTCGGGCTTCTTCGAGAAGACGGGCAACCTATGGCGCGCGCAAGGGCGCCGCATGCGACTGGACTTCAAGAACTTCCAGCGATACGTGACCCTCACCAATGAGGAACCCGAGGGCTGGCGGGGCGAAATCCGTGACGGAGAGGTCGTCGTATCCCACGAGGACGCCGTAGAAGAGGAAGAGGCCGAGCAGGAGGAGTCGGAGGGCGAAGAGCCCGAGGGTGAGAGCGAAGGCGATGCCGGGGAGGGCGCCGACTCCGCATACGAGGACGAGGACGAGGACGAGGACGAGGACGAGGACGGAGAAGGGGCGGAGGGCGCATACGAGGACGAGGACGAGGAGGACGCATACGAAGACGAGGGAGAAGAGGGGGCGGAGGGCGCGTACGAGGACGAGGACGAAGCGGGGGCGGAGGACGAAGACGAGACGGAGGACGAGGAAGAAGCTCCGAGGAAGAGGCGAGGACAGAGGCGACGCCGTGAATGACGTCGACTACCGGCAGGGCTCTTACCCTGTCTCCGGCCCTCAGACCACCAACCTCGCCGACATTCTCGAACGCGTTCTGGACAAAGGAATCGTGATCGCCGGGGACATCAAGGTCGATCTCCTCGACATCGAACTGCTCACCATTCGGCTCCGCTTGTTCGTGGCGTCCGTGGATACCGCGAAGAAGGCCGGAATCGACTGGTGGGAAAGTGATCCGGCACTCAGTTCGCGCGCTTCACGCAGCGCCTTGCAGGAAGAGAACCGTGAATTGCGTGAGCGGCTGAAAGAGCTCGAATCCGAGACACCGGAGAAAGAGCTCGAATCCGAGACGGCGGAGAAATAGCCAGAGCGGCGGCCCTACAGCAGAAACGCCCCGAGTCGGCAAGGAACAAGGAGAACCGAGGTACATGACGGAGCGCGGGCCTGAGCCTACGGGCGTCAACACCATCTATGTGTTCGCTGTCTGCTGGAACCCGGACCTTTCGGCCGTCGTCGGGCTACCGGGTGTCGCTGACGAGGCGCGTGTGAGCTCACTGTCGCTGGGGACACTGACGGCGATCGTCCAGACTGTCCGGGCGAGCGACTTCACGGACGAAGTCTGGCAGGCGCGCCTGTCCGACCAGCGGGAACTCGAACGATACGCACGCGCCCACCATGATGTCGTCGCCGCGGTCGCGGCTTGCTGTCCGACAGTTCCGCTGCCGATGGCCACGCTTTACCACGATGAGGAGAGGGCGCGAGAGGCCCTCGCCAAAGAGGCGGATCGGTTCAATGCCGCGCTCAAGCGCATCGCACACCATGCCGAATGGGGTGTGAAGGTCTACGCGCCGCCCTGCCCGAGAGACGACACGGTGCAGACGCCGATCAGGCAGGTCACGCCGACTGAGCGCTCTCGCCCGGCGGCTGGAGCCGGCCTTGCCTACCTGAACCGCAAGCGGGGCGCGCAGGAGCGCCGCGAGCGGATCCAGGACGAGGCATTGAGGACCGCGGAAGCGGTGGATGCCGAAGTCCGGGGCCTCGCCGCCGCGTCCCGTAGGTTGCGGCCGCACGCCCAGCCCTCCGGTGAACGCCGGGTCCAGGTTCTCAATGCGACGTATCTGGTGGCCGAACACCGCGCTGAGGACCTGGCGTTGCTGACACGGACACTGCAGGAACGCACCGGGGCGGATATTGAGCTGTCCGGGCCGTGGGTGCCCTACTCATTTGTTGGCGAGGTGTAGACCGTGACGCACGAGGTGGTGCCCTGGGACACCCCGGGACCCCTGAGCGGCCCCATCGGGGTCCCGCTCGTCGATCTGCTGGACCGTGTCCTGGCAACCGGCGTGGTGATCAGCGGGGATCTGGTCATCGGCATCGCCGACGTTCCGCTGGTGCGGTTGTCCCTTCATGCGCTGCTGTCGTCCGTCAACGAGCGCGTCCCGGCTCCCTGGGCGGACGGCGGCCCGCTGTGAGCGGCTCCCGACTCGACCTGGACTCCGACCAGATGGGGCGCGACCTGGTCGCCCTGGTACTCACCGTGGTCGAACTCCTCAGGCAGTTGATGGAGCGCCAGGCGATTCGCCGTGTCGAGCAGGGCGACCTCAGTGATGAGCAGGTTGACGAGATCGGGACCACGCTCATGTTGCTCGACCAGCGGATGGCGGAACTCTGTGAGCAGCACGGAGTGCGTCCGGAAGATCTCAATCTCGACCTCGGCCCGCTCGGAACCCTTCTGCCCAGGAGCTGAAGACGTTGATCCAGCTCTGCCGGATCCGCAGCAACCCTCGCCGTGCCCGCCGCGGCGGAGCCGGCCGACCTCTTCTTGCCTGGGGCGTGCGGTGACGGGGACTTGCCCCTGCCCGGCCCCCGCGTCGCGTGAGAACTCGCCCGGATCGCCGAGCATTTCCTGAACTGATCCGCGATGTTCCGGGTACTCGCTGCCTCAACGACTGCCGAAACGCGTCACGGCGCTTCGGCACCAGCGACGAGACAGGCGGGAGGTGATCGCTGTGTCAAACACGCAGTCGCATGTCGACGGACCCGGCAAGCACACGCGGGGAACGGGGTCGGATCAGGTGGGTGAGCTGGTACAGCGGGCCTCGCAGCAGCTCACCGAACTCGTGCGAGGCGAACTTCGGCTGGCCCAGGCGGAGATGAAGGAAAAGGGCAGGCGCTACGCCAAGGGCAGCGGACTGTTCGGCGGCGCGGGAGTGGTCGGCTTTCTGACGCTTGAAGCCCTCGTGGCGGCCGCGATCGCCGGCTTGGCCGTGCCGCTGCCGGTGTGGGCCGCGGCGCTCATTGTCACCGCCATTCTGGGCGCTATTGCCGCGGTGATCGCCCTGAGCGGCAAGAAGCAGATCAGCCGGGCGGCTCCCCCGATGCCGGAGCAGGCGATCGAGAACGTGAAGGCCGATGTGGCCGAGATCAAGGAGAGTGCCCACCGATGAGCAACCTGTCGGACGATGAGCAGACTGCCGCCACTCCTGGAGAACTGCGGGAGCAGGTCGAGCAGACCCGAGCCGAGCTCGGGGAGACGGTCCAGGCGTTGGCCGACAAGGCCGATGTCAAGGCCCGGGCCAAGGAGAAGGGTACCGAGGTCAAGGAGAGGACCGCCGAGGTCGCGGAGCAGGCGGTGGCCAAGGCAGGGGAGTTGAAGGCCAAGGCCGTCGGGGCCGCGCACTCGGTCCAGGACAAGCTGCCCGACGCCCTCAAGGACAAGGCCGGCCAGGCCGCCGGGCAGGTTCGGGACAAGGCCGCGCAGGCCGGGAGCGTGTGGGAGGAGAGGGCTCCCGACTCGGTGCGTCAGCATGCGGCTGAAGGCGCGCGCATGGCACGGAACAATCGCACGCTGTTGCTCGGCGTCGCGGGTGCGGCGCTGATCGTGTGGTGGGTGGTCCGTCCCGGGAAGGGTTGACGGGAGGCGACGCAGGTGCCCAGCCAGGTTCGCGTCGCGCCGCGCACCGGTGTCGCGCGGCGGCAGGAGTCCGAATGCAGAGGCGACGCCGCTGGTCCCTGTTGTCGCAACGATCAGCGCCCGGGTCCGCATGGTGCCGGACCCACCCTTCGAGTGACCTGCCCGACTCGGGTCAAACAAGTACATCGGCGGATCGCCGACCGCACGGGAGCGGAGGTTGGCGCGAGTCATGGGCACGCAGCCGGCCGGCCGAGTGCTCGACCTGCTCCAGGCCCATCCTGGAACGCCTTGGACCTCAGGACGTCAGCCTCGTCCCGACCCCGAGTCGTCGGCCAGAGCGATGTGCGCGGTGACGCGTTTGCCGGACGGTTCCACGTGGACCTGGAAGTTCCGCGCGACGGCCATGACGATCTCCAGGCCGTGCCGCCCGATTCGAAGGGGATCGACGGCGCAGGCGACGGGACGGGTGCGGCGGCTGTCTCGCACGGTCACTTCCACTGTGGCCTCCGCGATTCGCAATTCCATGAATATGGGACCTGGGGCATATTTTCGGGCGTTGGTGACCAGTTCGCTGACCACCAATTGAGTCAGGTCCATCACGCGGGTGGAGACGACGACGTCCTGATCTGCCTGGACACGGGTGAGGAAGTCCGCCGCGAGGTGACGCGCTTCGGCGATGCAGGAGTTGCCGCCGGCCAATGGGACGGCGGTGGCTATGGGGTGAGTGCTCGGCGCCCCCGCTCGGTCCCGATCGGACGACTCCATATTTGTTCACCTTCGTTCCTGTTGTCCGCCATGTACCCCGGGCGGCGGAGAAGATGCTGCTCCTGCTCGCACGCATCCGCTGTTCGGGCATGCCGCCCCGTAGCATCGGGACCGGGTGGAGCACACGCTCCGGCCGATCGCGAGTGCGCGGGCGGGAGCGCCCCGGGACTCGGCACCTTACGAGGGGGGCGCCGAACCTTCGTCGTGCAGGTGGCGTCGGTCCTCCTCGTCCCATGTCCGGGTGTCGCGCGGCTGGGTGTAGGGCTGGGTGTCCGGCGGCATGCCCCCGGCGATCGCCCGCTGGCGTACCGCCTCCGCGTCGAACTCCAGACCCAGGAGGATGGCGAGGTTGCTGATCCACAGCCACACCAGGAAGACGACGACGCCGGCCATCGTGCCGTAGGTCTTGTTGTACGAGGCGAAGTTGGCCACGTAGAACGCGAATCCGGCGGAGGCGATCATCCAGATCGCCAGGGCCAGGAAACTGCCCGGAGTGATCCACTTGAAGCCCTTCACCTTCGCGTTCGGGCTCGCCCAGTACAGGATCGCGATCATCGCCATGACGAGTACTACCAGGACGGGCCATTTGGCGATCGACCACACCGTCAGCGCGGTGTCCCCGATCCCGAGCGCCGTGCCGGCCTGGCGGGCCACGCCACCGGTGAAGACCACGATCAGCGCACTGACCACCGCCAGCCCCATCAGTGCGACCGTCACGCCGACGCGCACCGGCAGGATCTTCCATACCGGGCGGCCCTCGGGCATGTCATAGACGACGTTCGCGGCGCGGATGAACGCCGCGACATAGCCGGATGCCGACCACACCGCCACCACCAGACCGACGATCGCCACGATGGAACCGGTGCCCGCGTTGCCCTGCAACTGCTCCACGGCGCGGGTGATGATGTCGCGGGCCGGGCCGGGAGTGAGCTGTCTGAGATTGTTCAGCACCTTGTCCGTGGTCGACCTGCCGGTGATGCCCAGCAGGGAGACCAGGACCAGCAGGGCCGGGAACAAGGCGAGGACCCCGTAGTACGTGAGCGCCGCCGCCCGGTCGGCCAGCTCGTCCTCCTTGAACTCCCGCAGGCTCCCGGTGAACACCTTGCCCCACGCCCGCCCGGGCAGCTTCGTCGGCGCGTCCGGCGCCCGCCGCTCCACCTCGGGTCCGGGCCCGGCCTCCGCAGGTGCCGGTTCGTTGTCACTGCCGTTTTGGTCTATTTGTTCTGAAGGGTGCGATTCCGTCATACCCGCCGGGTACCCAGGCTCAAGGCATTGAGCAACGGTCCGGGGGCGGGGGCGGGGGCGGGGGCGGATGGGCGAGAGCGTCGAGCGCGCGGACCGTGCCCGGGTCGTCCCTGGTGGCACCGTGCGGGGATTGTGGCGAGCCGGCGGTGGCGTCCTGCCTGAGTTCGGGCGGGATGCCCCGCCTTCACTCAGGAGCAGGCGGTGGTTGAGTCCACGCTGCCTCAGCCGCCTGCGAGGTGGGCTGGATGGAGAAGACCTGTTCCAGACCCACCATGCGGAAGGTCCGGTGGACGCCGTCCGGTACCGCGGCCAGAACGACGGACGCGTCGGCTGCCAGCGCGCGGTTGCGGGCGGCGATGAGAACAGTGATGCCGGTGGAATCGCAGAAGGTGAGCCGGTCCAGGTCGATGACGAGTTGCTGACCGGGGGAGAGGGCGAGGCGAGGGAGCAGTATGCGGACCTCCGGCGCGCTGTGATGGTCCAGGGCGCCGATCAGTTCGACCACCGGGCCGGCCTGAGTGGTGCGGGTGCGGACGGTCAGTTCGTGGCTCACATCTGCTCTTCACTGCTGTGTCGGGGCACATTGAAGGCCAGGACCGCGGTGTCGTCGTCCACGCCGGTACCGAAGGTGTCGAGCAGGTCCCGGATCGCGGCCACGGCGTCGCGGGCGGTCGTGGGTGCCAGCTCCTGGGCGAACTCCAGCAGGGCTTCGTCGCCGTAGCGGCCCTCGGCGCCGACGGAGTGGGCTTCGGTGAGACCGTCGGTGTGCAGGAACAGAGTGTCGCCGGGGTCGAGGCGGACGCTGGTGGTGGCGATGTCGGCGTCGGGAAGGACGCCGATCAGTTGGCCGCCGGGGGTCGGCAGGTAGTCGGCACGGCCGTCGGAACGCATCAGCAGGGCCGGCGGATGGCCGCCGCTGGCCAGGGTGACCTGGAAGCCGCCTTCGTCTCCGTCCGGGGTGAGCAGGCCGAAGATGACGGTGCAGAAACGTGGGTCCTGGCCGTTGTACTCGTGATTCAAGACGGTGTTGAGGTTGGCGAGCACGGCCGCGGGCTCGGGGTCGTACACGGCAGCCGCGCGCAGTGTGTAGCGCGCGAGGGAGGTGATGGCCGCGGCGGCGGCTCCCTTGCCGCAGACGTCGCCCAGGAAGAATCCCCAGGTG
Source organism: Streptomyces sp. NPDC005784 (assembly GCF_042871525.1). NCBI lineage: Bacteria > Bacillati > Actinomycetota > Actinomycetes > Kitasatosporales > Streptomycetaceae > Streptomyces > Streptomyces sp. NPDC005784. Next base: position 14,181 of record NZ_JBIAIQ010000068.1, read on the forward strand.
CCGGAGGCGAGGGGGAACAAGTCGTAGAAGTCACCACCGACCTCGTCGGCGGATGCGACGTGGTAGTAAGCGGCGACGTCCAGGCCGGGCACGTCCACCAGGGTGGGGGGCAGCAGCGTTTTCTGGAGTGTGGCGTTCAGTCGCTTCAGGCGTTCGCGTTCCCGGTCCGATTCCTGACGGGCGCGCAAGAGCTCGGATTCGTACGTACGCCGGTCTCGGGCGTCGAAGACAGTGGTGCGGATCAGTAGCGGCTGTCCGTCACTGCCCGTGCGAATGATGGACGTCACCAGAACCGGCAGCCGCCCGCCGTCAGCGGTTTTGAGTTCCAGGGCGATGCCGCTGATTTGGCCCTGCATGCGCAGCAGCGGGCCGAAATGGGTCTCGTGGTAGAGCCTGCCGCCGACGGTGAGGAGATCGGAGAAATCCCTCCGGCCGACCAGATCGCCGCTTTCGTAGCCGAGCCAGTTCAGCAGAGTCTGGTTGATCTTCGCGATGCGGCCGTCCAGCGTCGTGGAGAGGTAGCCGCACGGAGCGTGTTCGTACAAATCCTCCGCACTGTCCTCCAGTAGCGCGGAGAACATGGCCTGGTCGTCACCCGGCTGAGAGCCCGGGGGAGAAGCCCCGCTCTTCTCGTGGTCGTCGGTCTCGCACATCAAAGGCCGGCTCCGACGAAGGCCGCGATCGCGGCAGCGGTCTCCTCGGGGGCGGCGAGCTGCGGGCAGTGCCCAGTGGCATTCAGTGTGATCAGCCTGCTGCCGGGAATCTGCGTCTGCACGAAGGCCCCTACCTCCGGCGGTGCGATCGCGTCCTTGGAGCACTGCGCCACCAGCGTCGGAACCCGCACATGAACGAGGGACTCGCGATTGTCGGACAGGAACGTGACCCGGGCGAAGACCCGGGCGATGTCCGGATCGGTCCGGCAGAAGCTGTTTGCCAGCTCCTCACCCAGTTCAGGACGCTCGGGATTACCTGTGATCACCGGGGCCATGGCACGCGACCAGCCCAGATAGTTCGCGTCCAGCGACTCCAGAAGCTCCTCTATGTCCTCGGCGCTGAACCCGCCCCGATAGCCGGATACCGGGTCGTCGATGAAACAGGGAGAAGGGGCGAGCAGAAGCAGACCACTGAAAGCACCCGGTTCCTGTGTCGAGGCCACCACACCCATCATGGCGCTCACCGAGTGTCCGACGAACGTCACGGGCCCCAGCTCGAGCTCGTGACATATCTCCAGCACGTCCTCGGCGTAGCCGTCGATCGTGGAGTGGCGCTGTTCGCTCCACGACGCCAGATCCGAGCGTCCGGCCCCCACATGATCGAACAACACCACGGTGAAATCGCGCTCCAGCAGCGGCACCACCAGCCGCCACATGTTCTGGTCGCACCCGAATCCATGCGCGAGCATCACGACGGGGCCGCCCGTTCGGCCGGTCACCCTCACATGGTTCCTGCTCCGCACGTCCATACGAGACATCCTCGCAGACTGGCCCGGGGCCCGACCGAAAGTCCCAGCTGCCCGTGGACCACACGCGAGCGGCTCACCGACGTGTGGATCACCGATGTGTGGATCACCGCCTCAGGGGCACTCAGTGCGGAAGAGAACCACGGGACCCAAGTGCCGACAGGGACGGCTCGCCCGGACGGAGAGCTGCACCGCAGAACGCCGCCGTCACGGACACGTGACGCGTCCACCTCCTCGATTCCTCAGCCGGCTCGGCATGGGTGCGCGACAGGAGGACCCAGGTCGTCCCGCGCCGTACCCGACATCGGAGGCAGGCAGTGACCACCCAGACGTTGACCCCTTTGGTTCCCGCGTTTCTCCTTGCACCCCCCGGGGTGTACCGGCCTCAGCACGACACGCACCTTCTGGCGCGGGCGCTGAGCCGTGAGGACATGAGCTCCGGCACCCGCGTTCTGGAGCTGGGAACGGGCAGTGGTGCCCTGGCGCTGGAGGCGGCGAGACGGGGAGCCCGTGTGACGGCTGTCGACATCTCCTGGCGGGCCGTGCTGACCGCGCGCTTCAACGCGATGATCGCCCGGAAGCATGTCACTGTCCGTCATGGCGACCTCACGGCCGCGGTGGCGGGTCAGTCGTACGACCTGGTGATCAGCAATCCGCCCTACGTGCCCTCTCCAGACGCCCGCCTCCCTCGTAAGGGCGCTGCTCGGGCCTGGGAGGCGGGGCACGACGGCCGGATCCTGGTGGACCGGATCTGTGACGCCGTGCCCGTGGTGCTGCGGCCCACCGGTGTACTCCTGGTGGTCCATTCGGGCCTCTGCGGTGTCGATGCCACCTTGGACAGGCTCGCGGGCGCCGGCATGGCCCCGGTGGTCACGGACCGGGCCATGGTTCCGTTCGGACCCGTACTGCGGTCCCGTTTGCCGTGGCTGCGCCGGACAGGCCTGCTCGGCGACGAGGTCGAGGAAGAGCTGGTGGTCATCCGTGCCGAACACGCCTGAACGACCGCGCCGTGTCCGCGTCGACCCCGAAGGGCCGCTGCTCGTGGAGGGGCCCGTCGAGGTGATCGGAGAGGACGGAAGCGTCACTGTCTCGCGCCGGTTCACCGTGGCCATCTGTACCTGTCGACGCAGCCGCATCCATCCCTGGTGCGACACCAGCCACCGACGACGCGTGAAACCGGACGGCGAGGCCACCGGGCCCGCCAGGTCGTCCGGGGGCTGCCGATCCGAGCCGGGCGATGCGGACGGCCGGGCCGAAGGGAGCCGAGTGATGCCCACCCCACAAGAGGCGCGGCTGTCCAGTCCGCCGCTGCCCGCCCCGCGAGGCGCGCTGTCCGTCGGCGTCGTCTCCGCTCTCGGGCACGGACAGCCGGTCCCGGGACCGGAAGGGGCAGCCGGCGCCGATCCCTACGGTGACGATCTGCAACTCGCTCTGTATGTGTTGTACGAACTTCACTACCAAGGGTTCGACGCGGTGGATGAAGAGCGTGAGTGGGACCCCGACCTCCTGGTCCTGCGCCGCGCACTCGAACAGAGATTCCTCACCGCTCTGCGGGCCGACGTCCCCCGCCCGGTCCCGCTGAAGCAGGCGCTCGACGACCTGCAGATCGAGCCGGTGGGCCACGACGACACGAGCGTCTCGCACTATCTGCAACGCGAGGGCGAACCGGGCCAGTTGGCGGAGTACGCGGCGCTGCGGTCGCTCTATCACCTCAAAGAGGCGGACCCGCACGCCTGGGTCATCCCCCGGCTGCACGGCCGCGCCAAGGCGGCGATGGTGGCCGTGGAGTACGACGAATTCGGTGCGGGGCGCCCGGAGGAGATCCATGCCAGGCTCTACGCCGACCTCATGGCGGACCTCGGTCTGGAGACGGCATACGGCCACTACCTCGATGCCGCCCCGGCCGCGGCACTCGCCACCGTGAACCTGATGTCCCTGTTCGGGCTGCACCGGGCGTTGCGGGGCGCACTCGTGGGACACTTCGCCGCTGTCGAGATGACGTCCTCCCCCGGTTCGCGCCGACTGGCGAAGGCGCTGCGCCGCATCGGCGCCGGGCCGGCCGCCATCCGGTTCTACGACGAGCACGTCGAGGCGGATGCTGTCCACGAACAGGTCGTACGACACGACGTGGTGGGCGGTCTGTTGGAGAGCGAGCCGACGCTGGAGCCGGACGTCGTCTTCGGCGTCCAGGCCACCACGCTCCTGGAGGACCGACTCGGCGCCGTGCTCCTCACTGCCTGGCGGGACGGACACAGCGTTCTTCGCGTCCCTGCTCGGCGCAGCGGTCAGGGCCAGGAACTCCAGCCCTCGACCTCGGCACTTCCTCACCCGGGACAAGAAGGCAGTCCGCATGAGTGACAGAGCGCTCGTGTTGCGAGGCTTTGGCCCTCGGTGCACACGCCGTATGACTCAATCGACCACTCCGCGAGTCACCTTGCGGACGGGGAATCACCATGGACAGCAATCGCGAGATGGATTCGGTGAACCGCGTTCAGCAACTGTCGGAAAAGCGGTTTCGATCGGCGGTCCGATTTTTTGGAATGGTTTACGGGATCATGCCGTGGCGATGACAGTTTTGATGATTCGCGGTCCAGGGGCGGGATGAAACCGTCACCACTTGGGGTGATCGAAGATCTTCGGAATTGATTGCGCGAATTGCTCCATGGCTATCACGCTTCAGAACCGGCTGATTCCCCAGCGTCACAAATTTAGTTATCCGTTTACCGGACCGGTATGGGGGAAAGTCGAGAGAAGTGCTTCGGATAGAAGGCACGTCCGTGGGTGCGTTTCGCTCCGCTTGGCGGGTGTGTCCCGAGAGCCGTGTGGTCGTCCCCATGGTGTTCTGTCCAGTCAGCAACCCCCTGAGGGAGTTGTAAGCACCATGCGCACCGAGATCACCCCGAAGCGACGTACCCACCTCGACGCCCCCGACAGCGTTGCCGCATTCGCCCACCTGGCCGGTCTCGCTGACGGGCCCGAGAGGCGGGCTCTGCGTGACGAGGTCGTACAGGCGTGGATGCCCATGGCGAAGCGCATCGCCGGCAAGTACCGGGGCAGGGGCGAGTCCGTCGAGGACCTGACCCAGGTCGCCGCACTGGGCCTCGTCAAGTCCGTGGACCGTTACGACCCGGACCGGGGCAACGCCTTCGAGAGCTACGCGGTCCCGACCATCGTCGGAGAGATCAAGCGACACTTCCGTGACCACATGTGGGTCGTGCACGTGCCGCGCCGGGTCCAGGAGGCGCGTAACAAGGTGCGCATCGCCATGAAAGAGCTCTCGCCGACACTCTCGGGCCGCTGGCCCACCGTCAGTGAGATCGCCGAGTACGCACAGCTGACCGAAGACGAGGTACGCACCGGTCTGGAAGCCCTGGACAGCTTCGCGACCCTTTCACTGGACGCCGAACTGCCCGGCGGTGACGGTGGACAGACCCTGGCCGACACGCTGGGAGAGTCCGACGCCGGTTTTGACCTGGTCGTCGACCGCGAAGCCGTCAAGCCCGCCCTGCGCGGCCTTCCCGAGCGCGAGCAGACAATTCTCTACCTGCGGTTCTTCTGCGGCATGACGCAGAGCTGCATCGCGGAGCAGCTCGGCGTCTCGCAGATGCACGTCTCGCGTCTGCTCAGCAGCTGCTGCGCGTCGCTGCGTGAGCAGGTGCTCTCGGACGCGGCATAGGGCTGCGGGAGCAGACGCGGCCGGGCGCCTGGCGGGTTTGCCTTCCGGGAGGCCGGTGGCGACCGAGGATGATCATGGCTTCCTCCGATGAAGGGACGTCGCCTGCGGGCGTCCTCATCCTTTGTCACGGGTCCGCGCCTTCCGCGAGACAAACGCGGATCCGGAGGCGTCGGCAGACACGGCCGCCTATGTCGTGGGATTCGCTCCTACGGCCTGCCGATAAGCCACGTGGCCGCCCAGCGCACCGCTCAGAGCGACGGCTGCCAAGCCGCCCAACGACCACAGCTTGCCCTTCGTAGGGTGACGGCGGAGCCGCGCGGTCAGGGATGCGGCGTAGAACGCCACCGCTGCCACGTTCGAGACCGCATGGGCCAGTCCGACCCGGGCCTGCTCGGGCGGCAGGTCCGCCCAGTCGGCCCAGCCCGCGACCGCTGCCGGAGCGACTCCGGCCAAACCGACGGCCGTGAGGGTTGTCGGCGCATGCCCCCCTCCCGGCACGATGTCCAGTACGGCGGCCGACAGCCAGCAACCGATCGGTACCTGTACCAGCAGGGGATGGACAGGATGGCCCAGCGGTCGACCGCGCAGCAGTTCACGTACCTCACCCAGCGGGAGCGAGCGGATTCCCCGCTGGAGGACTCGGATTGCCGGATCCGCAACCCTGGACCGTTCCATACGGTCCAGGGTTGTCAGCCACCATGTCGACGCCGTGTCCAAGGGGGAGGGACTCCTGGTTTCCGTGGAGCTGTCGAAGGCGTGTGTGTTCATGTACAACGGCTACCCGGCATCGCGCCGCTGTCTCGCCGTGGCCTCGACTGCACCCGAACGGTCTGCCTCCCAACGGTGGAGTCATGGCCGGGTGCGTTCACGGTCTTCACGGTCACGACGGCGAGTGGCCAGCCGTCGTGGCGGCCGGCGCGGACCTGGCGCGGACGCTCGCCGCCGTACGCGGTCAACGCGGTTTTCTCCACGTGCGGGCTGAGCGGCGCATCCGTCGGACACCGGTCAGGCCGCCTTCCCGTAGGACGCGCAGAGAAGCGGCTGTACCCCGTCCGCCCGCTAACTGGTTCGGGCCGGGCGCGGCTCAGTCCGCTGGTGAGGGGACGCGGGACCGTCTGTGGTGTGGTCGTCGTCGGACCCTCGGCTGTCCTTGCCGACGAAGAAGCTCGACACGGCCGTGAAAGTGGAGGTGACGGCGATCCGCACGGCCCATTCGCCGACGGCGCTGTGCCCGACGGCGGAGGCGAAGGCGGGCGCGTTGAGCAGGGCGCTGCTCACAGGCCAAGAGCCCACGCAGGTAACCGCGTAGACCCACAGCGGAGGTTCGTTGGAGGCGGTCAGGACGGAGGCCGCGAGGATCACGACCACGCTGAGTACGACGGTGAGTGAGGTGATGTCCATGGCCATCAGCATTCCGTCGGCGGGGCGGTGAGTCGTCGTCGCGGCGGAGGATCGGCGCCTCTGTCGCAGGGTAGAGACGACCCGCCGTTCGCCTCGCCCTTCCCGCCTCAGACGCGCACCCTCCGCAGACCGCAGACCGCAGACCGCAGACCGCAGACCGCAGACCGCAGACCGCAGACCGCAGACCGCAGACCGCAGACCGCAGACCGCAGACCGGTGCCTGTCTGTCCCGGCCGGGCGGCGCCCCCGACGCTCGTGCCCGACATGGAGACGACACGGAACTGGGTACTCCCGGTGCTGCTCGCCGGCGCACAGGTCGTGTGGCTGTGGCACGGGACCGCTGTGATGGACAGCCCGGCACCGGGCCCGGCGGCTGCCGTCGGCATTCTCGTCGCCATCGCGGTGGAGACCGTGGCACTCACCCGGCGGCGACACGAGCCCGGGCGGGTGCTGGTGTGGACCCTGGGGGCATCCGTACTGGGTCAGGCGATGGCGTACGACACTTACGCCGAACTAGGTCTGCTGGTCGCCCTCTATTCCGTCGCCGTGCGTCGTTCCGCCGCGGTCGCGACGCGCGCCCTCACCGCCGCCGTCGGCTCTGCCCGGCTGATGGCGGTCGTACAGATCGGCTTCCGGACAGCACTCGCCACCCAACTCGCGCTCCAGGCAGCCACGTACGTCAGCTGCGCCGAGCCTCCGGCTTCCTGCTCAAGGACGCCCGGCCCGAGGACCTCCTGTCCGCCCTCCGTGTCGTCGCCTCCGGCGAGGGGATCCTCGCTCCGGCCGTCACCCGCCGCCTCATCAACACCTTCGCCCAGGGCGCGCCCCCGCCGCCCGCCGTCACCGGCGCTCTCGGTCAACTCACCCCACGCGAAGGGGAAGTGCTGCTCCACATCGCCTCGGGCCTGACCAACGCGGAGATCGCAGTCACCCTGGGCGTGGCCACCGGGACCGTCAAAACGCACGTCAACGCCCTGCTCACCAAGCTGGGACTGCGAGACCGGGTGCAGGCGACCATCCTGGCCTACGAGAGCGGGCTGATCCGCCCGCGCGGAGTGCCCGCCGACTGACTCTCCGCGCCGCCCGTGGTACGACGTCGCCTCGTCGCCTGTAGTGGCAGGGACGCCCAGCCGGGGCGTGCGGCCGACCGCGCTGTGGCGGAGCCGGCTCGGACCGGCCACCGCATCGGACAGCGCGGCCACGGCGAGGGCGTCCAGCGGTGTCGACCGTCACCTGGCACCCTCCGCGCCTCCGTATCTCCAGGGCGGAGAAGGTCCAGGCTTCCGCAATGTGAGACCTGCCCCGGAAGTTGTTGACCGACGGCGTGGGCGTCTGCTCAACTCACGTTCCATGACCCCGCGCGTGGAATTGACCCGGAGGCGCCACATCGACCTGGCGCACGTCTCCAGCGCGTTCTGTTGTCGTTGACCCCCAAGGTGTGTCGCTGATCCACGAAGCGGTCCTCGGCAGCGGCCGGTGTGCGCCGAAGGCGTAACTCCGGCAGGTGCGGTGCGTAGCCGCCTCGGCGGTGTCTCCCGAGGGACCGCGGTCCCCACCGCATGACTGCCTTCTTCTCTTCGTCCTCTCTGCGCTCCTGTTCTCTCCCTAGGGGGAAGCGGGTGCGGCACGACGCGAGGCCGGCGAGGGGGTGCGCCCTCGGCTTTGGGCCAAGGGCACGTCGTGCAAGTGGCGTGGACCCGGCGGGATTTCAGCAAGACACCCCGGACGGTGCGCGCCGGGCGGCGTGGCGGCACGACCTCCACCACACAGCCTGGCCTTCGACCGGTACCTCCTGCCCGGTCGTCGAGGCCCTCGCACCGCGAGCGGACCGAGTACGGGCTGCGTAGCCGTTCATCGCCGCCATCACCAACTCCGACTCTCAGCATCCGGCCGTGCGCCCAATTCCTCGAGAGGGAAACCCTCATGCCTTCATCCATCCGCAAACTCACGGGCCGCATCGGCGCGGTCGTCGAGGGCGCCGACCTCACGGCGCCCCCCGAGCGCTCGACGACCACGCCGCTCCGACAAGCCCTCGACGAGCACAAAGCGATCGTGTTCGACCAGGTGCACCTCGACAACGCCGGTCAGGAACGCGTGGCCGGGTGGTTCGGCGAACTCACCACCACCCACCGGAACGTGCCGGCCGCAGACGGCACCACGAACGTGCTCGCCGTCGACAGCGAGACGTCCAAGGCCGATGAATGGCACAAGGACGTCACCTTCGTGGTCGACCCGCCGCAGCTCACCACGCTCCGGTCCATCGTGACCACGCTGTACGGCGGCGAGACGCTCATCGCGAACGCGGCCACCGCCTGCCGCGACCTGCCCGAACCGCTCCGCGCCCTCGCGGACCCACTGCGAGTCGTACACACCAACCACGACTACGCGCACCCTTCGGCCGCGTCGGTGCTGCGCGCGGAGTACGACCTCAACCGTGTGACGGTCGCGGGGGACGTGCCGGTCGGTGTCGACGGCCGGCGCAGCGAGCAACTCCTCGGTGACATCTGGCACTACGGCAAAGTGCTGGAGGTGGCTGCCTGATGACCGAGGTCAGCCTCGAGAGGCCGACCGTCGTCCCGGCGGCTGCCGAGACGACGAGCGCCCCGGGACGTGAGGTCTTCCTGCCGCGTGACGCCCGCCCCCAGACCCTGCTCCGCACCCTCCGCGAGCGGCTGCGCTGGCCGCTGGGGATCTACACGACACCGGTCGTGATCATCATCGCCTGGGAAATCCTGGCCAGGGCGGGAGTGCTGAAGAAGACCTACGCTCCGGCACCGACCTCCATCGTCAAATCGGCCGTCGACCTGTGGCAACAGGGCGTCCTCGGGCCGGACTTGGCCATCTCGCTCCAACGGGCCGGCATCGGACTCACGATCGGTCTGACGGTGGGCATCGTCACCGGCGTGCTCGGCGGGCTGCTGCGCAGCGGCGAGTATCTCTTCAACGGCCTCGTGCAGGTTCTCAACACGATCCCGCTGCTGGCGGTGCTGCCGCTGATGATCGTGTGGTTCGGCATCGACGAGCTCACGAAGGTGCTGCTGATCTCGTTCGGTGCGGGCGTCCCGATGTATCTCAACCTGTTCGCCGCGATCCGGGGTGTCGACCAGCGGCTGATCGAGATGGCGCGGACGACGGGCGCGGGCACCTGGCGCCTCGTGACGCGGGTCCTGGTGCCGGGAGCCCTGCCGGGGTTCCTGGTCGGCCTCCGGTTCTCCCTCGCGTACAGCGTCCTGGGCCTCGTCGCAGCCGAGACCGTCAACGCCGACAAAGGGCTCGGCTTCCTCATCACGCAAGGGCAGACCTACCTGCAGACGGGCCAGGTCTTCGTGGGGCTGGTCATCTACTCGCTCCTCGGTCTGCTCGCCGACCAGTTCGTCCGGGTTCTCGAGCGGGTGCTGCTGCGGTGGCGCCCCAGTTATGAGGCGGCATGAGTTTCCTGAGTCAACCTCTATGCCGCCAAGGGTTCCTCAGCGGCTGCGCTGACCTTGCCGTTGGCTTGGTGGATGGCGGGGTCGTA
>NZ_JBIAIQ010000069.1:0-23789 GCF_042871525.1 Streptomyces sp. NPDC005784
TCAGCCCCCACCAAGGCAGTTGGCTCCTACCACCGGCCTACGACCAACCCGACCTGCCGTCAACCCACACCACCACCGGATTTAACGAACTACCGCTACTGACCTTTTCGGGTTGTCTTCGGGTGGTGACGTTGGGTGATCCCTGCGGTATGCCGGTGTTATGCGGTATGCGGATGGTGGGGGCCTGACGGCTGAGCGGCGGGCTGCGCGTGAGGGGATCCGGCTGGAGGCCGGGCAGAGGTTCGCACGGGGTGACAGGACTTCGGACATCGCCAAGGACCTGCGGGTGAGCGAGCGTTCGGTGGAGCAATGGCGCCGGAACTGGCGTGAGGGCGGTGTGGAGGGGCTGAGGTCGAAGGGGCCCGCGAAGCTGCCGAAGCTGTCGGACGAGCGGTTCGCCCTGCTGGAAAAGGAGCTGGCCAAAGGGCCGGCCGTGCATGGCTGGGAAGATCAGCGGTGGACTCTGGAACGCGTCCAGACGCTGATCGGCCGCCAGTTCCAGGTCAGTTGCTCGATCGCGGGAGTGTGGCGGCTGCTGCACCGCCACGGCTGGTCCTGGCAGAGCCCGGCCCGTCGCGCGCTGGAACGCGACGAGCATGCGGTCGAGTTGTGGAAGAAGGACGTGTGGCCGCAGGTGGAAGCACCGCGGCGGCGCTCGGGGCCTTCATCGTCTTCGAGGACGAAGCCGGGTTCGCGATGACGCCGCCGCACGCCCGCACCTGGGGCCGGCGCGGGCAGACTCCCGTGGTCCGGGTGCGGGGACGGTCGCGGCGACGGATCTCGGTCGCCGCACTGTGCTGCTACCGGCCCGGCGAGAGGTCCCGGCTGATCTACCGGCCCCGCTTCCACCCGCTCCTCAAAGGCGCACGCAAGAGTTTTGCCTGGCAGGACTACCGCGACCTCCTGGTCCGGGCGCACCTGCAGCTCGGCGCCCCGATCATGGTCGTCTGGGACAATCTGAACACCCATCGTGCCGCCGGGATGAGGAAGTACGCGGCCGACCACGACTGGCTCACCATCATCCAACTCCCCTCCTACAGCCCGGACCTGAACCCCGTGGAAGGCATCTGGTCCTTGCTGCGGCGCGGATGGATGGCCAACGTCGCATTCACCGACCCCGACCACCTCACCCGGACCCTCCGCCGAGGACTCGCCCACATCCAGCGCCATCCCGAACTCATCGACGGCTGCCTCACCGAGACCGGACTGACCCTCACCTCAGATCCCCCGAAGCCAATCCGAAAAGGTCAGTAATGGCCCATGTCATCACCCGTCTTCACTGACTTGCAGACCATGCCACCAAGATGACGCTGCGTCACCCAGTCGCGGAAATCCTGACTGAGCCCAGGCCCTGGCCCGCTTCGTCCTCGAAGCAGAGCCAGGCGCCCAGGTCCGCCGCCGTCTTTTTATGACGGGCCACTGCCCGTCCTTCCAGGCGGCGATCTTCGCCTCGTCGCGCTCGGTCGCCTTGCGGGAGGGGACCTGCACGCTCCAGCCCATGCGGTGCAGCAGCAGGCCCAGCCCGGCCAGGTGTACTCGACGCCGAACCGGCGGCGCACGACCTCGGCGATCCTCGCCGGAGTCCAGCACAGTTCGCTCCAGCCGGCGGCGGCCGGGCCGACATCTGACACCGTTTCCAGCAAACGCAGTTTCGGGTACGCGTGTCCAGGATGAGCTGCAGCGTGCGTTCGACCAGCCGGCGTTGGCGTCCGCCGCGAGCAATTCCTCGAGTGGCGGTGGAGGAAGCACTTGCCATCGCCCGCAGAATGGCCGAGAAGGAGCCCGGCCGAGAGCCAGGCTGCTGGCGGGTGTGCAGCGGGAGGAGGCCGTGGACGCGGCGAGTTCCTCAGGGTAGGCAACGGGCCCGCCGAGGTACTCACTCGGGCCAAACGGTCGGTCCGGCATACCCACCCGGCCGTGTACGCCTCTCCTTCGACCTGGGCGGGCTTTGTCCTCAACGGAGCAAGGTAGCCTGGCAGGTGCCGCCCGGGCGTGCCGCCGGCTGCTCCCTCTGGCGTGCCGCCCTCAACCGTTCCGGTTCAGGTACTGGCGAAATATGGACACGTATATCCGATCGGCCGTTTGCGAGCAAGGAAATATCGCCACGGCGGCATCGAGTTCCGATTGATGAAACTTCCGCCACGTAGGATTCTGAGCGGCCAGCGTCGCCAATTGGTCCTGGGGCAGCACTTGGTCCCCACTCTGAATGCCGGCCATCACGGACGTGTATGCCTTGCGCAGGTCCGTGATGAGCGCGAGACGGGATTGCGCCGGATGACCGGCCGCCGCCGCACAGGATCTCCACGTCTCAAGTGCCGATCGGTAACGTCTGTCGTGTTGCACCTCACCGTCCACCCGAGCCCACTCGGAGTTCGCCTCCGGGATTCCATATTCCTTTTCGGTCGTACGCTGTGAGCTGTCGACGCATCCGGGAAGGGCCGCATCGTAAGCCTTGAGGGAAGCAGCGGAAAGGGTCTTCAGGTAGCTCTTGACTGTTGTGGCCTCAGGGGCGAAGTGGGGAAACACCGATATTCCGAACCCGTGCTTGCGCGCGTAGTCGAGGCTTGAAAAATCTGATGCGTCCTCGACATCAACCACGCTGTGCGGGTTCTTGGGCAGGTACTGGAAGCCGTGCGACTTCATGCATGTGGATGTCAGGGCCTCCGTGCGAGCGGCAACCTCAAGGTCGAATCTGGCCGACTCCGACTGGCCGGAATCACCTGCCAGGATCAGCACGAAACGGCGGGTGTTGGCCGTCGCCCGGGCCGTCTGGCCGTCGTCGGACGGGAAATACGCGAACCCTGCCGCGACCATCGCGGCGATGATCACGGTCAGCGCGACCGCAAGGGTCTTGTGTCTGCCCAGCATCGTCCGGGCCTCCTCCTTCGACTGGTGTGCCCTGGTGCGCTCCGAACGGGGCGCACCAGGGCTTCTGTTGCCCGCTCAGGCACCTGTCACCAGTTGCTCAGGTCGACGCCCACCTGGTCGAAACCCTGGTTGTAGGTGCCGTTGTTGGTGCAGTCGTAGTGCGAGGAGTTCGTACCGTTGCGCGCGACGATCGAGGACTCGTACCAGTTTGCTTGGCCGTTGCCCCGGAGACAGTGGGCCATGTCCTTGCCGCCGTCCTGCCCGGATACCCAGACGAGCGACTGCTGGTAGCGCTGGTAGCGACTGTCCCAATTGTTCGCCACGAACTGGTAGTTGCCGGTTTTGCCGAAGTCGTTGTACGAACCGGCCGCCGTGACGTTGCCGGTCTTTACTTGCGTCTGCGCCTCAGCGGTGCCCGTGGTGAGGCCGATCGTGGCGCAGCAACCTGCGACTGCCAGTGCGCCGAAGGTCTTCCAGTTGCGAGGCATGGTTGACGAGTGCTCCTTCTGTCGTTTTGCCGATCGGAAGTGGTGCGACGGTGCGAATGGAGCCGTGCAGTGATGCGCGTGGACTGTGCGGCGGTGCGTGTGCGGCCGCGGCGGAGTTCGTCGGCCGGGCCGCCCTGCGACGAGCTTCAGGAGGCAACCGGAGCCCCCATGAATCGGGGAGGCAGCTTCTGCTCCCGGCATACCGGCCCGGACGATGCCGAGGTACCGGGCGAAGGCACCCTCCGCACCCATTGCCTGCCCACGCGTCTTCGGTGAGCCGTGCTGCGGAGACGCTATGGACACAGATCCGTCGGTCGTCCTAGATTCGTCCTAGTACGAGGTCAGTCGGGGGAATCGGCGCTAATCGTCACGTACCAGGGGGAGCATGAAATTCGGCTTACTGGGGCCGTTGCACGCCCAGATCGCCGGACGCGCGGTCCCGTTGAACGGGCCGCGGCAGGCCAAGATGCTGGCAGCACTTCTGATCGACGCCAACAACATCGTCGCCATGGAACGGCTCGTCGCCGTGATGTGGGACACGGACGCGCCCGCCACTGCGGTCCGCCAGGTCCAGGACGCTGTCTCCGGGCTACGCCGCAACCTCGTCGCCTGCGGAACACCCGGCACCCTGATCAGCACGCGGCGCGGCGGCTACGAGATCCACCTGGCTCAAGATCAGCTCGACCTGCTGGAGTTCGACCACCAGCGACACCTCGCCGAACAGCACACGACCCCGTCGGAGACAGCAGTCGCGCTGCGGCGGGCGCTGGCCTGTTGGCGCGGAGACGCCCTGGTCGACACTCCCAGCCAAGTCCTGGAGATCGACGCGGCACGGCTGAACGAGAAGCGTGCGGCCACGCACAAGCAGTGCCTGGCCATCGAACTCGACCTGGGGCGTCATCGAGAGGTCATCGACGAGCTGACCGCTCTGCTCCACGAGCACCCCTACGACGAGCAGGTCGCCGAGCACCTGATGGTCGCCCTCTACCGGTGTCGAAGACAAGGCGAGGCGCTGCAGGTGTACGAGCGGCTGCGCCGGACACTGGCCGACGAACTCGGCGTCGACCCCACCCCGCCGCTGCAGGCCCTGCATCAGCGCATCCTGACCGCAGATCCCGCCCTGGCGGCCACGGTCCCGGCAACTGGCCTCTCGGCCACGCCACCGGAGAGCCCCGCCCCGGCGGCCCCCGCACCGGCCATGGCGATGCCGGTGCGTCAGCTTCCCCTGGACGTACCCGACTTCGTGGGCCGGGCCGAAGCGCTGGCCGAGATCGCCGGGCTGCTCGACGGGTCGGCGTCTAACCGGGCGCCGGTGGCCGTCATCGTGGGCGGTCCCGGTGTCGGCAAGTCCTGCCTGGTGACGCACGCTGCGCGGCTGGCGAGTGCCAATTTCCCCGACGGCCAGCTCTACCTCGACCTCGCGGCGACATCCGATGAGCCGCGGGACCCGGGGCTGATGCTGGCCGAGGCACTGCGCGCGCTCTCGATCGCCGGCAGCGCGATCCCGAACGGCCTGTCCGAGCGGGCTGCGCTCTACCGGTCGTTGCTGGTGGACCGTCGCATGCTGGTGGTGCTGGACGATGCCGGTCACGCCGATCAGGTGTTGCCCTTGCTGCCCGCGGCCGACGGCTGTGCCGCGTTGATCACCAGCCGCACTCTGCTGACGCAACTTCCCGGCGCTCGGCACATCGACCTGGACGTGCTGAGCCCGGCAGAGGCGCGGGAGTTGTTCACGGGAATTGTCGGGTGGCGGCGGGTCGAGCGGGAACCGGGGGAGGCCGACGCGATCCTCGACTGCTGCGGCAACCTGCCGCTGGCGATCCGAATCGCCAGCGGCAAGCTCACGGGGCGCCCGGCTTGGTCGCTGCGGGTGCTGCGGGAACGGATCGAGGACGAGTCCCGGAGGCTGGCCGAGCTGAGGATCGGGGACCTCAGCGTGCGAGCCAGCGTCGAACTGAGCTTACGGCTGTTGCCGGCGGACGCGGTGCGCGCGCTGAGCCTGCTGGGTCTGCTCGGCGCCTACACCCTGCCCGGCTGGGTGGTCGGCCCGCTGCTCGACCGCTCGGACGCCGAGGAGGTGCTGGACACCCTCGTCGACGCCAGCCTGGTGCGGCTGACCGCCACCGATGCCCTCGGCGAGCCGCGTTACCGGCTGCACGACCTGATCAGGACCTGTGCCGTGGAGATCGCCGCCCTGCTCCCGACGGAAGACAAGCGGGAGGCGATCATCCGGGTGCTGTCCGTTTGGCTTGAGCTGACCGGGCGCGGCACCGATCGGCTGCCGGCGGCCGGGCTGCTGGCAGCCGCGCCCGGTTCGGCACCGCGCCGGTCGCTGCCCGACGCGGTCGTGGACCGGCTGATGGCCGACCCGGTCGGCTGGTTCGACGCGGAACGTGACAACCTGCTCGGCGCGGTGAAACTGGCCGTGGACTGGGGCCTGGACGAGTTGGCCTGGGAGCTGGCGGCCGGCGCGGCGACCTACTACGACCACCGGTGTCTTTATCAGGACTGGCAGCACGGGCACCGGCTCGCGTTGGACGCGGCCGAGGCTGCCGGCAATGCGCGCGGCGCATCGGTGCTGCTACGCGGTCTTGGCCAACTGCACATCTACCAAGACGAGTTCGATCGGGCCGCCCGGGCCCTGGAGTCCTCCCTCGGGCTGTGTCAGGACGGTGGGGACAAACGCGGCGAGGCGCTGTCGATGGCCATGCTGGGTACGGTCAGCCGGGTGCAGGGCCGTGACGACGAGGCCCTCGAACGTGTCGAGCACGCGCTGGCCATCGCGGCCGGTGAGGGCGACCGGCACATCGAAGCGCAGCTGTCCTGCTCCATGGCCGTGATGAAGCTCATGCAGGGCAAGCTCGACGAGGCGGAGTTCTGGTTCGACGGGGCCTTGAGCCAGGCCGAGGCGCTGGACGACGGGCATCGCGTGGCCGTGGTGCTGCGGCGGTTCAGCCGGCTGCACGATCGGCGTGGTGATCCGGACGAGGCGCTGCGCTGCCTGTGGCAGGCGTTGGCCACCTTCGAGAATCTGGCCGACGAGCGGTGCGTCGCGTACACGCTGCTGGAAGTCGGCCGCGTGTACGCCGGTCAACGCGACCGGGACCGGGCGAGCCCGGCGTTGGAGCGCGCGGCGGGCCTGTTCCACCGGCACGGCGACCGCCAGGACGAGGCCGCCTGCTGGCAGCTGATCGGCGACCTGGACGCCGCCGCCGGCGTTCACCACCTGGCGCACCAGCACCGAGGGCGGGCGTTGCAGCTGTGGCAGACGATCGGCGACATCAACCAGACGAAAGCTGCGGCGCGACCATCGTCGCCGTGAGGTGGCCCTGTCCCTGATCGGAGATGATGAAAGCTCGTCGGCCGGGCCTGCCCGCGGGCGTCGGATCTCCGCTCTTGAGTGTGCGGAACAAAAAGGCGGTGAGGACACGCCCCTGCCGGGCCGTCCTGGCCGCCCTCGACGACGCCGGGATCGCCCCGGGCGAGGTCGACACCCTCGCCTCCTACACCCATGGAGGAGACCGACGAGGTCGAGCTGGCCAAGGCCGTCGGCTTCGGCGACCTGACCTTCTTCAGCAAGGTCGGCTTCGGCGGCGGCTCCTGCGCCACCGTCGCGCACCTGGCCGCCGCCATCGCCGCCGGCCAGGCCACCGTCGGCGTCGCCCGGCGGTCGCGGAAGCGGGGCAGCGGGCCCCGCCCGTGGACCAACACGGCCGTCAAGCTCCCCACCCCGGCCCAGTGGACCCGCCCGTTCGGCCTGCTGCGCCCCGCCGACGAGATAGCCATGCTCGCCCGCCGCCACATGCACGAGTACGGCACGACCCGCGACCACCTCTTCAACGTCGCCCTCGCCTGCCGCAACCGGGCCAACCAGAACCCGGCGGCGATCATGTACGACCGCCCGCTGACCCGCGAGATGTACATGACCGCCCGGTGGATCAGCGAGCCACCTCTGCCTCTACGACAACTGCCTGGAGACGGACGGGGCGCTGAGCTGCGTGATCGTGTCGGCGGAGCGGGCGCGCGACTGCCGCCGGGCCCCCGCCTACGTCCACTCCGCCGCCCAGGGCCTGCCCGCCCAGCACCACGGCATGGTCAACTACTGGAACAAGGACCCGCTCACCGGCCCCGCCTGGGCGGCGGCCCGACACCTGTGGAAACACGCCGACTTCACCCCGCACGACGTCGACGTGGCCCAGATCTACGACGCCTTCACCCCCCTCGTCCCGCTCTCTCTGGAGGGCTACGGCTTCTGCGGCCGCGGCGAGGGCGGCGCCTTCACCGAGGGCGGCGCCCTGCGTACGAGATCGGCCTGGTCAGCGAACTCACCGAGCCGGGCGGCGCGTTGGCCGCCGCGACAGCCTGCGCGGCCGTCATCACCGGCTACCCGCCCACCGGCGTCCAGGGCACGGGGTCCGGGCCCTGTGAGCGGCGAAGGAGGCGGCACGCGGGGCGGGCTGGGCCCAGGCACCGCATCTCATCGCGCTGGGGAACCTGCCGGGCGAGGAGCAGGCGGCGCTGTTCGCGGCACGGCCGACGTCCCGACCCGGGATTCGGTGAGCCGCTGCACTGTGCCGGGACCGGGATCCTCCAGGCCCTCCGGTCAGTCGATCTGCGGGGAGCCGCCCAGGTTCCAGGTGTACGCGCCCTCGCCGTCGCGGTCGATGTCGTACGTGACGGTCCCGTCGGCGCTCCAGGTGAGCGCTCTGCTGTGGCTGTACCACTTCGGGCAGAAGCCGCTCCCATCGCCTGACGTGTTGATGTCGTACCTCACGTCGCAGACACGCGACGCCTGGATGATGTCGCCGATGTCGGGGTCGTGCTGTTCGACCCGCACCTGGAGGTCGAACCGGTCGAACTTCCGGTTGTCGTCGAGATCCGTGCCACCGCTTCCCGACCACTTGTAGTAGGCGGTGGCCTCGTACCCGCCCTCCGAGTAGTGCTCGATGCACAGTTTGATCGAGACTTCCACGTCGCTCCCAGGTGTGGGGAAGGTCTTGTCCTGGTAGCTGGTGCAGGCGTAGTCCTCCGCGTAGGCGGGACCGACCGTCAACGCGCTCATACCTCCGAAAGCGAGCAGAAACGCGGCCGCCGCTGTTGCCGTACGCCGGACCTTGACCATCATGCGCATACCTTTCCGTGGTGCCTCTGGGGTGCGTCATCTTCTGCTGACGCGCAGCACCCTCGGCCCGTATCCCCCGCACGGGCCGAAGGGGCGCGCAGATCCAGCCTCTCGGATCGTCCGGGCATGTGGGAGGGGTCCAACTGGCCCCTGGCTCACGCCCTTTCGCTGTGAGTCCGCCCTCGGTCCCGTTCCGCACAGGTGGCCTGTCTAGGATTCCGGCCGGGTGAATCCGGCCGGGAGAGGCTATGAACAGACGCACCGAACTCCGCTCCTTCCTCCAGTCCAGACGCGCCCGGCTGAGCCCGTCCGAGGTGGGCGTGCCGACGTTCGGAGGGGTGCGCCGGGTGCCGGGGCTACGGCGCGAGGAACTGGCACAGCTGGCCGGGATCGGGATCGACTACTACATACGGCTGGAACAGGGGCGCAACGACAAGGTCTCCGCCTCCGTGCTCGACGCGGTCGCCCGCGCACTGCGGCTGGACGAGTTGGAGCGGGTCCATCTGCACAACCTCGCCCACCCCGACCGGAGCCGGCCACCCGCCGCCGAGCGGGTCTCGGAGGGTACCCAGTGGCTGCTGGACAACATGCCGGACACCGCCGTGTTCGCCCTGGGGCGACGGACTCAGGTGTTGGCGTGGAACTGCCCCGCCTCGAAGATCTTCCTCGATTTCGCCCCCGTGCCGGAGCGCAACCTGGCCCTTCTCGTGTACGGGCAGCCCGCCATCCGGAAACTGGTGCTCGACTGGCCGGTCATGGCACGGCACGTCGTCGCCTGGCTGCGTCTGGAAGTGGGCCGCCATCCCGAGGACGAGGAGACCAACGCGTTCATCGCGGAACTGGCGGCGGCAGACTCCGACTTCCGGCGGCTGTGGCGCGAACAGGACGTCGTCGACCCCATGCACGGCGCCTACCGCCTCCAGCACCCCCTGCTCGGTCCTCTCACCGCCACCTTCCGCACGCTGCTCCTTCCTGAGGACCCGGACCAGATGCTCATCGTCTATGCCATCGAGCCGGATCCGTCCGGCGCGGAGGGAGGGGAAGCCGACAGTGGCATCTGGTGCACGTCACCGGATCACGGGCCGGTCCTGCCGGGGTGCTGCCCCACCCACGACATCGCCGCCTTCATCGTGCGGGGGCGGGCGTCGGCTCGCGTCACGTCCGGGTGAGGCGTGGTCCGTCCGGACCGACGTGCAACACCGGGGCCGACCGGACCCCCTCCCGTCGGCGGGCTGTTTGCGGGGCCGGAGCGGCTTCGGTGATTTCGGGGGGCTCGGCGGCCACTCCGGATCCGGGGCCGCCGGAGAGGCCGCTGCTTTCGCCCGTACGCCGCCCCACCTCACCAGCGGGCCCAACTCTCCCCCTTCCTGAGCCGTGAGCCCTCCGTCATGGCGACGCGGAGGAGTGGAGAAGGCGGGGTCGGTCTACTGCCAGCCGTGTTCTGTGAGAGGGCTGTCGTCGCCGAGGTATCCGCGTAGACCGACTGCCGGGTACTCGATGATGTCGTCGGGCAGGTCATGCACGGTGAACCACTCGAGGGCGAGGCATTTCTCGGGCTCCTTGTTGACGGGCTGCCCCCTCAATTCTGGTTTCCCTCCCGCGGTCTGGCAGGTCTCGAAGGTGGGAGCAGACTCGGCGGCCGCCGAGACGACCGGCTGTGGTCGCAGTGCGGTTGCTGCTGCCCGTGGGACTCCTCAGCCTGACCACCTTGCCCCAGGACATCGCAGGAGCGAAGAAATTGCGCCCAGGGGACGTCGAGCCGTGGGAAGTGAGCAGCACTCGGCCCGGATCGAGCCGCAACCGTTCGGCTCGTAGCGCCGAGGCTGCCGCGCCGTCCCGGTCATCAACGTCCCTTCCAGCAGAGTTACATACCCCACTTTTCAGCCTGCGGGTGAGCACTCATTCGATGCACCCCGTTGACCCCAGTAACCGGTGACCCACCTCTAGACCGGTAAGTGAGGTTCGTACATGTCAAAGATTGGTCCGAAACAAACCAAGCGGCGTCTCCCCACCGCTGACTGCTGCCCGGGTTGGGTGCACCTTTGCTCCCGTCAACTCAAGGACTGAGGACGGTCGCTTCATGGACTACTGCATCCCGTGCAGCCGCACGCTCAACGGCGCCGTTACCTGCCCAGAGTGTGGGGCATACGACCCCGGCATGGCACAGCTGAGCGATCGGAGAGGCGGTGCTCCGGCCGTCGAGACCGCGATGCCGGAGGTCCGCTTGAGTCGGGGACCGAGCTCCTCCGGGTCGCCCCTTCCCGGGTCACCGACTGCCTCGCAGGACCTGTCGGCTGACCGGTACGACCGTCCGGCGCGGCTGAAGAAGTATGCCGTCCGGTCTCTTGCCGCAGCCGCCTTCACCCTCCTCGGAGGCCTGGCTACCGCATCGGTGTTTCCCCAGTCGACGGCCCCACGAGCAGCCTCGATCCCGGAACAGCCGTCCCCCGAAGAGCCCGGGGTCCGCGTTCCCGATTCACAGGCTTCACCGGAGCGTGTGACCACGCACCCGGCCCGAAAGGGCGTCCGGGACCCAAACGGTGACGGGATCCGGCGTCCTCTGCCAACGGCGACTCGCAGCACGTCACCGGTCTCTCGGCCTCCCGCCACCACCAGTGCGCCGCCACCAGTGAAGGCGAAGCCGACCCCCCGAGCCTCCAGCGGCCGCCGCCCCAGCTCGCCCTCACAGACGGCAACCCCTTCCGCGAGGCCCTCCGCCAGTTCCTCCGCCAGTCCTTCCGTCAGTCCTTCCGGCAGCATCAGCGCCTCTTCTACCAGTTAGTGGCTCACCGAGCAGCAAAGGGGAAGCCGGTGGCTGAAACACTGGCAGGGCTCCCCAGCACAGAACCCTCCACCTGGTCCGCGCACGGCATCCGCCTGATCGGCAGCGGGCTCGCCAGCGCCAACAGAGGCCACACCGCGCACCCGTCTGCCGTCAGCGACGTGCGGCACGTGGACTGTGGCCAGGAGTTCAACGGTGGCGATGGCGTCACCCTCACCGGCCCGGGCACCGGCGACGAGGACGCGAACATCGGCAATTCTGAACGGTGATCGGTTGCCCCGGTGCGCCGTGAAGAGGTGGGTCTCGCGCTTCCAGTGGTCATGGGGTTGCGGCGGCCGCCCAGCGCGCGGCACACCAGGTTGGCAGGGCGGCTTGGTGGCAGGGCTTGGTGGCAGGTGGTGCAGACACCGGTCCAGCACCTCGGAACGTCCCGGAGGGTGTCGAGGACTTGGTAGAGGGTGAGACCGGTCCGGGTGCTTTTGGGGCGAGGCGCTGTTCGGTGAGGAAGACGCGGGCGGCGGTCACGAGGGTGACGTGGTGGTGCCGGCCGGCCAGGATCGGCTCTCGAAGTGGTCCGGGCCCAGGCCGTGTTGAGTTCGCGGTAGTCGTGCTCGATGCGCCGGCGGACCTTGGCTGGACAGACCAGGTAGTGACTGGACTGCTTGTGGGAGCCGTTCATTTCTGTCCGTCGTCCCTCTGAGCCGCATCCCACGCACTGGGCACCGACGAGTAGCCGGCACCGACGATTCGGTGCTGGGAACGTGCGATCGCCCACAGTTATGTTGTGCACAATTAAATTGCGTACTAGCGTCTGTGTGCAGTACACACACGAGAGGGAGGCGGCACAATGAATCCTGTTCGCTACGAGGACTACCGACCCATCGAACGCCCTTCCTACCAGGAGGAGATGGAAGCAGTCATCGCCCAGGTGGCGCGTCGTACTCGCGCCTCGGTCGAGCGCGAGACCGTCGGCCGCGCTGTCCGCACGGCCCACGGCAAGACCTACGGCCTCCTCAAGGCCACGGTCACGGTTGGTGACAATCCTGGCTTCTACCGGCAGGGAATCTTCGAACGGCCGACCGCGTACGACGCCGTCGTCCGCTACTCGAACGGCTTGGGTCACGACCGCCCCGACCATCAGCTGGGCGCGGCTTGCGGAATGGGCATCAAGCTGTTCGGAGTTGCCGGCCCCTCGCTGCTGGACGACGAACGAGACAGCGACACCTTCGACCTCAACCTGATCAACAACGATGTCTTCTTCGCGAACACGGCCTACGACTACATGGTGATCGAGGATTTGTTCGCCGAATTGCCCGAGGCCCTCGTGGACCCGGCCCGCCGCAAGACCTGGATGGCGGAGTTCCTGACCCGCCGGCTGACGCTCACCGATCCCGACAGCTGGCTGTGGGACGAACTGCTCGCCATGCTGTCGTTCACCGGTGTCCCGCGCAGGAACCTGCTGTCGTACAGCTACAACAGCATGGGCGCCTTCCGGTACGGCGAACACATCGCCAAGATCCGTACCGTGCCGACCGCCGCGTCCCTGGCCTCCATCACGCAGCAGATCGTGGACGTGCGCGCGGACAATGAGGCATTCCGCCGCACCCTGGTGGCCGAGGCCGCGGAGCGAGACCACTCCTTCGAGCTCCAGGTCCAGCTCAACACCGATCTGGCCCGTATGCCGGTGGACAACACGTCCGTCAAGTGGCCCGAGGACCTGTCCCCCTGGGTGACGGTCGCCCGGGTGGATCTCCCGCGCCAGGCTATCGGCGGGTACGACAACCTGGCGGCCGCCGACGCCACGTCGATCACGCCGTGGCGTTCACGCGAGGACCACCGGCCCATCGGCGAGATTCAGCGGGTGCGGCAGGAGGTGTACCGGCGCTCGTCCATCGAACGGCACCGCATCAACGGGCAAGAGCGGCGCGAACCGGCAGGCAGCGCTGAGCTGCTGGGCTGAGCTGCCTCGGTCGCGCCCGCCGTCGCGCAGTTGAGTGGGCACGGCGCCGTCGTCCACCGGCCCGCTGGACACCCAGGGGCGCGGCAGCCAGGTGGTGGCTGGCGGATTGGATGGCCACCAGGTGTGTGGTGCGCCGGAGGCGCCGGAGGACCGCCGTGCAGCAGTATCAGGCGGCCTCCGGGCGGTGCTCTTGCATGATCGCGTCGAACCACGCCCGTACTCGGGGAGAGGCTCAGGCGGGCCGGATCCGCCTCTTCATACCGACTGGTCGGTAGCCTCAGATGGGGAGGGTGGCTGTCAAGACCTGGCCACCGTTGAACATGACGCCGAATTCAACTATAACGATCGGAAGGCCGACTCCCTGTCGCTGCTGCGGCCATGGCTCACGTCAAAGGCCGCTCGAGGAGACGGTCAATGAGCCATCTCCGCACGACAGTTGGCTTTCGGCGCCCCCTGCCGGCGCTCGGAATCCCAGCCCCGAAGCTCCCGGACGAACCGGACCAAAAGGAAACAGTGAGGCGACATGAGGGAAGCAGTCATCGTTTCGACGGCACGGACGCCGATCGGAAAGGCCTACCGCGGCGCGTTCAACGACACCCAGGCGCAGGAGCTTGCCGCTCATGCCCTTTCACACGCGGTGCGACGCGCCGGGCTCGAGGGAGGCGAGGTCGAGGATGTGATCTTCGGTTGCGCGGTGCAGCAGGGGTCCTCGGGTTTCAATGTCGCGCGTCAGGCTGCTCTCCGTGCCGGACTTCCGGACGTCGTGTCGGGGATGACGATCGACCGGCAGTGCTCGTCGGGCCTGATGGCCGTGGCGACGGCCGCCAAGCAGATTGTCACGGACGGCATGCAGGTCGCAGTCGGCGGCGGCGTCGAGTCGATCTCCCTGGTGCAGAACGACCACATGAACACCCACCGCATGACAGATCCCTGGCTGGTCGAGCACAAGCCGAGCATCTACATGCCGATGTTGCAGACGGCGGAGATCGTCGCCGAACGCTACGGCGTGAGCCGGGAACGTCAGGACGAGTTCGCGCTGCTGTCGCAGCAGCGCACCGCGGCGGCGCAGGAGGCCGGCCGGTTCGACCGGGAGATCGTCGCGCTCACCAGCACCAAGAAGGTTCTCGACAAGCAGTCGGGGGAGGTGCGGGACGAGGAGTTCAGCCTGGCCCGGGACGAGGGCAACCGGGCGTCGACGACACTCGAAGGCCTGGCCGGGTTGGCCCCGGTGCTGCCCGACGGTCGGGTGAGCGCGCGCTCCAGTGTGACGGCGGGCAACTCCTCGCAGTTGTCGGACGGGGCTTCGGTGTCGGTGCTGATGGAGTCGAGGGAGGCCGAACGCCGCGGACTGGAACCGCTCGGTGTCTACCGGGGTATGACCGTTGCCGGATGCGGGCCGGACGAGATGGGCATCGGCCCGGTGTTCGCCATTCCGAAACTGCTGAAGCAGCACAACCTCACCATCGACGACATCGGTCTGTGGGAACTCAACGAGGCGTTCGCCTCCCAGGCGTTGTACTGCCGGGACGAGCTGCACATCGATCCGGAGCGGTTCAACGTCGATGGCGGCGCAATCTCGGTCGGTCATCCGTACGGAATGACCGGTGCCCGGCTGGTGGGGCATGCCCTCGTCGAGGGGAAGCGCCGGGGTGTTCGGTATGTGGTGATCTCGATGTGTGTCGGCGGCGGAATGGGTGCAGCCGGACTGTTCGAAGTCGTCTGAGGTCCCCATCCCTGCTGGAGAACGTGGCTGCCGTCGGATTGCGCGGCAGCAGGCCGATCGTGAGGAGAGACGTGGATACTGTGTCGAAGGCGGCGGCAAAACCCCGAACCGCGGTCCTGGTGGACTTCGGTGGGGTCATCACCTCCAGTGTGCTGCAGGCTTTCACCGCCTTCGGCGCCTCGCTGGGCGGCGACCCGCGCCTGCCGCTCGATCTCCTCGCCCGGGACCAGCGATCACGCACCCTCCTGGCCGATCACGAGTGCGGCCGTCTCGACGCCGGGGGCTTCGAGCGGGGATTCGCCGAACGCCTCCGCGTCCACGGCGCAGACGTACCGGCCGAGGGGCTCACGGCCCGGATACAGGCGGGCATGTCGATCGACCAGGACATGCTCGCGCTGCTCGGTGATCTTCGAGCCGCCGGCCGTCCCGTTGCGCTCGTGTCCAATTCGTTCGGTACCAGAACCTACGGCGGCGTCGACCTCTCCGCTGTTGCCGATGCGGTCGTGATCTCCGCGGAGGTCGGGATCCGCAAGCCCTCCCGGCGGATCTACGCGATCGCATGTGAACGCCTGGGCATCGACCCCGAAGAGGCAGTCATGATCGACGATCTGCAGCAGAACCTCGACGGAGCGGCACGGATCGGAATCGGGGGCGTACTGCACACCGCCGCCGCCGACACTCGCCGCCAACTCGCCGAACGCTTCGGGATCACCGCCTGATCGCTGATTCGGCGAGGGTGAGACCCGCACGGCCACCGGCTCGCATCCTCGGCAGGCGCCGCCCACGATCAGCGATTTCGATCCTGTGCGCCCCCATGGGCTGTCACTGTCGACACCATTGCGCTGCGCGGCGCCAGGGATCAGTCTCGCGTTTGTGACTATGGCGTCGGATTCAAGTACCGTTTCCGGAATGGACACGACTGGGCCCGAGGAGATCGACGGCGAGTACGCACCTCCCGTGGCACCCCTCTCGAACCTTCGCGAGCCGCCTACGACGAAGCGCGGAGCGCGGACACGGGCCGCATTGGTGAAGGCCGCGCGGAAGGTGTTCGAACGGGACGGCTACCTCGACACTCGCCTGACCGACATCACCAAAGAAGCTCAATGTGCGGCGGGATCCTTTTACACCTACTTCGCCAACAAGGAGGAGGTGCTCGCCGCCGTCCTCCTGGAGGCGCAGGAGGACATGATGCACCCCGGCATGGGCCGGGTGCAGGGTACCGACGATCCCTATGCGGTACTCGAGGCGAGCAACCGCGCGTATCTCGAGGCATACAAGCGGAATGCGAAGCTGATGGCCCTCCTTGAGCAGGTCGCACAAGTGGAGCCGGAGTTCCGCGAGTTCCGGAGCCGGCGCGCTGACGCGTTCATCCGCCGCAATGCCCGCGGCATCGCCGACCTGCAGGCGCGGGATGTCGCAGACCGTGGGGTCGATCCGATGATGGCCTCCCGTGCCCTGTCGGGCATGGTCAGCGTCCTGGCCTACAACGTCTTCGTGGTCGGCGAACGGCAAGAAGAAGGTGCACCGGTGGACTTCGAGGAGCTCGTGTCCACGGTCACCCGTCTCTGGGCGAACGCCCTTCGGTTCCCCGGCCACCGCTGACCCCGGCAGCCTGGACAGCCTGGCCCACCGCACCCGGTACTGCCGGGTGCTTCTCATTTCTCGGCTCCCTTTGTCGTCCCCTCCGCGGGAGGTAGGCGGTCTTCTTCGCGCGTCGCCGTGGCCCGCTGTTGAACTTGACGCCAGATTCAATTATAAAGTTCGACAAGAGCACGGTCACGCCGGCTCTCGGCCGTGCCCCGGCTTCGCACGCCAACCCGTCAGGAGCTCAGATGTCCCTGTTCGAGATACGGGATCGCGCCAAGAAATACCAGGCGGATCTGCTCGAGTTCATGGATGCACACGTCTACCCCGCTGAGGCGGTGTACCACGTGCAGATGCGCGCGTCGGGTGACCCGCACTTCCAGCCGCCGATCATCGAGGAACTCAAGGCGGAGGCGCGAAGGCGCGGACTCTGGAACCTGTTTCACCCGCATCCGGAGTGGGGCCCCGGGCTGACGAACCTCGAGTACGCACCGCTGGCGGAGATCATGGGGCGCAGTCACATCGCCCCAGAAGCGTGCAACTGCAACGCTCCCGACACCGGGAACATGGAGGTGCTCACCCTGTTCGGCAGCGACGAGCACAAGGAGAAGTACCTCAAGCCCCTGCTCGACGGCACGATGGCCTCGGCCTTCGCGATGACCGAGCCGCGTGTCGCCAGCTCCGACGCCACCAACATCGAGTTGCGGATGGAGCGCGACGGCGACGAGTACGTGCTCAACGGCCGCAAGTGGTTCGCCTCCAATGCCCTGCACCGCAACTGCAAGGTGCTCATCGTCATGGGGAAGACGGACCCCGGCGCTGCTCCGCACAGGCAGCAGTCGATGATGGTCGTCCCCATCGACGCCCCCGGGATCACGGTGATGCGCGGCCTGCCGGTGTTCGGCTACCAGGACCGTGAGGGGCACGCCGAAATCGACTTCGCCGACGTACGGGTGCCGGCCAAGGACCTCCTCAAGGGCGAGGGCGAGGGTTTCGCGATCAGCCAGGCCCGGCTCGGGCCCGGTCGTATCCACCACTGCATGCGGGCCATCGGCGCGGCCGAGCGGGCGCTGGAGCTGATGTGCCGGCGCGCGCAGTCACGGGTGACATTCGGTAGTCCGGTCGCCGAACGGTCCAACATCCAGGACTGGATCGCGGAAGCGCGCATCGACATCGAGATGATCCGGCTGCTCACGCTCAAGGCCGCGTATCTGATGGACACGGTCGGGAACAAGGAAGCGCGCACCGAGATCGCGGCCATCAAGGTGGCCGCCCCGAACATCGCTTTGAAGATCATCGACCGCGCGATCCAGGTGCATGGAGCAGCCGGAGTGACCGAGGACTTCCCGTTGGCGATGATGTACGCGCAGCTGCGGACACTGCGGCTGGCGGACGGTCCCGACGAGGTCCACAAGCGGGCCATCGCCAGGCAGGAACTGCGGCGGTACCGCGACGGGGCCACCACGGCGGCGAGCAGCACGGACACTCCCGGCGGCCACAAGGCAGGGGTGAACTGAAATGGCAGGGCTGGACCTCAGCGGTCGCACCGCCGTCGTCACGGGCGCCTCCCGCGGTATCGGGTTGGCGATCGCCCAGGCCATCGCTGCCGCCGGCGGAAACGTCGTCCTCACCTCCCGGTCCCAGGAGGCGGCGGACGCCGCCGCGGCCCAGGTCGGTGGCACGGCGATCGGCGTCGGTGCGCACGCGGTCGACGAAGAAGCGGCCCGGCGCTGCGTCGATCTGACGCTCGAGCGCTTCGGAAGCCTCGACATCCTCGTCAACAACGCGGGGACCAACCCGGCCTTCGGACCCGTCATCGACCAGGACCACGTCCGGTTCGCCAAGACCTTCGACGTGAACGTGTGGGCTCCTGTCCTGTGGACGGGGCTGGCCGTTCGGGCCTGGATGGGCGAGCACGGCGGCGCCGTCGTCAACACCGCCTCGGTAGGCGGCATGACCTTCGAGGCGAACATCGGGTTGTACAACGCGTCGAAGGCCGCACTGATCCACCTCACGAAGCAACTGGCCCTGGAACTCTCGCCCAAGGTTCGCGTCAACGCGGTGGCGCCGGGTGTGGTGCGCACGAAGCTGGCCGCGGCTCTGTGGAAGGACCATGAGCAGGCCCTGTCCGCCGCGACGGCACTCGGGCGCATAGGGGAGCCGGCCGACATCGCCTCGGCGGTCGCCTTTCTCGTCTCGGACGCCGCGAGTTGGATCACCGGCGAGACGATGGTGATCGACGGCGGCCAGCTTCTCGGCGACGCGCTCCCGTTCCGGCAGGGAGCCGACACCGGCGTCTAGGGCCTGGCCGGCCGATCACGCCGCAGACGCAGCGCCGGACAGGCGCCGTCCCTTTCCTGCAACTTGACCGGCCGGACAGGTCCTGGCCCGGACCTCGTCGCGATCGACGCCGAGGCGTACACCCCCGTGGCCGCTGTTGCCCTGAGGCAGCCCCGTGAGGAGGTCATCGGCGTGGGGGCGG
Source organism: Streptomyces sp. NPDC005784 (assembly GCF_042871525.1). Lineage (NCBI taxonomy): Bacteria > Bacillati > Actinomycetota > Actinomycetes > Kitasatosporales > Streptomycetaceae > Streptomyces > Streptomyces sp. NPDC005784. The sequence goes on from NZ_JBIAIQ010000069.1 coordinate 19,010, forward strand.
CGGGCGAGGTCGATGGCGGCGCTCGGCGCGGGTTGTCCGGGGAGTGAGGCGTCGTCGGGCTGGGGCCGGTCCTGTCGCCTCCGCCCGGTGCCCGGCGTTTCAGCCGGGCGGCGCCGACAGATGGATCAGGATGCCGCACACCTCGTCCACGATCTCGCGGGCTTCCGTTTCGTCCCCGCAGTCACCCAGCTCGCGCGCCGTTCCTCCGATGACGGTGGTCAGCACGCTCACCCTGACCCGGCCGGCGCGTCGCCGCTCGTCGATCTCCAGGAGCCGGGCGTTGCGCCGTACCCATGCGCGGTCCCACTGTCGGCGCAGCGCGTCGAAGCCCGCGGGGCCGTCGTCCTCCACGAGGAGTCTGCCGAGCCTCCGGTTGTCCCAGGCACCCTCCAGGTAGGCCCTGGCTCCCGCCATGAAGAGGGCGACGGGGTCCTCCACACCGCGGTTGCGCTCGGCGGTCAGTGTGGCCGCGGTTCGACGCTCCTGCTCCTCCCGGAACTCCTCCCACAGGGCGAGATACAGCCCTCGCTTTCCGCCGTAGTGCTGAAAGAGGCTGCCCACCGGGATGCCGCAGCGCGCCGCGATCTCGGTGAGACCGGCGTCGGTGTAACCGCGCTCGGCGAACACCTCCAGCGCGGCGTCGAGCAACGTGCGCCGGAGGCTTCCGTCCTGCCCGGCGTATTCCTCGGGCACACCCATGTCCCCCTGCCCGCCCGGCAGCTGACGTGCCGCTTCGGTCCCGTCGGACTCCACCATGCCGCTCATTCGCCTTCCCCGCCTTCCTCGGCCCCGTCGCGGAGGGCGAGGGCGACCAGTAGTTCCAGGAGGTCGGCGATCCGGCGCGGATTGCGGCCGGTGCGTTCCTCGATCCGGCGCAACCGGTAGTGCGCCGTGTTGTGGTGCACCCGCAAGCGCTCGGCGGCCAGCCGCAGGTTGAGGTCCGCCTCCGCGAAGGTCCGTATGGTGGCGGCCAGCGTGTCGCCGCGTCTGCGGTCCTCCTCCAGCATCGACCGCACCCGGGGATCGACCAGCTGGCGCGCGAGGTCGTCGGCGCGCAGCGCCAGGTAGTCGAACGGGGACAGCCGTGGCAGTGCTGCCACCCCGCCCCCGCTCGGCACCAGGTCGAGGGCGGCTCGCGCCTCCTGGTAGGCACGGCGCAGTTCACATGCGCCCTGGGCGACCGTACTGATCCCCATGGAGAGCATGGTTCCGGCCCGCGCGAGCCGCCGCTGCACGGTCTCGAAGTGGGCGCATATGTCCTCTGCGGCCATGCCGGCCCGGACCACGGGCACGGCCACCACCTCGCCGTGGCGCACGACGACCAGCGTTCTGCCGGCCCAGGGCCCGGCGACGCTGATCGATGCGCTGGCGGCATACCCGTTCTCGGCCGAGGTCGGGTCTCCGGTGCGGGTGTCGCCGACGCACACCGCCACGACCGCCATCATCGGTGAGCGCGGTCCGATGCCGTACGCCTGAGCCGCGGCCATCAGCGGACCGCGCGTGGGTGCCACCCCGGCCAGGAGCTGGTCCAGGAGATCGCGGCGCTCCCGGTCCGCGTCCGCCACCACGTGCTGCTGGTACTCGACGTAAGCCTGCGCGGCATGGGTGCTGGCGTAGTCGACGTACCGCATCAGCGGGGTGACGAGGGACAGCGCGGCCTGCTGGGCCTCGGCGGACGTGCCCGCGCAGTCCAGCAGCGCGTCCCACAGCACCTGCCGGCCGACCCGGAAGGCACTGATCCAGTCCTCCAGGGCGAACCCGGCGCGTGCTCGGCGCATCGCTGCCGCGCGGCTGAAGACCAGGTCCTCGGGGGCCATGTCCCGATCGCCGGCCAGCGCCGCCAACTGCATCCGGTAGTGCTCGAGCACCTGGTCCCGTACGTCGCCGAAGAACCGTTCGTCCTGCAGTGCGTACGACGGGATCTCCGTGCGCATCACCTCGACGGCGGTCTCCGCCACCTCCTCGACCCGGTCGTGGACGGCGTGCAGGATCCGCCGCCTCTCCCGGCGGAGCGGTTCGGAGAGTCGGGGATTGCCCAGTGCGGGACCGCGCGGCATGGGGCCGATCGTCGCCGCCCTCCTCGTGCTTCGTCAACAGGTTCCACGTGAGACATCTCCCGGCACCTGTGCGCGGCGCACAGTTCCGCCACAGGGAAGTTGGGTGCTCACACCCAATGTGCGCCCGCGACGCCCCCACCTACTGTGACGCTCGCCCACCCCCCAGCACGTCGGAAGGGGCGTCACTCATGCTCGCGGTCGAAGACATCACCGTGCGCTTCGGCGGGATCACGGCATTGGACGGTGTCGCTTTCGCCGTCGAGCCGGGCACCGCCGTAGGGCTCATCGGGCCGAACGGAGCCGGCAAGACCACCTTGTTCAACTGCCTCACCAGGCGCTGCGCTCCCGACGGGGGAGAGGTGCGGTTCGAGGACGAGGACCTGCTCGCCCTTCCCCCGCACGCCGTGGCCGGGCGCGGCATCGCCCGCACCTTCCAGAACCTGGGCCTGTTCCCGCAGCTCACGGTCCAGGAGAACGTCATGGTCGGCGCCCACAGCCGGGGGCGCACCGGACACCTTGCCGCGGCGCTCCGGCTGCCCCGCGTCCGGCGGGAGGAGAGGGCACTACGTGACCAGGCGGACGACTTGCTACGGCGGCTCGGCCTGGCGGACGTCGCCGACCATCCCGCCTCCGGACTGCCGTTCGGCACGCTCAAACGCGTTGAACTCGCCCGGGCGCTCGCGGTACGGCCCCGGCTGCTGTTGCTCGACGAACCCGTCAACGGGCTCAGCCATGGCGAGGTGGACCAATTCGCGGATCTGGTCCGCTCGGTGCGCCAGGAGTTCGACCTCACGCTCGTTGTGGTCGAACACCACATGGCCTTCGTGATGGGCCTGTGCGACAAGGTGGTCTGCCTCGACTTCGGCCGCAAGATCGCCGAGGGCACGCCGGAGGAGATCCAGCGCGACCCGGCGGTCGTCGAGGCGTACCTGGGGGTGGCCGCGTGAGCGAGCCCACCACCGGCAGCACCGAGGCCGCGGCGGGTGCGGAGCGGGACTTCCTGAAGGTCTCCGACCTGCACGCCGGATACGGCCAGGCACGCGTGTTGCAGGGACTCGACTTCTCCGTCGCCCGCGGTGAGGTGTGCGCGATTCTCGGACCCAACGGCGCGGGCAAGACCACGACGCTGCGGGCGCTGTGCGGCATGGTCCGCGGTCGCGGGTCGGTCACCCTGAACGGCACGGAACTCGTGGGCCGCTCGCCCGAGCAGGCCGCCAGGCTCGGTGTGGCGCATGTGCCCGAGGGCCGAGGCACCTTCAACGACCTGACCGTCGAGGAGAACCTGCGCATCGGCGCCCACCTGCGCACCGGCCCGCTGCGGCGGGGCCGCACCGAGCGTGCGGCCGTGGTGGCCGACCTGGAACGGATCTACGACTACTTCCCCAAGCTGCGCCAGCGGTCGCGGCAGGCTGCCGGCAGCCTCAGCGGCGGCGAGCAGCAGATGCTCGCCGTCGGCAGGGCGCTGATGCTGCGGCCCTCGCTGCTGCTCCTGGACGAGCCGTCCCTGGGGCTCGCGCCGCTGGTCACCCGCGAGCTGTTCGAGATCGTCCGTGCCGTCAACGAGGAGGAACGCACCACCGTGGTCGTCGTCGAGCAGAACGCCCAGCTCGCGCTGGATATCGCGCACAGGGCCCATGTGCTGGAGGCCGGCCGCCTGGTGCTGTCCGGACCGGCTGCACAGATCCGCGAGGACGGGCAGGTCGCCGAGGTGTACCTCGGTGTCTCCGTCCTCACCGGGAAGGCCGGGTGAGCGCCGTGACCGATCTGCTCCAGCAAGTGGTGGAAGGACTGGGCTCCGGCGCCGTGTACGCCAGCCTGGCGCTGGCCCTGGTACTGATCCACCGGTTCACGGGGATCGTCAACTTCGCGCAGGGCGAGCTGGCCATGCTCTCGACGTACGTCGCCTGGCAGCTGGTGGCGTCCGGGATGCCGTACTGGCTGGCACTGCCGGCCACCCTCGCGGTGTCCTTCGCCGGCGGCATGCTGCTCGAGCGGATCGTCATCCGCCCCGTGCAGGGCGCGCCCGAGCTGACGGTGGTCATCGTCACGGTCGGCCTGTTCATCTTCGTCAACGCGCTGGCCGGTCTGATCTGGTCGTTCACCGTGAAGGACTTCCCGCAGCCCTTTCCCGACGGCGGACTCGACCTGTCCGGTGTGCGTATGGACTGGTCGACGCTCGGGATCATCGGTGTGGTGGCCGTCGTGATGGGCCTGCTGTATCTGCTGTTCCAGCACACCTCCATCGGCCTGGTGATGCGGGCGGTCGCCTGCAATCCGGCCTCCGCCCGGCTGTCGGGCATCCGGGTGGGTTGGGTGCTGATGCTCGGCTGGGGCCTGGCCGCGACGGTCGGCGCGGTGTCGGGCGTGCTCGTCGCCCCGGTGCTGTTCCTGGAGCCCAACATGATGGGCGGGGTGCTGATCTACGCGTTCGCCGCGGCCACCCTCGGAGGCTTCGACAGCCCGGTCGGCGCGGTCGTCGGCGGCCTGTTCGTGGGTGTCGCCGAGACCCTGACCGGGGCGTACGTGGACGTGATCGGCGCCGATCTGAAGGTGGGCGTCCCCTTGGTGATCATTCTGGCGGTGCTGCTGGTGCGGCCGCAGGGCCTCTTCGGACGGGCGGCGGTGGAGCGCGCATGAGTTTCCTGAGTCAACCTCTATGCCGCCAAGGGTTCCTCAGCGGCTGCGCTGACCTTGCCGTTGGCTTGGTGGATGGCGGGGTCGTA
>NZ_JBIAIQ010000070.1:0-16181 GCF_042871525.1 Streptomyces sp. NPDC005784
GCGGTCGCGAGGGTGTCCAACTCTGTCTTCACACACTGACGTTGGACGCCCTCGCCCCACGCGCGCAGCCGATCCCTTGGAATCGATCATCTAGTGGAAGCCGACGGCGCGAGGTAGAGGTGGATGAGATGCCGATCGCGGCGTCCCTCCTCGCAACACCACTGACCCCGGCTCCCATCCCGTCCGCCGTCGACCCACACACCGTGGAGCGGGCGTGGTCCAGGGCGTCAAGGTGGAGCGCGCCACTGTACGAACGACTGTGAGGATTGGTCGTGGCATCGCTCGGCAGCTCGTCGCCCACCACTTCGAGGATCGGACGTGGCTGCCCTGCTGGAGGCACAGGCCGATCGAGGCCGACGGCTCGGGCACCTGCCCCTGGTCTGAGGCTCACGCCACGGTCACGCGCGAATCGCGCCGGACCGGACGCCGGAAGCCCGGCGATCACCTGCATTTTCACGAACGAGAGGGGTACTCGCGCGTCACGTCACACCCGCGCGAGGAAATGAGGACGCCGTGAGCGAGCCCCGCCCGCAGGGCCCCGGGACCGGCGAGGGGCCAATGCCGAAGCCTGTACCCAAGGACCTGCCCGATCAACAGGCCGCACCCGACGAGGACCCCCTGGACGTCGTAGGCGAACCCGGGCAGTCGGCCCCGAGCCGCCGGACCGGCGCGGAGCGCCGTGGCGCGGAAGGCGAAGTCGAGAACTCGGAGAAGCCCGTCCCCGACGCGGACGAGGCGGGCACCGGCCCCAGGGGCGCCCCGCACTCCGGCAGCTCCCGCCCCGAGCACCCGGTGCCGGACGAACCGACGGACTGACACCCTCACGCTCCGCGGACGCTCGGGCGGGTGACGCGGGCAGCGAGGGCCCACGACCGGCTCCGGGCCGGGACGAGGTGCTGTACCGGCGACCGTACGCCACCGACTGGGAACCGCCGGACGTGGGGAGCCGGGGACATCTGGTCCGACAGGCAGCGAGCCCGCGTCTGCCGTCGGGCTGGAAGAGGCGTGCACGAGGGAACCCGGTAGAACGGCCGCTGCCTGGGAAGACGCGAATTGATCTTCGTTGGCGTCCCAGGGGAGGAAACATCACCATGGCCGTTCCCGCACGCGCCCGGCGTACCGCGCGCCGCTCCCGCCGGTTCGAACTCCGGGCGACGGCCCTTTACTTCGCCCTCCTCGCGGTCATCCTCGCTCTGGTGGGCGCGGCCGCCCGCACCGTGGCTGCGGCCGCGGTGCACCGTCCCGCCTGGGCTGTGGCGCTCGCCCTTGTGGGCGTCGGCGCCGTCATGGCCGGCTGCCGCGGGAAGCGCCGCATATCGGCGGCGAGGATCGCGCGCCGCGCGGCCGTAGCCCTGGACGAAGCCACGCAGACGGCGGTCGAAGCGCTCGACGCGGCGTCACCGGCTCCCGCCGTCGGCCTGGCCCCCGCCGGGGCCGGCGCCTGCGGTGGCCGCCTCGGCACGGATCCCACCGTCCTGCTTCCCGAGACCGTGCCCGAGGCGCCCGCGGACACGGTGGAGATCGCCTATGAGGCCCTGGACCCGGACGAGTTCGAACAGGCGGTGGCCGAACTGTGCCGACGCGACGGCTGTCTCGACGTGGACGTCGTGGGCGGGGCCGGGGACCTGGGCGCCGACGTCGTGGCGAGGACGCCCGACGGGCGCTCGGTCGTCATCCAGTGCAAGCGGTACTGCGACGGCAACCGGGTCGGCTCACAGGACCTGCAGCGCTTCGGCGGCACCTGCTTCACCGTTCATGGCGCCGATGTCGCTGTCGTGGTCACCACCAGTGACTTCACCGCCCCCGCGCTCGACTACGCAGAGCAGTGCGGCATCGTGTGCGTCGACGGTCCGCAACTGCGGCGCTGGCTGGAGGGTGCGGGACCGCGGCCATGGGAGGCGCAGCCGTCGGCGGCCTGAGGCGGGTCGCGTTGGCGGTTCGATCTCAGGGCCTGCTGAGTCCGAAGGAACTGCTGCCTGCGACGATGCGCTGGTGAGCTATGGCCTTGCGGTGTGGGAGGGCGACCGTCCACTCGACGACGACCAAGCGGGCTCGACCTACGACGAGCTCTACGAGCGCTACCTGGAGTCGGACGATGTTGCCGCACCTCCGGTGCCGCGCATCAGGGCCTACGTGGAAGCCCTCGTCGAGCGATATCCGGACGACGTCGCTCACAGCGTATGGGCGTCCCCGCCGGTCATCGAGGAGGCATCGGGGCCGATGGTGGCCTGCCCCGCCCTTTCGCGCTTCCATTCCGGTTCGCCGGTGGGCCGGCCGTGGTCGTCGAGGGAGTTGAAGGATCCTCCCCGAGCCGGCCCTCTTCACCCTCGACCACCGCCAAGAACGTCATAGCCAGGGTCTACCAGACGTCCGTGACACAGCGCCGATCGGCTGTCGCCTGAAGTTGGAATGGGCTCACTGGAATCGGGCAACCCCACCGAGCGGCTGCTGACGGCCGCGGTGCACTCGATGCCAGCGATGGTGATGCAGAAGTTCCACAACCTGCGCGGCGACACCGCCGTACCCCACACCTTCTACGAGCTGTCCAAGAGGGGAGGACAGCGCACGGTGCGCCTGATGCCCGACCTGCTTCGGCTGGCGCAGTCGGAACACGCGGTGGGTCTGTCCGCCGAGTTGGAGGCGCGCTGGAGCATCGTGGAGAGCTCGTTTGCCGCCGGCGTCGGCCGCAGCCTCCTGGAGGAGGGCGTCGCCGTCGACTGGGACACCCTGCAGATCACCGACAAGCGCCGCCGCCGCTTGGTGACCGGCATCGTCGAGGCCACCTCCGGGCTCCAGCACGGCCGATGCCTGATCTGCGCGGACGTCCTGCCCCCGGACAACGCCATCGCAGTCGACCACGTCTTCCCCTTCTCTCTCATGCACCGCTTCGCGGGCGTCGGCGCGTGGAGCGGCCCGGATCTGGACGCCCTGTGGAACCTCGCCCCTGCAACGCGGCCAAAAGCGACCGGCTGCCTGCGCAGGTGGAACTCGCCCGCCTGGCCGCCCGGAACGAGGCCATCATGAACTCGCCCCACCCGCTGCGCCGCACCCTGCAGCTCAGCCTGAAGAGCGCCCTGCCACGCCAGAGTGCACCTTCTTGGGCGCAGTTCCTGCAGGCCGTGCAGATGGCGATCTGATCCACAGGTCGCGGTGATAGCCAGCGGGAGGGGCGGCTCATCCCGCTGGCAGGCCTTCCTCCACCAGCCGCTGCGGCGGGCAGGGCGGCCCAGCGACGTGTGCGCCCCGGTCCGGGGCCCTGCCGGGGCAGCGGGACCGGGCGGGCGGGGTCAGCTGCTTACGGTGCCGTAGCGCCGGTTCCGCTTCCGGTACTCCTTGACTGCGGAGGAGAAGTGGATTGTCAATCCCCTCGGACTGTGGAGATCTTTTAAGCGGCCAGCTCCAAGGCGGAGTTGGCTCGGTGGTCGTGTTCGTAGTCGATCGGACTCCGGTAACCGCACACGCTGTGTAGTCGGTGCGTGTTGTAGAAGCCGATCTCGGTCACGCCTCGTCACCACCGATTACGGGACAGAGCCCCTCAGCGTGCTCCACCCTCACATCCATCAGCATGACCGGACAACGGTCAGCACCGATCACCAGTCACAAGATCTGAAGTGGTGCCTGACAGTGTTAGAAAAATCTATCCCTGCCAAATCGCAGCGAGGCCCGGCTAGCGTCACGACTCGTGCGACACCACCGATGACCAAGTACGAAGACGGACGACGAGATTGATACGAGCCCTTAGCTCACTGACAGGCGGCAGCATACGGCGTGAAGACCGCCGATCCGAGGTCTGCCCTGCGGCCTAATCTCAGGCCGATTAGTTTCCACAACGGCCATCGGCGAACTTTGTTCTGAGTCTTTAACGAACCCGGGACGCCTATCTATATGAAAGAGCCCATCATGGCCATACATGTCGTTATCGGCGCCGGTTCCATCGGCACGAATGTTGCTCGCCTGCTCGCCGACCGCGGTGAAAGCGTCCGCATTGTCACCCGCAGCGGCTCGGGCCCGGAATATCCGCAGGTCGAACGGGTCGCCGCGGATGCTTCCGACCCGGGCCGCTTGACCGAACTGTCTCGCGGCGCAAAGGTAATCTATCACTGTGCGAACCCGCCTTCCTACACAATGTGGGAACGGCTGTTGCCGCCCATACAGAATGCGGTCATCACAGCCGCGAAAGCAAACAGGGCCGTGCTGGCAATTACTGGCAGCATGTACGCTTACGGCCCGCAGCCTGGCGGTATGATGAACGAATACACCCCCATGGCCGCCACTGGGCCTAAAGGCCGCCTCCGTAAACGACTGTGGGAACAGGCCCTTAACGCCGGAGTCCGCACTGTGGAGGTTCGCGGGTCCGACTACATCGGTAGGGACTCGAATGGCCTGTATTCCATAATCATTGAGCCGGCAATGAAGACGGGCCGAGCAGCCTGGGTGCCCGCCGATCTAGACGCGCCACATACCTTCACCTTCAACGGAGACATGGCCCAGGCCCTGGTCGCACTTGGAAATGATGAGCGTGCCTGGGGTCAGGCGTGGCATGTGCCGTCACCACCGGCCATCAGCATCCGTGAACTGGCGCGGCGCTACGCCGCCGCTGCAGGTCGGCCCCCGGTCAAGCTGATCCCGATGCCACGCGCGGCAATGCGCACGGCTGGGCTTTTCGTGCCGACAGCCCGCGAAATGGCCGAAATGGACTATCAGTGGTACTCGCCGTTCCTCGTGGACGCCTCAAAAACAGCTGACGCCTTCGGCCTCACCGCCACCGACCTAGACATCATTATCAATGATCAGGTGAGCGCGGCCGCGGCTTGATCCCGCCTCCCGATTTCGACAGCAAGCAGCGATTCCGGCACTGCGCTTCGTCATGACACGTCCGGCGAATCGGTCCTTATCGCATTTGAGTCAATCCTGCGATGAGGCCCACCATCTGGGCTGTGTCGTGAAAGGTATCCCTCTTCGGCAGTGAGAAACAACGACAGGAGTAGCCATGATCTACCACATCAACCGCGCGAAGGTTAAGGCCGAAGTCACCCCCGAGCAAATCGAGGCTGCCTTGGAAAGTTGGCGCAACCAAGGACGGTCCAACCCGGCCGTGAAGTCTTTCATGGTTGGCCGCGATCTCGGCGGGGACTTCGACTACAGCTGTGTCTTCGTCGTTGAGGACCTCGACGGCCTCTACGAGTACCTGACCCACCCCGCGACTATCGGGACTGACCATCTGGGCCTGGCGCTGCTCGAACGCCTCGACATCTTCGACATCAGCGACGACGATGACCCTGACCTGTACGCGAAAATCGAAGAACTGCACCGCCGCCGCAGCGCCCTGAACCCGGAGGTTCCCGGCATGCTTTCGGACGTCCCAGACTTTCGCGGCGCCGGCGCGAACGACTAATCGGCACGCTAGTTATGGCACCGGCTCAGTGAGGCCCTGGCCAGATATTCCGATGCGGCCAGGCCAGGATCGAATGACACGCAATCCTTGAGAAGGAGTAGTTCTGTGCACCTAATTGACGCGGTAGGTCGCCTTTGTGACGCCATCAATTCGCATTCAGCGCAACGAGTCGCCGACTGCTTCACTGTCGACTACGCGGCGGAGGTGCCGCACCGTCCTGCAGAAAGTTTTACTGGGCGGGAGCATGTGCTGATGAACTGGTCATTGATATTTACCCGAGTACCCGATCTGCGAGCAAGAGTTCTGCGGACAGCGGTTTCGGGGTCCGAGGTGTGGTCCGAATGGGAAATGAGTGGAACTTCTTTCGAGGGACTACCCGCTCTCTTGGTCGGACCTGTAGTAATGACCGTCCGCGACGGTGGGATAAACTGGACTCGTTTCTATGTGAGTCCGGTCCCGCCCGTCTCATCCTAAGGTAACTCATCAGGTCAGTTGATCGTGGGTACCCACGATCGGCCGGATGCCAATTGGACGAGCGCGTCGAGCAGATTGATGCCGTGTTTGGTGGCGGTGGCGAGGTAAGGACCAGATGGGCAGAAGTGCTCCGCGCCGGTCAGGGTCCGCATGCCACCGGAGATCTTCTGCCGGAATTTGACCATGCGGACTTCCCGTTCGGCGGCGTTGTTGTCGAACGGAAAACGGCGACCGAGCGGACCAGCACCACACCATCGCCCGCTTCACACCCCCCGTCTCAAACACAGGGGAAATCACAGCTCGCGGCGGCTCACTCCGCGCGCTTTTGGAGCTCGGCCAGGTAGTCGGCGAACGCGTGACGGTTGCGGGGGGTGTCTCTATGTCCTTTGTCAAGGACGTGGTGCCTGGTATGGGGCTGTTTGGGGTGGTCGCGCGGCGAGGGTGACGGCGGGGGTTCTGGATTGGTAGAAGGTGCCGTCTCGGAGCATGGCGAACAGGACGCTGATGCGTTGGCGGGCGAGCCGGAGGAGTGCCTGGGTGTGGGTCTTGCCGCGGGCTCTTTGTCGGTCGTAGTAGGTGCGTGATGCCGGGTCGGCGTTCATGCAGGCGAAGGCGGAGAGGGACATCGCGCGTTTGAGCTGCCGGTTTCCTCCTCTGGGTGCGTGTTCGCCGTGGATCGAGGTCCCCGATGATTTCGTCGTGGGAGCGAGGCCGGCGTATGAGGCGAGGTGGGCGCGCTGGGAAAGCCGGTTCCGTCGCCGACGGTGACCAGCAGGACGGCGGCGGTCCTGACTCCGACTCCCGGCGTCGAGGTCAGGACCGGGTGAAGAGGGTGGGCCTCCAGCAGGGTGCTGATCTGGGCTTCCAGTGCCCGGCGCTGGTCATGGACCGCGGCGAGTGAGGCGGCCAGAGACGGGATCACGATGTCGAGGGTGCCCGTGCCGGGAACGATGACGGTCTGCTCGTCGAGGGCGTCGAAGACGTCGTCGATCAGCCGCTGAGCCATCCGCGGAGCCTTGGGCCGGATCAGCTCGGCGAGCCTGCGGCGGCCGGCTTTCCGTAGAGCGTTGGGAGATCCGTAGCGCTCGAGGAGCCAGGGGATGGCGGGGTGGTCCAGTCGCGGGCCGAGCACGCGCTCGAGGCTGGGGTGGGTGAGCAGGCCGCGTGTCCGGTTGCTGGTGCGGGTGGCCTCGGCGGCGAGGTCCTGGTCGAAGCCGGCGGATCTGCTGGACGCGGCCCAGGGCTGCTTCGCTGTAGTCGCGGTAGTTGTTGGGCCCGCGGGTCGAGGTGATCAAGCTCTTTGCCTCGTAGAACCGCACCTGTCGCGGAGACGCACCACGTGGTGGACCTGTGGGGTGGCCATGTGGACCTGTGGGGTGGCCATCGCGATGCGGCACGCACACAGCCCTGGCAGCGCGACACTCACCGCCATCCACCGAGCCCTCGGTGCCGACTGAGCGCGCGGCGGCATCCGGCGAAGATGCGACCCAGACCACAAGAGAAACGATGCAGTTTCGATAACCGCAGCCTTAACCTGACCCAAGCTGAACGAAACCGTTTCGTTCAGAGGGGCTGGGTGATGACTGAGCGCACACCCACATCCGCTTCCCGTTGGGAGAACGCCCACCATGACCTCCGTACTCATTGTCAATGAGCAGTCCTTGCAGCGCCGCGGACTGCGCATGCTCCTGGCGGAGGAGCCCGACCTGACTGTCGTCGGCGAGGCCTCGAGCGGGGCCGAGGCGGTCCGCATGAGCGCCGCACTGTGCCCCGACGTCGTGGTGATGGACAGCGACATTTCCGACTCGGACGGCACCGAGACCATCCGCCGCATCACACGGCCTCCCGCCCTCCCCCGGACCCCCGAACTCTCCAGAACGCAAGGGAACCGCCCACGCGTGCTCATCCTGACCCCCGCCAGCCACGAGCAGCGCGCCTACGCCGCCCTGCGCGCCGGTGCCGGTGGATTCCTTCTCCACGACGCCACCCCCGGCGAACTGACCGCGGCCATCCGTGTCGTGGCCGCCGGAGACGCCGTCATCCCCCGCGGCCTGACCCGCGCTCTCATCGACGCCGTCCGACAGTTGCAACCCGCGCTCCCTGCCGAGCGGGAAGTCGGGATCGGCACGCTCACCGAGCGGGAGCGTGTCGTGCTCACCGCCGTCGCCTCCGGCTGGTCCAACGCCGAGATCGCTGCGTGGCTGTCCATCGCCACGACCACCGTCAAGGCCCACGTCAGCAACATCCTCGCCAAGATCGGTGCCCGCGCCCGTGTCCAGGCGGTGGTCTTCGCCTACGAATCGGGCCTGGTGCGGCCGGCCGTCTGAACAGCCCCGAAGCCCTGCCGCGGCCTCCGGCTGGTCGACCGCTGTGGGAGACCACCTCCGACCTGAAGATCGCCGAGCAGGTGAACCGCCTGGTCCGACTGTCGCGCCAGGCCGGGGACCTGGTGGTGTGGGTGCTGCACTCCGAGCCCGGCACCGGCGACGTCTTCGACCCGGCCCTCGGCCATGTCCGGCTCATGGAGGAGCTGGAGCGAGCGGAGGGGGTGCCACCACCGCGGTCAGCCGGGGCCCGTACTGCACCGGCGCGTCCACCCCGGCCGGAGCATTTGCGCAGGTCGCCGTCGCGCATGAGCACCGCCGCGAGCCGGTGCTCGACAACCCGGGAAGTCGCCCATCACGCCGCCGAGAGATGATCACCCGCCAGGCCCACACGGCACGGCCCCCCGCGGCCACGCCGGTGTCAGGGCAGGGGCCAGTGGCGCAAGGCGGCGTCGGCCAGCTCCTGCAAGTCGTCGCGGGCGACGCCGCTCGCGGCTTGGACGGCGATGCCGTAGGCGAGGGCGGTGAGGTAGCGGGCCAGGAGGCCGGGGTCGGTCTGCGGGGGCAGATCGCCGTCATCGACGGCGCGCCGGAACCGCTCGCGGATGCGGGCGTATCCGGTAGCGCGCCAGTCGACGAGGAGGGCGCGGACATCCTGGCCGGAGTCGCTGGTGGTCAGGGCCCCCTGGACGCCCAGGCAGCCATTAGGGTGGGCCGCGCTGGTGGTGGTGCGCACGGTGCCGGCCAGGATGGCGGTGGCGACGCCAAAGGCAGTCGGCTGCTCCAGGGCCTGGGCCAGGTAGGCGCTCGGGCCGTCGGTGTAGCGCTCCAACACCTTGCGGAACAGCTGCTCCTTGTTGCCGAACGCGGCGTACATGCTGGTGGTGGAGATCCCCATCGCGTGCGTCAGGCCGGCGGTGCTGGCCCCCTCGTAGCCATGCTGCCAGAACACCAGCATGGCGCGCTCAAGGGCGGCGTCGGCGTCGAATCCTCGCGGTCGGCCGATCGGGCCGGTCGGTTTCGTCTCCACCCCCACACCCTACTCCTTCCGCAGTGTTCGCTGCAGAAGTGCTACGGTCCACTTCTGTAGCGACTGCTGCAGAAGTGGAAGGGGCGGCACACATGGGACTGCTCGACGGAAAGAGCGCTCTCGTCACCGGGGGCAGCGCCGGCATCGGCCTGGCCAGTGCGGTCCGGCTGGCAGCTGAAGGCGCGCACGTCTTCATCACCGGCCGGCGCGCGACCGAACTCGACGCGGCCGTCGACCTGATCGGTCCCGCGGCCACTGCGGTGACCGGCGACATCGCGAACCTGGACGACCTGGATCGGCTCTACGCCACCATCCGCAGCCGGGGCGGGGGCCTGGACGTGCTGTTCGCGAATGCCGCCGTCGCCGCGCTCGCTCCGCTGGAGCAGGTCACCGAGGAGCACTTCGACACCCTGTTCGGCATCAACGTCCGTGGCCTGCTGTTCACCGTCCAAAAGGCCCTGCCGCTGCTCAACGACGGCGCCTCGGTGATCGTGAACGGCTCGACCAACGGGGACGTCGGCGATGCGGAGCTCGGCGTGTACGCGGCGACCAAGGCCGCCACGCGCTCGTTCGCCCGGACCTGGGCAAACGAACTCAAGGGACGCGGCATCCGGGTCAACACCCTCACCCCCGGCCCGACCGACACCCCCGCCCTGGCGGGGCTGACCCCCGACCCCAAACGGTTCAAGCAGCACCTGGTGACGCGGGTGCCGCTGGGCCGGCTCGGGCGCCCGGAGGAGGTGGCCGCCGCCGTGGCCTTCCTGGCATCCGAGCAGAGCAGCTTCATCACCGGTTCGAGCCTGTACGTCGACGGCGGCCTGAACCAGATCTGAGAGGCGGACCCCATGCCCACCATCGGGATCATCGGCGCCGGCGAGGTCGGCAGCCAGATCGCCCGGGCGGCCCTGGCCCACGGCTACAGCATCGTGATCGCCAACTCGCGCGGACCGGAAACCCTGCAGCACCTGGTCGCGGAACTCGGCCCGTCCGCGCGGGCCGCCCGCGCCGCGGACGCTGCAGCCGCCGGCGATTTCGCCGTCGTGGCCGTCCCGCTGAAAACGGTCAACAACCTGCCGGTCGACCCCCTCGCCGGCAAGATCGTATTGGATACGAACAACTACATGATCTGGCGCGACGGTCACTTCGCCCGCATCGACTCCGGCGAGACGACCGTACTCGAGCTGCGCCAGGAGCACCTGCCCGCCTCCCGGGTCGTCCAGGCGTTCACCCATATTCAAGCTCCTCGCATCACCACCGCCGGCCGCCCCGCGGGCGCCCTCGACCGGCTGGCGCTTCCGACCTCCAGCAACTTCCCCGACGCCGCCGACCTCGTGACCCGGCTCTACGACCAGTTCGGCTTCGACACCGTCAACAACAGTCCATTGAGCGCCTCGTGGCGCACGGCTCCCGGTCAACCCGCCTGGACCGCGCTGGCGCACCAAACGCGCGACGAGCTCATCGCCAACCTGAGCCGAGCACAGCGCCTTGCTCCGACGTGACGCTGACCGGCGGGCCCCCGCTGCAGCCGCGGCCGTCCGGCGCGGCCGCGGCGGGCATTCCCGCTCTGACCCTCCACGCGCGGCCCCGATCCGGAGCCACCCCGCAGAAAGGCCCCTCACATGTCCGACAGTGATCTGCGCACGTTCTACCGGCGCTACCTCGAAGCGCTCAACGCCCACCAATTCGATGGCATGGACGCATTCATCAACGACCGGACCACGTTGAACGGGGAGCCTGCCACCCGCGACGACCTCCTGGCCGTGCAACGGCAGGACGTGGACGCGGTACCGGACCTGCACTGGGAGTTGCAGGAGCTGCTCTTCGACGGTGACCGTCTGGCTGCGCGCCTGGTCAACACCGGCACCCCCGTGAAGCCCTGGCTCGGCGTGGCTCCCACCGGCGCCTCGTTCGAGATCGTCGAGTACGCCATCTACCAGGTCCGCGACGGGCGGTTCGTGCACATGACCGCCCTGCACGACGCCGGTGAACTGCGCCGGCAGCTGACCGGCTGACCTGCAAGTTCGCGTCTGCCCCACTTAGACATGTCCGCATACCGAGAATGGCCCGCTCGGGCACTTCACTTGCGAGGATCTGCATGACCATCACACTGATCACCGGGGCGAACAAGGGCATCGGCTTCGAGACCGCCCGACAGCTGCTGGCGGTGGGCCACGTGGTCTACCTCGGCGCGCGGGACGTCGAGCGCGGACAGCAGGCCGCGGCGGCGTTGGACGCGAGATTCGTGCAGCTCGACGTGACCGATGACGCCTCCGTGCACAGCGCGCTGGCGGCCATCGACGCGGCCGAGGGCCGGCTCGACGTCCTGGTGAACAACGCAGGCATCTTGGGGGACGGAACCCTCGACGGCCCCACCGCCCTGCGCGCCTTCGACACCAACGCGGTCGGCCTCGTGCGGGTCACGGAAGCGGCGCTGCCCCTGCTGCGCAAGTCCGCGAACCCCACCGTGGTGACCGTCTCCAGCAGCGCCGGATCCTTCTGGGCCGTGACCAACCCGGACCGTCCGGAGTACGCCTTGCCGCTGGCGCTGTACTCGGCGTCCAAGGCCGCCGCCACCATGCTCACCGTCCAGTACGCCAAGGCCCATCCGAGCATCAAGTTCAATGCCGTCGAACCCGGCACCACCGCGACGGACCTGACGGCGGCCTTCGGTGTCGGCAGGACGCCGGAGGAGAGCGCGAGGGTCGTCGTACGTCTCGCCACACTCGACGCGGACGGCCCGACCGGCACCTTCCAGGACGAAAACGGGGAGGTGCCCTGGTAGGCAGGCCAGCGCGGCTGGGAGGGCCCAGCCGCGCACAGGCCGGCGGGTCACCGGCCACATCGATGCGGTGTCCCGTCCCCTGCGGGCGAGCGGGGCCGGACACATCCTCGACGTCGCGCACGCCGACCGCCTCGCCCCCGCGCATCCACGACAGAGCGCTCCCTGCTGACCGGTGCGGTGGTCTGCCGCAGCAGATGACCCAGCGAGTGCTGGAGTCCGCTGTGGAGGGCGAGATCACCGGCCACCTCGGTTGTGACCAGGTGGGAGGTCCGGGAGTGCGGTGGGCACGCCACCACATGTGAACGGATCGGCCAGGCGCTCGCAGGTCTGCGGATTGCTTGCCCGATTGCGAAGCGCCTTTCCCCGTGAAGGCAGGTGACGACAGCAGGTGCCCCCAGATACGGGGCGAGCGGCATACAGCCCTTTCCGGCCCGCCTGTGGTCCGACCCGCTCCGCGCCCCGGTGAGTTCACTCAGCTCAAGCGGCTCCGTATCGCCCGAAGCACGCCTCGGCCGCCCAGCGGCAGCCGGACACCCGGTGCTGCCGGTCGGGCCACTGCCATGCGGACTTCGGCCCTCGCCCAGTTGTGGACGCGCGGGCCGTGCAACGCCGTTGCCGCACGAGCGGCGCTTCTGACGCCACCGCCCGGACGCGTCACATCTTGACGGCGCCTCACACCGCCCCGGCTTCAACGGCGTCCGCGCTCCCCGGGATTCGCCGGTGGATGTCCGCGAGCATGTTGCGCATCGCAAGGTGGAAGAGCTCAGCCTCGTGGTCCCCGAGGAACGAGGTGTGTCCGAACACCTCGAGGACGACCATGCCGTGCATGCGCCCCCATGCCTCCATGAGCAGGGCGATCGCGGGCGGCGGGAGGACTCCCGGCCCGTCCGGGGGCAGCTGGTCCAGGTAGGCCCGGAACTGGGGCGAGAGCGGGGGCATGTCGGCCGCCGCGAGTTGCTCCAGGCTGAAGCCGCCGAAGAGCTCACGCTGGAAGATCGTACTCATCCGGCGGGCGGCCATGGTGGAGGCGCCGTCGGCCGGGGCCGCGTAGTCCCGCAGCGGTGTCCCGAACAGGAGCTTGAACCGCTCGGGGTGGGCGATGGCCCAGCCCCGGTAGCCCTCGGCCGCGTCCAGCAGACGCGACACGAACGCCCGGTCCGCCACCGAGTCCGCCGCAGTGCCCCCAGCGCCCGCAGCCGAGTCGGCCGTCGAGTCGACGGCGGCCTGGACGGCGGCGAATAGGTCCTCGTACCCCTTGGTGACGAGCATCGTGACGAGGGCATGTCGGTTGGGGAAGTAGTGGTAGAGCGCCTGCACGGTCATGCCGAGGCTGCGCGCGACGGCCCGCAGGGACAGCCCCTCAGGACCGTGCTCGGTGATGTGCAGTTCGGCGGCGTCCAGGATCTCCCGCACCGCTGTGGCCCGCCGCCGCTCCCGCAGCGTGGGCGGAGCAGATGAGGCGGATCGAGCGGCCGGGACGGAGGGAGCAGACGGCTCGGACGGAGCCGGCGGGACGGCGGTCTTCGGGCGTTCGGGTACGGGCATGCGCCCACCCTACGTGCACCTCTGACACCTGAACATAAACCGAGCACTGTCAGGTAAATCTCGCACTGCCAACTTCCCCGTAGCCTCCCCTAGCGTCGTCGCGTCCCCGCAGACACATTGACCGCATAGGAGATTCCGCGTGTTCGAACGCATAGCCGAGCTGGCGATCCGCCGGGCCCGGCTGGTACTCATCGTCGCCGTCGTGGCGACAGCTCTCATGGGTGCCCTCGGTAGCGGCGCCTTCACCAAGCTGCTGGGCGGCGGGTTCGATGACCCGGCTTCCCAGTCCACCCGGGCACGCGATCTCATCGACAAGAAATTCGGCGGCGAGACCAACCTCGTGCTGCTGGTCCGCGCCGGCGACGGCCGGGTCGACACCCCGTCTGCCGAGCAGAACGGCAAGGCACTGGTCGCGAGCCTGAAGAAGGAGAAGACGCTCGCGAACGTCGTCTCGTACTGGGACACGCGCAGCGCCCAACTCCTGTCCAGGGACGGCCGCGAGGCCATGGTCCTCGCCCACGTCAAGGGCGACCCGACCCAGCAGCAGAAGAACGCCACGAACCTGCTCGACGATTACGACGGCACGTACCACAAAGCCCTCACGGTACGGGCCGGCGGGGTGGCCGCCGTCGGCAACGACATGTCGACGCAGGTGGTCGAGGATCTTGAACTGGCCGAGCTGATCGCGATCCCGCTGACCCTCATACTGCTGCTGTTCGTTTTCGGCAGCGTGGTCGCCGCGCTGCTGCCGCTGGCCATCGCCGTCATCGCCATCCTGGGCTCGTTCGCCGAACTGTCCCTGCTCGCCGACGTCACCAGCGTCTCGAACACGGCGACCAACCTCACCACGGCTCTCGGCCTGGGACTGGGCATCGACTACGGCCTGTTGATGATCAGCCGGTTCAGGGAACAGCTCACGACCGGCGCGAGCGTGGAGGACGCCGTCCGCCGGACGGTGCACACCGCCGGCCGCACCGTCGCGTTCTCCGCCTCCACCGTGGCCGCCGCACTCGCGGCGCTTCTCGTCTTCCCGCAGTATTTCCTGCGCTCGTTCGGCTTCGCCGGAGTCGGCGTCGTCGCCATCGCGGCCGTCAGCGCGCTGTTCGTCATGCCGCCGCTGCTCGTCGTCCTGGGGCACCGGGTCAACAAGGGGCAGATGCCCTGGGCGAAAACCGCGAACGCCACCACGCGCGTCTCCATATGGGCGCGGCTGGCGCGTACCGTCATGCGGCGGCCCGCGCTCACCGCGCTGCCCGTCCTCGCGGTCCTGCTGGTGGCGGCGAGCCCGCTGCTCGGCATCACCTTCGGCACCCCGGACGAACGCGTGCTGCCCAAGGACGCCGAGAGCCGCCAGGTCTCCGCGACGCTCCAGAAGAACTTCAACGGCAACGACAACGCCGCCCTCCAGATCGTCATCGGCCAGAACGTCGGCCAGAACGTGGACGAAGCCCCGTTGGGTAAGTACGCCGATCAACTGTCCAAGCTCAAGGGCGTGGTACGGGTCGAGACCAGCACCGGCACGTACACCCACGGGCAGGAATCGGCGGCCGGTAGCGGCAGCGCCAACCTCAGCCGCCCGGACGGCCAACGGATCAGCGTCGTCAGCTCCTTGACGCCGAAGTCCGACGCGGCACAGAGCCTGGTCGGCGACGTACGGGCGCTCACCCCGCCCCCCGGCACCCACCCGCTGGTGGGCGGCATCGACGCCGAACTGGTCGACGCCAAGCACTCCATCAGCGGCCAAATCCCGCTGGCCATCGGCCTGGTCGTCCTGACCACGTTCATCCTGCTCTTCCTGTTCACCGGCAGTATCGTGCAGCCGCTGCGCGCCCTGGCCCTGAACGCGATCACCCTGGTGGCGACGCTCGGCATCATGACCTGGATCTTCCAGGAGGGCCATCTCTCCTCCCTGCTCGGCTTCACGGCGCAGCCGATGGAGATGTCGATGACCGTGCTGATGTTCTGCATCGTCTTCGGTCTGTCGATGGACTACGAGGTGTTCGTCACCAGCCGGATCAAGGAACTCCACGACCAGGGCGAGGACACCGAGTCCGCCGTCACCAACGGCCTCGGGCACACCGGGCGCATCGTCACCGCCGCCGCCTGCCTGCTCGCGGTGAGCTTCTTCGCCTTCGGTACGGCCAAGCTCAGCTTCATGCAGATGTTCGGCCTGGGCAGCGGGCTGGCCATCCTCATCGACGCCGTCGCCATCCGCGGTGTCCTCGTCCCGGCCGCGATGCGCCTGCTCGGCGGCTCGGCCTGGTACGCGCCCGGCTTCCTGCGCAGGTTCCACAGCCGGTTCGGCCTCAGCGAAAGCGCGCCCGAGCCCGCTGCCGCGCCCGAACCCGCGGTCTCACGGGGTTGACCCCGGCCCACAGCGTCCTGCCCGGCGCGGAGTCCGGCCGGGGCGATCCCGCCCAGCGGGCCGCGAGCCTGCTGACAAGGCAGCGCCCCCGGCCGTCCTCGGCGTGCGGATAATCCAGGGCGGGCAGCTCCGGTGGGGGGGGGGGGGGGGGGGCGGCCCCCCCCCCCCCCCCCCCCCCACCCCCGCCCCCCCCCCCGCGCCCCCCCCCCCCCCCCCCCGCGGCGGCCCCCCCCCGCGGGCGCCCCGGCGCGCACCCACACCCCCCG
>NZ_JBIAIQ010000070.1:16190-23624 GCF_042871525.1 Streptomyces sp. NPDC005784
GCCCCGGGCCGCCGGGGGGGGGGGTATACCCGGGGGGGGGCGGGGGGGGGGGGGGGGGGGCCCGCGCCCCCCCCCCCCACCGGTCCGTCAAGCGAGGACGACGCCGCAGGCGCTCATCAGCGCAGCTGAACGGGGGGCGCCCAATCGGGGTCGCGGCCGGTGAAAGCGACCAGGCGGTCCAGAGGTGGTGCGCTTGCGTCGATGGCGATTTCGGGCCCGAAGGGCATGCCGGGGCCACGGTATTCCGGCTGGATCACGCCTTCGAGCACGGTGAGGGCATGCTGGCAGGTTTGCGGGTCCGGGTTCCATCGCTGGCCGGTCGCACGGGCCAGGTCCCAGCCGTGGCCGAGCGTTTCGATCAACAGCAGGTCGATGACTACGGAGCCCGGATAGGCGCCGCCCAGCAGCGGAACGTTCACGGTAGCTGTCGCGAGGCCGCCGGCCAGGGCCGATCGGATCGTGGTGGTCAGGTGCGCGATCACGGTACTCGGGTGGTCGGGGCCCGCGAACGCGGACGGGTCGGGCCGGTCGCTGCCGGACGGGTCAGTGAAGGCAGCGTCGAAGTAGGTGAGCCAGCCCAGCAGGTGGCGGCGCAACGTGCTCACGTCGAAGTCGTCGCACGGTGTGGGGAGCTTGTCCTGCTCAGGAGTGATGCCGGGGAACTGGTTAGCCAGGTCCTCGAGTATCGGAAAGATCATGGAATCACTTTCTCTGATAGGTAACTATATCGAGTGTAGTCGGCTATCAGCGGTTGATGATCGGGCAGGGTCTACAGTCATAGGGGTGGTGACACAAGAGGCCGGACGGCGGGCCGAGTACGCGGCTGCGACCCGTCAAGCGATCCTGCTGGCGGCGCGGGCACTGTTCGTCGAACGGGGCTATTTCGACACCCGGGTGCAGGACATCGCCCATGCAGCGCGGGTAGCAGCGCCCACCGTCTACGCGGCGGTCGGAGGCAAGAGCGGTTTGCTGCGCACACTCATCGAGGACGGGGTGCGAGCCGCTGAGGCCGGCGGCATCTACGAGCGGATCGCTGCGCAAACCGACCCCGGCGCGCTGCTGCGCATGCTCGTGGACGGCACTCGAAGCGAGTTCGAGCTCTGGTCGCCGATCATGCGTCAGGCGATCGCCGCCGCACCCAAGGACGCCGGGGTCCGGGAGACCGTCGACGCGGCGCACGACAGCCTGCGCCGCGGATTGCGGGCCACCGCGGACCGGCTCGCAGAACTGGGCGCACTGCGTGCCGGAGTCACCGTCGACGAGGCTGCGGATGTGCTTTGGTACTTCCTCGGCAACGCCTCCTACTTCACACTGACCGACGACTGCCGATGGCCACTCGACCGCTCCGCCGACTGGCTGCACCGATGCCTCACCGCCGCGCTGCTCGGCACGTAAGGAAGTGGCCGGCCAGGCCCGCAGCTGTCGTGGGCGCGGCGGCCGCGCGACATGCAGCCGCCGGGAACGGCCGGCGCCTCGGCCGCAGACCTCCTGCGACCCGACTCGGCTGACGACCGGCGTCGAAATCCCCGACGGCCCGCTGCGCCCTTCCACCAGGGCGACGCCCAGTCACACCGGCGCCACGCCGAGGAACGGTCGACAGGCGTAGGCGTCACTCGGCTCTTGGCGGTGGGCTGCGGTACAGGGCCGCCTGGACTGGCCGGACGGCCTGATTGCCTATCCAGGTGTCCGTTGATCTCGACGGCTCCACACTGCGCTGCGCCACCTCTGCCTCGCCGACGCCGAGGCACACGCGGTTGGAGACCTGGCTGCGCGCAATGGCTGCCGAGCGACAGCTCACGGACCCCGTGCACGGTGAGCCGTACGGGCTGCTGGTCAGCCTTTTTTCGTGCCAATGTGCCCAGCCTGCCGCCGGACGACAGGCACTGACGGCTCACGCGGGTCGGTTCGATCAACGATCTCAAGGACCTCTGAGCAGTGGCGCCCACTGGCTGGCCACCCCATCATGACGAGCTCGCCAGCTGGGTGGCGGGACTGGACCGGCGGGCGGACGCCGTGGGACCGGACGTGCAGTGTCAGCCGCATCCGGCTCGAGAAATCCCCGCGGGTTTCACAGGTCAGGACGGCTATGTGGTCCGTTTGCCGTCGCCTGCGTGGTGCCGGCCGGCGACGGTTACTGGTCGGCCCACAGCTGCGCGGTCTGGCTGGACTGCTTGATCACACAGTTCTCCTCCATGAGTGCCTGCCACACCTGGATCAGCAGGGCCTCGGCCGGGGCGCTGTCGTCACGCGGGTCGCCGTCATCACGGTTACGGGCCGACACCCGTATCCGGTAACCGCCGGGGCCTGGCATCACCAGCTGCTGCGCCAGGTCCTCTCCGTCGCCGGTCGTGCCGAAGTCCAGCATCAGGGACTGCCAGTCAACGGACACTTCGGCGATGTCCTGCCATGCTTCTAGATCGGTGACGCCCAATGGGGGACGTTCGTCCCACAGCTGGGCGATGACGTGGATGGCGGCGATCTCCTGCCCGCAGGCGATGCGTACCGCGTCCCCGGACGGGTCAGCGGCGATCAGGCCGCCGACCCACTGTTCGGGCTGGTAGTCGCTAACCAGGTCGGCGCCCAGCAGGTCCACGGTGCTGGCGTCGATGCGGACCTGGCTGGACGTCTGGCGTAGGGGGCCGACCATACAGATGATCCTCTCCTCATGCGGGTGCGCGCCCGGCCTCCAGGATGGGAGGCCGGGCGCGCGGGTGCTACGGGTTGGGCGTGGTTCAGGATTCGACGCCGCAGCCGACGGGGCCGCGCAGCTGGTCCAGCTTCTGCGGGGTCAGCGTCGCTGGGACGTTGATCACCTCGACGTAGAACGGGTCGTTCTCCTGGACACGCTGCCCGTTCAGCGACGCCTTGCGGTAGCTGCCTTCACGGCTGTTGTCGCGGCTGTGCAGGAACTCGCAGGAGTAGTCGGAGTTGCGGCTGGCGCCCTCGTAGGACTGAGCGAAGGGGTACTCGTCGCAGGCGAGTCCCGGCCTGGGCGGGCGGGGCACGTCAGGGCCGCATGCGGTCTGTCGGTTGTCCGCGATCAGCGACTGGTCGAATGTCCGGTGCAGCGGATACCGGGTGCCCTTGACGCCCCACGGCTGGGCCAGGTTCTTCTGCGCCCACAGCACGTGCCAGCCCACGCTGTCCACGCGCCAGTCGGTGACGTCGATCTGCCACAGGGCGGGAACGTCGGGGTAGACGCAGCCGCCGGTGCCGGCGGGGGTGATGCGTGCGGTGTTGTCGCAGCGCGGGCGGAAGGTGTCGCCCAGGTAGGCGCTGCCGTCGTCAAAGCCCGGCGCCGAGAAGTCCCCGTAGGGGACGATGCTGTCATTGACCAGGTCGCGCCCCGGCGATGACAACGTGAAGTCGAACGTCTGGGTGACGTACGGGATCAGGATGCGGGTGAGCGCCGTCGATGCGGTGGCGTGCCCAGTCTGGTACTTGACCGTGGCGGACACCTCGGCGGCGGACGGTGTGGTCGGATCGGTCAGCTTCAGCTCGACCCGCTGCTTCCACTGGTAGCGGTTGCGGGTCTCAAGCTGCGCGGTCGCCTTGCTGTGCAGGACGGCGGACCCGGCGGGCTCACCGTCGACCAGGAACTCCACCGGGATGCGGTAGTTGGAGCAGGACGATGTGCGGTCGTGGACGGATGTGCCCTCGGCGCAGTCGACGGCCTTGGCCCCCGGCGCCGCCGCCGGATTGACGGTCTTCGACTTCTCCGGTTTGCCGAGCACGATCCGCGTGCCGGACTACTTGCCCGGGACGGGCTGGTGGCTGTCGGCATGCGCCTGGCCGACAAAGCTGACGGGCACCAGCAGGGCCGCGCCGATCGCGGCCAGCAGGACCCGCCCCCGTGATGATCTGTTGCGCATAGCGGAGTTGCTTCCTCTCCTCAGTCGGATGGGATGCGAACCCCGCAAGCCGACCAGTGCGCCACACACAGGTCAACCCTTTACTGTCCAACTGGCGTGAAACGGCGCATAGTTCACACAGGTCCCGCAGATACGGAAGCCGGGCCTACACCCCGGTGGGATGCGCCTGGGAAACGGCACAGTCGGCCCCTCGCCTTGACCGGTACAGCTGGCAGTGCACGGGGAACGACACAGGCCGTATGAGGGACGTCCAATCGTCCTCACCCGCCCAGGAGCTACGTCCACAGGTTCGGTTCGATCGCTCCGGGACGGCGGGTGCGGTGCTATCCGAGTGACATGACGGATACGGAGTGGGCCGAGGTCCGCTCCGCGATGCCCGTGCCGGCCTGGCTGCTCAAGCAGGGCGGGCGTCCGGAGGCGTACTGCCACCGCGAGATGCTCGACCAATGCCACGAAGTTAAGGTCCCGTTGGCGGTGTCAAGCGTGGCGGGAGACAGAAGGGGCCTCTGCTATCCAGGGGATCGACCAAGATCTTCCTGAGAGAGCAGAGGCCCAGTGGCCAAGTCTGTCATGCACGCTATCGGTGACGTGTTCGCGCCTGGTCATATTGGTGAGTTATCGCAGGTCATCCCGCCCGAGTTGGTGGATGCGGTACTGGATGAGAGCGGGGCTCACGAGCGACGACTTCGGAGCCTCCCCTCTCGCGTCGGGGTGTACTTCGTGCTCGCGCTCGGGCTGTTCGAGCATCTGGGCGCCGGACTGGTGTGGGGCAAACTCGGGGCCGGACTGGCCGCCCGGGTGCCGCAGCCCTCGGAGAAGGCACTTCGCGATCTGCGTCGGCGGGTCGGGGTGGCCCCGCTCAAGCGGCTGTTCCACGTGCTGGCCGGCCCGCTGGCCCAGCCGTCCACACCCGGAGTGCGCTACCGACGCTGGCGCACGGTCGCCTTCGACGGCTGCGGGAGCCTGTCCGTCCCCGACCACGAGCGCAACCGGTCCTGGCTCGGCCGAACCGAACGCCGCTACGGCCCGACCGGCCACCCCCGGCTGATGCTCATGACCCTGTGCGAAACAGGCACCCGCGGCCTGATCGCAGCGGTCTTCGGCCCTGCCTCCAAGGGCGAGACCGACTACGCCCACGACCTGATCGGCCGCCTGACCCCGGACATGCTCCTTCTGGCGGACCGCGCCTTCGACAGCAACGAACTGCTCGCAGACATCGCTGCTCAAGGGACTCAGTTCCTGATACGCGCAACCAGCACCCGACGACCGCCGGTGCTGGCGCTGCTGCCCGACGGCTCCTACCTGACCCGGATCGGGGGCCTCTCGTTGCGGGTGATCGAGGCCGAGATCCATTCCCGCACCGCCGACGGCGGCGACTTCGGCGGGACCTACCGCCTGCTGACCACGCTCAACGACCACCGCACCGATCCCGCCGACCACCTGGTGCGTCTGTACCACGAGCGCTGGGGTGCGACACGAAGTCGCACGAGTTTGAGTGAATTACCTGAAGGAGGCCGACAGTTGATGTCGACAGGATAGTTCCGGGCCAGTGCTCAAGGCCCGTCCCGACTCCGACATGCGTCGCTGGCAACGGCGGGGTGTGAAGCTCGGAGGAGAAGCCCAAGGACTCTCGTTCCATCCGGGGGTTACAGGCAAGGGGAAGACCGGACGGGTGAACGCAAGTGAACCCCTGATGATGCTTCGTAATCGTGACCCCCGCCGATGGGTTGTTCCAGCGGGGTGCAGGACTGGCCGTTGAGAAGCGGCAGGCGCCGGCTGAATCCCCATCGTCAGCCGGGAGAGCATCGCCGTCCCGGAGTTTAGGGGGCACCCACCCCGGTCGTGTCTCACTCGTGTGGAACGTGGAAACCCCGTTGAGGTCCGGTGCCGAAAGGCGCCGGTCAGCCGACCGCAAGGAAGGTCCAACTCCCCAGCGGGAACAGGATGGCCCAAGAAGCGAACGCCGGTGGCCGAAAGGCAACGGGAAGCCGCGGCAGATGATCAGCACCTCCGCTGGTCGCCCCGGACAACCGGCCGGATACGGGCACTGCCCGGACCCGAAAGGGTGCTGACGTGGGCCAGGTGGGCCTGTGAGGAATCGATGACCATCAGCACCGGAACCGAAGGGCAAGTTGGACACCATGGCGATACGAACAGTCGAGGCGCGAACCGCTTCGGGTGCCGACGGCGTGGTGAACGGACCGGAGGGCGACTCCACCGACTGGCAGTCGATCGACTGGCAGCGCGCGGAGGAGGAAGTACGGCGGCTGAGGCAGCGGATCTTCACGGCGTCACAGGCCGGGGACCTCAAAAGGGTCCGTAATCTCCAGAAACTGATACTTCGTTCCCGTTCCAACACGCTGGTGAGCGTGCGGCGGGCGACGGAGGTCAACGCTGGCCGCAAGACGGCAGGTGTCGATGGGCGGGTTGTCCTGCTGCCCCAGGGGAAGGCCGAGCTGGCCGACTGGATGCAGCACCGGGCGGCCCCCTGGAAGCCCTTGCCCGTCAGGCGGGTGTTCATCGACAAGGCCGATGGTCGCCAGCGCGGCCTAGGAATTCCCGTGATCATCGACCGCTGTCTTCAAGCCGTGTCGCTGAACGCGTTGGAGCCTGAGTGGGAGGCACGGTTCGAGCCGAGATCCTATGGATTTCGGCCCGGCCGAGGCTGCCACGACGCGATCGGAGCGATCTTTCTGGCCGCCAAGGGCAAGGACCCGAAGCGGCAGTGGATTCTTGACGCGGACCTGGCAGCGGCGTTCGACCGAATCGACCATGATCGCCTACTGGCCGCCATCGGACAGTTCCCCGCCAGGGGGCTGGTCGAGCAGTGGCTCAAGGCGGGAGTGATCGATCGCGGCTGCTTCGCCCCGACCGAGGAGGGGGTCCCGCAAGGCGGGATCATCTCCCCCGCGCTGATGAACGTGGCCTTGCACGGAATGGAAGAGGCCGCCGGAGTCCGCTACCGACCCACCGGCCCGCGTGCCGGTGAACTGGCAGTGGGCTCACCGACCTTGATCAGGTACGCCGACGACCTGGTGGTGCTCTGTCACAGTCGTGATGAGGCCCAGCAGGTCAAGGAACGGCTCGCCGTGTGGCTGGCGCCCAGGGGGCTGGCCTTCAACGAGGACAAGACGCGTATCGCGCACCTCGACGAAGGCTGTGACTTCCTGGGGTTCACCGTCCGCCGCTTCAACGGCAAGCTGCTGATCAAGCCGAGCAAGACGGCCGTGCGGCGAATCCGGGCACGGCTCACCGCCGAAGTGCTGGCCCTTCGGGGACAGAACGCGGCAGCGGTGATCGCCAAGCTCAACCCGATCATCCGGGGTTGGGCTGCCTACTATCGGGGCGTGGTCTCCAGCAAGGTGTTCACCTCGCTGGACAACCACGTGTGGAAGCTGGTCTACAAGTGGACCAGGCACACGCACCCGAACAAGCCGAGGGGCTGGGTGACTGCCCGGTACTTCGGCCGGTTCAACACCTCCAGGCAGGACCGGTGGGTATTCGGCGACCGGGAGACCGGCCGCTATCTCGCCAAGTTCGCCTGGACAAAGATCGTCAGGCA
>NZ_JBIAIQ010000071.1:0-22932 GCF_042871525.1 Streptomyces sp. NPDC005784
CGGCTGACGGAAGCAGGGCTTCTGAAGTCGGGCGGGCGGCAGCGTACCGACGCGACGTATGTGCTGGCCGCGGTGCGACGCCTCAGCCGCCTGGAGCTGGCCGGAGAGAGCCTGCGGGCTGCTCTGGAGGAGCTGGCCGTGATCGCGCCGGAGTGGCTGCTGCCGCAGGTCGAGCCCGAGTGGGACAAGCGGTACGGGCGCAGGATCGAGATCCGGAAGGTGCCCGGTGGGCCGGAGGCCGTGATCGCGCGGGCGGAGGTCTTCGGACGGGACGGGCAGAAGGTGCTGGCCGGCCTGTGGTCTGCCGACGCGCCGGGGCGTCTGCGGACCCTTCCCCAGGTGCAGGTCCTGCGACAGGTGTGGGTCCATCACTACTACTGGGACGAGGAAGGGCAGCTGCGCTGGCGTGACGGGCACGCGCTGCCACCGGCGAGCCTGCGCTTCGATTCCCCCTATGACACCGACGCGCACTACTGCACCAAGAACGGCACCGAGTGGAGCGGCTATCGCGTGCACTACACCGAGACCTGCGAGGAACAACGGCCCGAGATCGTGGTGCACGTGGCCACCACGATCGCCCCCGTCCAGGACGGTCAGCTCACCGGGCAGATCCATGACGACCTGGCCCAGACAGCCCTGACGCCTGCTGAACACGTGGTCGATGCCGCATACATCACCCCGGCTCATGTCCAACGCGCCCAGCAGGTCCACGGGATCACACTGCTCGGCCCGATCGTCGCCGACCACAGCCGCCAGGCCAAGAGCGGCAAGGGCTTCGGGAAGTCCGCCTTCACCATCAACTGGGGGAACCAGCAGGCCACCTGCCCCCAGGGCAACCTCAGCCGGGAATGGCGCCCCCTGCGCATCAGCGGCCACGACTACATCCAGGTCAAGTTCGACAAGGCCACCTGCCGGGCCTGCCCCGTCCGCACCCAGTGCACCGACGCAGTCAGCGGACCGCGCTCGCTCGCGCTGCTGCCCACCCGCGAACTGCACGAGATCCAGCAGAGCAACCGTCTGGACCAGCAAACCGGAAACTGGCAGCGCCGCTATGCGATCCGTGCCGGCATCGAGGCGACACTCTCCCAGACTGTCCGGAGCAACGGCCTACGGCGTACGCGCTACCGCGGGCTCGCCAAGACGCACGTCCAGCACATACTCACCGCCATGGCCTGCAACCTCACCCGCACCGCCGACTGGATCGCCGAGACACCCCGAGGACGCACACGATCAAGCCGATTTCACACCCTCTGCACCGCAGCCACCGGATGACTCCTGAAGATCACCAACAGAGTCATGCCGTTGCTTTGTGGATCTGCTGGTTGGGGTCTGGTGATGAGGACGGCTTGGGTGCCGGTGCGGGTCGGTTGTGGCCAGAGCCGGTGTTCAGGTCGCCACTCGTAGGCCCGTACCGGGATCCCAGGTCGGGCAGAATGCCGTCGGCCCATGCAGCCCGCTTCCGGGACCGCTCGGGGCTCCGCATGGCTCTCGTCGGTGTCGAGTACCGTTCTGGCGTGTCCATGCCTCCGGCGTCGCAGTCGCCGTACCAGAGGTCCTCCCGCTCCGGGGGCGCCGCGCCCCCGGCTCCGCCGGAGAAGAGTCGGGTCGGCCTCATGGCCCGGATCATCGGTGGAGTCCTTGTCCTGATCGTCGCACTCCTGACGACGCTGGTGCTGGGCGGAAAGAAGCTCGAGAGCAGCTATCCGAGGGCCGAGCACGTCCTGACCGTGCCCGGGGCATTGGTCGACGGCCGCTACAAGCTGACCAGGGACGACTCCACGACCATGGCCTGACGCTGAAGAGGAGCTGGCGGACCTTTTCGGATCGGCTTCGGAGCATCTGACGGGAATCTGTCCGCGCCGGCCCCAGGTGCGGGCGCGTGGCGGCGTCATCGCGAACCCGCCCTCGTCCTCGAAGACGACGAAGGCTCCGAGCGCCGCCGCGGTGCTTCCACCTGCGGCTGCACGTCCCTCTTCCAGAGCTCGACCGCATGCTCGTCACGTTCCAGCGCACGACGGGCCGGGCACTGCCAGGACCAGCCGTGGCAGTGCGGCAGCCGCCGGCGAGCACGAGTCTGCTAGCTGTGTTTACTGCCAGAGTGACGCCATTTCCTACAAGCTCCGCGAAAGGGCCAGAAACCGCCGCGTCAGCCGATGCCTGTACGGGGAGGGATGGGCTGGTTGACCGGTCAACTGCGAGGGGGCTGCGTGGCACGGCGGGACTTCGAGAAGATCCTGGGCGAACTCGGCGACATACGACAGGCGGTGCACGACTCTTCCACCGGACTCACGGGACTGCGCAAGGACCAGGAAGACCTGCGCCGCAAGGTGCTGGAAACAGTCCAGCAGGGCACCACAGGGCTACGTGAGGAGAACCGGGAGCTGCGGCGCCGCCAGGAGAAGATGCTCACCGACCTGGCGGATGCCCGTACCGGCGTCGAGGCGTTGCGGCAGGAGCTCGCGCAGGCGTTCTCGCACATTGTCGGTGCGCCGGACTCTGCGCGTGCCGCAGAGCGCGTGTCGTCTTTGGAGTTTGTGGAGCGCGAATCGCAGCCGCTGGATGTGGCGGACGTCGACGCTGGTGACGGGTGGAGGGAAGAGGCAGTGAACGAGATCCCTGGCCCGGTCAGTGACGGCGAGGAAGAACAGCGGGCCCGGGACGGGCTGCCGGAGGTCGTCACCGTGCCGGCAGCCGCTACGCAGGTCTCTGCGGCGGTTGCTACCGCCCCGGCAGAGCCTTCGGCGGACCCGGCAGCCCCGGTGCAGCACAAGCAGGACCGCGCTCAGCACCTGGAGAGCGTGCTGCGAGCCGCAGCCATCGCTTCCGCCCGCGTGATCTGCCATCGGGACACCTGGTCGTTCCTCATCGAGCAGACCTCCCAGCACCCCCACTTCCGCCTCCCTGAACGCATCAACGACCTTGACGACGGAATGATCGAGACGTCTCTGTCCGGCCGCTCCGTCCTGGCTGTCCTGGTCACCATGCGCAAAGTCAGCGACGACTACGCCTCAGTCGACGAAGTCATGGCCACCTGGGCCCTGGCCTGCGCGGTCTACCAGCGCACCCGGCTCGCCGTCACCGACACCACCCACACCCGGCCCGACGGCGCCCAGGTCACCACCATCGTCCTCGACGACCGCCCCACAACCACCGGTCAGGCAGCCTGACCGGCCAGTCCAGGCCCCTGTTCGCTACCGGCCGCACGCGAGAGCGGCAGCCTCGCCGGGCGGCCGTGTCAGGAGGAGCCACATCGCGTGGTCGGCTGGCCGATTGCGGGAACGGGCAGAGCGCGTTCACTGTGGCCTTCACCCGCTCGGAGCGTGTCCGTCAGCTCTGGAGATCGTTTCACCAGAGATCGCGTACACGGGCCCGAACCTGAAACGCGAGCGCTGAGGACTCTGGCTTCCGCTGCCCGCTCCGGAGTCTTCAGACGTAGCCCGGTCCCTGTAACGCTCTGGCAGGGACCGGGTTTCCTGTTTGTACGTCCGCTTCCACACCCCAAGAGATACGGTGGCCGGCGCAGAACGGACAGCCCCAGGCACGGCCGTCGTCCAGCTGCTCCCCCACAATGTCCTGCACAGCCCTCCACGGGGCACTGAGCCATGGCCTCATGTGGGACCCTTCACACCCGCTGGGTGAGGCTTGCTACGCCTCGGCGTGAACGATGGTGTCGGACCCTTCCGCGGCAACAACGCGGATCCCTTCCTCTTCATCGCAGAGCAGTGACGCGTGGCGCACACGCATCTCCCATTCCGGCGGCCAGCAGGTCGTGTCGTCCCAGAGGATTCCGTCCAGCAGCAGCCCTTCCAGCTGGGCGTTCGTGAGATCCGCGCCGACG
This sequence comes from Streptomyces sp. NPDC005784, assembly GCF_042871525.1. Classification (NCBI taxonomy): domain Bacteria; kingdom Bacillati; phylum Actinomycetota; class Actinomycetes; order Kitasatosporales; family Streptomycetaceae; genus Streptomyces; species Streptomyces sp. NPDC005784. The sequence goes on from NZ_JBIAIQ010000071.1 coordinate 3,839, forward strand.
AAGTCGTTGCTGGCCTGTTGAACTTCGGCGACAGCCTTCGCCAGAGCAGTTGCCTCTTCGCAGCCTCGTACCAGATCGTCCATCAGGTCCTGGGCGATTGCGTTGACCCCGAACAGGTATGAGCGGCCAGCGGTTTCAAGCGCCTCGATGGTTGGGGCGAGTTCTTCGTCCAACAGTTCCCGGATGCTGTGGAGCTCACCGATGAGCCGGTCCGCAGGGCTGGCGAGTGTTTCCTCCACAGCGCCGAGGTAGTCCGGGCGGGCAGGAAACTGTAGGCGCCGGTTCGACTCCGGCAGTTGAGAGATGCTCTCGAGATGGCCCCGCAGGTTGCCCAGCACGGTGTCCACGTGGCTCATCGGTTGTGCGGTGTCACTCAGAAGGTCACACAAGTCCTGGACGATGCGGACTGCAGCCCGCATGGCCTCGGCCAGGTCACGAGGCCAGTAGAGGCGCACCAGCCGCAACGCTTCCTCACGGTGCTTGACGCGGATGGCGGCGGGGCGGCGCGACAAGGCTCCCCGCTCGGTCAGATGGGCTTGGAGCGCAGCGTTGCGCTGGACCAGGGCGTCGCAGACGTCCCTGGAGAGGCGGCGGTTGACGCTGGTCCCCAGAGTGCGGTGCGTCGCGCTCAGGAGGCGGTCCAGGGCGAGATCCGGAGAGCGCAGTTCGGGCGGCCCCCCGAGAGCATTGAGACGGTCGTTCACGGCGATTCCGAGATCGTCGTGGACTGCTGTCAGCAAGGCTTCGAGGTCCTCGGTGTGGCGACGGTCGGCCCCGTCAGTACCGCGGGACTCGTTGCCGGTCATGCCTTCCCCCTCTCGTTGACGAATCGTCCTTCCAGGTGCAGGCCCTGCTTCAGGGCCGCTCGAGCGCGCGCAAGGTTTTGGCGGACGGCTGCCTGCGTGGTGCGCATGGCGCGCGCGCTCTCCGCCGTGGTGAAGCCGTCCAGGTGCCAGGCCATCGCGGCGCGCTGTTTGGCCGGCAACTGCAGCAGTAAGGAGATCACTCGGCGTTGTTCTTCTCCGAGTTCGGCGGCGTGGGTCGGGGTGTCCCAACGCAGGCTCGTCTGCGGTTCCGGCAGATCCGCGCAGGCTTCTTCGAGCTTCACTTGCTGGCTCACCCAGGACCGCCAGGCGACGGTGCGCAGCCAGGCGCGGGGGTAGCTGATGGAGACGCCGGGGGCGCACATCTGGGTGAAGGCGTCCTGGGCTGCGTCCTGGGCTTCGGTCCAGGACGCTCCGTGCAGGAGCAAGAAGCGGACGAGTGCCGGGTACTGCTCGTCATGCAGCAGGCCGGCGAGACGGATGCCTGGTTGCGGGTCCGCAGTCCTCTCGAGGGGCTCGGCCAGATGGAGGTCAGTGCTGAGGGCGTCCTCCACGGTCATCACCCCCGGCACAGCCGTGTGGAACCGCGCCGGAACAGCGGTGAGCGGGGTGGGAAGCCAGAGCGGCCGGTGAGATCAGGCAGCGGAGCCGGTCAGTGTGTGCGGCCTCCGCGATGAGCGTCCTCTCCACGGACGCCTTCACCCTCCCCTGAGCGATCCCCACTATGCCCTTGACGACACTGACTGCCACGGTTACCACCGCTCCCACGATCACAGGCTCCATGCCGCACTCTTCCCTTTGCCAACGAGCACCCGGTTCTGCCGCGTGCACCACAACAGTGCTGATTTCTGGGCCAGTTGTGACATCCGGCTGGTCACGCGGGTGAGCGCAGCATCGAGGGCTCGCCGACGCGTCACGCGTCCCGTACGAACGGCCCCCGTACTCCCCGTTCCGGCCCGACCTCGATATGGCCCCGGCGGGTTGAGCTACCTGCTGTTGCCGGCGCCGCCCGAAGGGCGCCTCCCAGGGGGGGTAGGCGCGCATGCCGGCACGGCAGCCCGGGCGGTGCCCGCGGTCTCGGTCAGCCTCCCTGGTGCATTGTGAGCGCGGGCGATGAACGGCTCCGTGACCGCCGTCGTCCCAGTCCGTCGCAGCCGCACCCGCTTGTGGGGCCCGCACCAGGAAGGGAGTGCCGCTCCTCACTCGTGCTCTGTCGGTACCGGCCGGACTGACGCGGGGGATGGCTGGAGTGCGGCTGTGTCCCGGTAGGGGCGGGTGTAGCGGGTGGCGGCGTCGAAGGTGAGGCCGAGCAGTGCGCAGATGATGCGTGGGTCTGCGCTGGTTGGTCTGCGCTGGTCTGGGCTTCGTCGATGATGCGGTCGTCGTGCAGGAGCCGGCTGGAGGCGGGGTAGTGGCGGTAGAGCCAGGATGGCTGACGGGGCTGGTGGTCAGGGCGGTGTGGTGGGTGAGGAAGAGGTGGGGGTTGGCAGCGTGCGGCCAGCGGTGGGCGAGGTAGGCGGCCAGGCGTACGCGTACCGGTTCGGCCAGGCGGATGGTGCGGCCGGGCAGGGACAGCCGGCCGTCGTCGAGGCGGCGGGCGTCGTCCAGGCGGCGGGCGTCGTCCAGGCGGCGGGCGTCGTCCAGGCGGCGGGCGTCGTCCAGGGTCAGATGGCGGATCTCGCCGGGGCGCAGGGCGTGGAAGGCGAGCAGGGCGGTGATCGCTGCGCGGTCGTGGACGGTCGAAGTACGCGTCAGCCGACCCGAAGACCGACCGCCAGCGTCAGTTCAAGGACCCGGTGTGGCGATGCGAGATCCGGAAACAGCTCCCGCAGCTGCGACATCCGGTACCGGACTGTCTGGGGATGGACGAACAACGCCGCCGCCACCTCGTCCCGCCTGCCCTGGTGCAGCAGCCACTCCCGCAATGTCTCCTCCAGCCGCCGTGCGGTCGCGACAGGCAAGGTCCGCAACGGTGCGAGGGCTCGGGCACGCAGGTCTGCGAACGCGTCCACGTCGGCGCTCAGCACCAGCTCGGGCAGGTGGTCCTCGGTGTCGCGAATATCGGAGGAGAGGGAACGTGCGCGTACGGCTCGTGCGTACGAGGCGGACGCACGAGTCCACGGCCGGGCCGGCCCGACCACGGCGGTGCGGTCGGTCAGCTGCCGCAAGAGACGTGATCGGTCGGCATCGGGGACGAGCAGCACACCGGTGGCGTCCGGCAGATCGTCGAGGACGAGGGTGTTCGGGTCGAGCGCGCGGTAGGCAGGCCGGGCCTGGGCGGCGGGCAGCAGGACCGCGGTCAGTGAAACCGGAGGCTGCCACTCGGCCCGTTGAACGGAGGCCAGCAGCACGTCCGGGCTCGCGCCGGCGAGGAGGTCGCGGGCCAGGTGTTCCAGGTGGCGCTCCTGGGCCCTCCCCTGGGCGGCCAGCTCGTCGGCGTGGCCCGCGGCGCTCGCGGCCGAGAGCTCGTCGATGTAGGCGAAGGTCAGCTCGGCGAACTTGGCGACCTCGGCGGCGGGCAGACCTGCGGGTACGGCACCCGCCGCCAGGCATCGCCAGGCCACGCGGGCGCCGACACGGTAGGCGCTGAGCAGGGCGTCCATCGAACGGCCGTCGCGCACCTCGCCGCGGCCCAGCTCGTAGGCTGCGTCACCGGCGTCGCCGCCTGTGGCGTTCCCGCTCGCGCGGTCCAGGTAGTGCCCCAGGGCTGTGCGCACGGCTCGGCGGATGGTGCCGCCCATGGTGCCCGAAAGGGCGTTGGCGTAGGAAGGGACCTCGTCGATGATCGCCTGGACGACCTCGTCGGCGGTGGTCTTCAGCGCCGCCCGAAGCGCGGTGACAGTCGTCTCGTCCAGGGCCAGCTCGCTGGCCCTCCGGATTGCATGGCTCACGTTTTTTGTTCCCTGCGAACAATTCAGCCGACCAGATTTACGTCCTGCGGTCAGGACTTTACGCCTTGAGGCACAGCAAGCTGGAGTCATGACACGTACAGCCCTCCGCAGCAGGGCGTGGAAAATGCTGGAGATGGTCACGACGCCGCTGCTGCCGTCGGACTACCTCGACCTGGTCAGCCCGTTGCGTGCGGGCGCTGACCTGCGTGGGCGCATCGAGGCCGTGCACCCCGAGACGGGTGACGCCGCGACTGTCGTGATCAGGCCGGGACGAGGCTGGCGCGGCCACACAGCCGGTCAGTACGTGCGGATCGGGGTCGACGTCGACGGGGTGCGCCTGTGGCGTGCCTACTCCATCACCTCGCCGACAAACCGCCAGGACGGCCGCGTCACGATCACCGTGAAGGCGATCCCGGACGGCAAGGTCAGCAACCACCTGGTCCGCAGGGCGAAACCGGGCACGCTGATCCAGCTCGACCAGCCGACCGGTGACTTCGTGCTGCCGCAGGCCAAGCCCGCCAAGGTGCTCTACCTGACGGCCGGCAGCGGCATCACGCCCGTGATGGGCATGCTGCGCGACATCGAGTTCGACGACGTCGTCATGGTCCACTGCGCGCCGCGGCCGCAGGACGTGATCTTCCGCAACGAACTGCACGACCTGGTCGCGGACAAGAAGTTGCGGCTCACCGAGGTGCACACCGACACGGACGGCATGCTCGACATCGCCCGGCTCGACGAACTCGTGCCCGACTGGGCCGAGCGCGAGACCTGGGCCTGCGGGCCCGCGGGCCTGCTCGACGCCGCCGAAGAGCACTGGACCGAGCACGGTGTCCAAGAGCGCCTGCACACCGAGCGCTTCCGCCCCAGCATCGTCGTCGCCGGCGACGGCGGCGAGGTCACGTTCAGCGCCACCGGCAAGACCGTCGACGCGGACGGCGCCACGCCGTTGCTGGACATCGGCGAGGAGGCCGGCGTGCTCATGCCCTCCGGGTGCCGCATGGGCATCTGCTTCGGCTGCGTCACGCCGCTCAAGGCGGGCGCCGTCCGCGACCTCCGCACCGGCGAGATCACCGAGGCCGAGCCGGGCGTCCTCATCCAGACCTGCGTGTCCGCCGCGGCGGGCCCCTGCGACATCGAACGGTAGGAGCACCTTGACCGCCATCGACCCCACCGCCCACCTGACCGCGGAGCAGATCGAGGAACTGGGCCGCGAGCTGGACGCGATCCGCGACGAGGTGATCGCCGGCCGCGGCGAGAAAGACGCCGCCTACATCCGCAAGGTCATCTCGGCGCAGCGCAAGCTCGAGCTGGTCAGCAGGGGCGTGCTGCTGTTCTCGATCTTCCCGCCCGCGTGGCTGCTCGGCACCGCCGGGCTGTCCGTGGCGAAGATCATGGACAACATGGAGATCGGCCACAACATCCTGCACGGCCAGTGGGACTGGATGCGGGACCCGAAGATCCACTCCACCACCTGGGAGTGGGATCACGTCTCGCCGTCCGAGCAGTGGAAGCACTCGCACAACGAACTGCACCACACGTACACCAACGTGATCGGCAAGGACAACGACCTCGGCTACGGCATCATGCGCGTCGACGAGGACCAGAAGTGGCACCCGTTCCACATCGGCCAGCCGCTCTGGAACTTCATCAACGCCTGCTTCTTCGAGTACGGCATCGCAGCGTACGACCTGGAGCTCGGCAAGAACCTGAACAAGCGCCGCCGCAAGAACCCGGAGTTCCGCGCGCGGGCCAAGGCCGTGGGCCGCAAGATCCGCAAGCAGGTGCTCAAGGACTACGTGATCCACCCGCTGCTGTCGGGCCCGTCGTTCCTCCCCACACTCGCCGCCACGTTCACCGCGAACCTGGTCCGCAACATCTGGACCCACTCGGTGATCATGTGCGGACACTTCCCCGAGGGCGTACAGGTCTTCGAGCGCCGGTCGATCAGGGGCGAGACGCGCGGCCAGTGGTACCTGCGCCAGATGATGGGCTCGGCGAACATCAGCGGCAGCAAGGCCATGCACTTCATGACCGGCAACCTGTCGCACCAGATCGAGCACCACCTGTTCCCGGACCTGCCGAGCAACCGGTACGCCGAGGTCGCGGTGAAGGTGCGCGCGCTGTTCGAGAAGTACGAGCTGGAGTACGTCACCGGCCCGCTGCCCAAGCAGGTGTTCTCCGCGTGGCACAAGGTCTTCCGGCTCTCGCTGCCGAACAAGGAGCCCAAGGTCGAAACGCCGGACCGCGAGCAGGAGCTCGTCGCCGCCTGATTCCCGGTACTGGTTCAGATCTCTCGGCCGTACCGGCGGCACCGCCGGGTTCGGTGAGATCCATTGCGGACGGTGGGCGACCGTGACGTCAGACCGTACGACACGGGATCCGGGGCAGGCCGGTGTCCGGCTGCGCTGCCTGGACGTGCGCCTGGCTTTGTTCATGAGAACGGGTTTTGTGGCGGGTGACGCTCTGTCATTGCTCGATATCGAACAGCGGGATGGACGGTGATGGCGGAGCAAGGACTGTGCGAAGGCGGTTGAGGTCGGCTCGCCACTGCTTCCAGTCTTCCGGGTCGACCCAGTTCGAGGCTGGCCCGGCCTCCTCGCTGATGACGCGAGCGAGGGCCTCGTCCGCGAGCGTCCGGAGATCGTCAGTGAACGCGGGCATGAGTTCTTCAGGGCCGTAAGGTGTGTCGATTGGGTCGCCGCCAGGGCATTGCGCCGCAATCAACGCGGCGGCGGCCACCGCCTCTTCTCCTTCGGGGCGGCTGGTCAGGTCGGTCGGTGGTGGAGCCCGATGTGCTCAGGCCGGACGCCGTGGATCCTCCAGATACCGCAGGACCGCGGCGACCCGCCGGTCCACCCGGTCCGTCGGCGACAGGTCGAGTTTGGCGAAGATGCTGCGGATGTGTTTGTGGACGGCTCCCTCGGTGACGACGAGCCGTTCGGCGATGGCGGTGTTGCCGAGCCCCTCGGCCATCAGGGCGAGTACGTCCCGCTCGCGGGGACTGAGCCGGTCGAGGCGGGTGTCCTGGTGGGAGCGGGTGAAGAGCTGGCCGACGACCTCGGGGTCGATCGCGGTACCGCCGTCCGTCACGCGCCGCAACGCGTCCAGGAACTCCTCCACCCGGCCGACGCGTTCCTTGAGCAGGTAGCCGAGACCGCTCACACCACTGGTGAGCAGTTCGGTGGCGAAGGACTGCTCGACGTACGCGGACAGCACGAGGACCGCCAGGTCGGGCCGCCGGCGCCGGGCCTCGACCGCCGCGACGATCCCCTCGTCGGTGTGGGTCGGCGGCATCCGTACGTCGAGGATGGCGACGTCCGGCTTGTGTTCGTCGATGGCGGCCAGCGCCTCGTCTGGGGTGCCCGCGGTGGCCACCACGTCGAGGCCCTCGGCGCGCAACAGCAGAGCGAGGCCCTCGCGCAGCAAGGGGTCGTCCTCGGCGATCACGATCCGCATGTCACGATCCACAGGGAAGGTCCACCTTCAGGGTTGTCGGGCCGCCGGGCGGGCTGGCCAGGGAGAGGGCGCCGTCGTGCGCCGCGATCCGGCGTCGGATGCCGGTGAGTCCGGAGCCGCCGTCCTCGTCCGCGCCGCCCCGGCCGTCGTCCTCGACGCACAGGTGGAGGCGCCCGCCGCGGCTGCGCGCGATGACGGTGGCGCTTGCGGCGCCGCTGTGTTTGGCGATGTTGGTCAGAGCCTCGGCCACGATGAAGTAGGCGGTCGCCTCGACGGAGGCGGCACACCGTTCGGGTACCGCCACGTCGATCCGGCAGGGCACCGCGCAGTTCGCGGCGAGCCCCGAGAGCGCGCCGGCCAGCCCGCGGTCGTCCAGCACCGGGGGCAGGATGCTCCGGGAGACCGTGCGCAGCTCCGCGAGGGCCTGCTCGGCGGCGGACTGGGCGCGTTCGAGGAGTTCGTCGGCGCCCGCGGGGTCGCGGGCGACCATGCGGCGGGCGGCGCCGAGCAGGACGGTGACGGAGACGATCCGGTTCTGGGTGCCGTCGTGCAGGGAGCGCTCGATGCGGCGCAGTTCGGTGGCGTGGGCGTCCAGGGCGGCGGCACGGGTGGCGGTGAGTTCGGCGACGCGGCGCGAGAGATCCGTTTCCGGTCCGGCCGCGAGGAGCAGGCGTCCGGGCCGGGCCTGGGAACGGGCCAGGCCGGGGCCGAGCCCCAGGATGATGGCGATCCAGCCCACGCCCAGCATGACCACGGCGAGCGCCTGTGGCCAGGAGTGTGCGTGGCCGAGCCCCACGGACGTGGCGGTCGCGTCCTTGGGAAAGAGCTTCCAGTACAGCGGAAAGAGACTGTCGCGCGCGGCGATGACCGGCAGGAGGACACCGAGGAGCCCCAGGAGGAACCCCAGGGTGGCGTGCCGGGCCAGCCAGTGCAGCTCCCGTCGGGTGGTGGGGTCGACGAGGGCGAGCCGCAGGCGTGTCGGCGGAGGTTCCGGGGTGATGACCTCGAGGCCCCGGCGGCCGAGCCGGCCGCGTTCCCGGCCGGCCAGGGCGTGCAGCGCGCTCAGGACCGCGGGCGCCATGAGCAGTCCCACCCCGACGAGGCTCGTCACGGCGGTGACCGCCAGCCAGAGCAGCACGAGCAGCGCGAGGAAGGCCGTACCGAGCCCGGAGGCGAGTTGTGCGATCGCGGCGCCGGCCGCTCTCGTGGTCCCTACGACGGTGTCCCTGAGGCCCACCCGCCCGTCACCGGCTGTCGCGTCCTGCTGAACCGCCATCCGTTCTCCCTCCCTTCCGCCGTGTTTCACGAGCGTGCACCCGCTTCGCGAACGACCCTATGACGTCCACCAGTTCGCCGTCAGCCGCGGGGTGGAGGTACAGCCTGCTGTACCTCGAACCGGGCGGGCTGCGGGATCGGCCGGGAGGGGTGTCGATCCGTAGCTTCGGTGACGTCAGCCGGAACCCCCGGACCCATCACTCAGCACCACGGGAGAAGCCCCATGGCGACCACCGACCCCTACCGCCTCACCACTCCCGCCGACGGCACGCGCGGAGCGTCGCCGCCCGCCGTCACCGGCGGGGAGGTGATCCGTACGCTGCTGTGGATCCTGGTCGTGGCCGGCGTGGTCGCCAACACGGTGGCCACCTACGCCGAAGCGGACATCTGGGTGCACCTGGCCTGTGGTGCGGTCACCGTCTTCGGCGCGGGCACCCTCGCCGTGCGCCACCTGCGGGGCCGTCGATGAACGCCGCCTTCGCCCGGACCCGTCGCCCGGCGGCCACCGCACACGACGCGTCGACGCCGGTCATCGCCCTGGACCGGGTCGTCAAGGAGTACGCGGGAGGCGTACGCGCCCTCGACGAGGTGTCGCTGACCGTGGCACGCGGCACGTTCCTCGCGGTGATGGGCCCCTCGGGCTCCGGCAAGAGCACGCTGATGCACTGCGCCGCGGGGCTGGACTCCCCGACGTCGGGCAGTGTCCGTATCGACGGCCACGAGATCGGCGGCCTGAACGAGAACCGCCGTACCGAACTGCGCCGGGAACGCGTCGGTTTCGTGTTCCAGGCGTACAACCTGATCCCCTCCCTCAGCATCGCGGACAACATCCTGCTGCCGCTGCGACTGGCGGGCCGTACCCCGGACCACGACTGGCTACGAGCTCTGGTGGAGCGGGTCGGTCTTGCCGACCGGCTCACCCACCGCCCGGCCGAACTCTCCGGTGGCCAGCAGCAACGGGCCGCCGTCGTACGGGCGTTGGTGGCCAGGCCGGCCGTCGTGTTCGCCGACGAGCCGACCGGCGCGCTGGACCTGCGCAGCGCCCACGAGGTCCTCGACCTGCTGCGCGACCTCGTCGACGAACTGCACCAGACGGTGGTGATGGTCACCCATGATCCGGCCGCCGCGGCCCGGGCACACCACGTGCTGGTGATGGCCGACGGCCGGGTGGTCGAGGCCCTCGAAGCGCCGAACGCCCCCGAACTGGCCCGCCGTCTCGTCGCGTTGGCAGGGGGCTGAGTCATGTTCAGTCTCGCCCTGCGGATGGTCGGACGCCGGATCACCGCGCTGATCGCCGTGGCTTGCGCGGTTCTCGGCGGCGCGGCCCTGATCACCGGTACCGGCGTACTGGCCGAGTCCGGCCTGCGTTCCCACCTGCCCGTCGGCCGTCTCGGCGGCGCGGACGTCGTCGTCGCGGCCGACCAGGAGTTCCACCCGAGCGGCGACCTGCCGATCGCGCTCCCGGAACGTCGTACGGTCCCGGGCGAACTGGTCCGGGAACTGGCCGAGTTGCCGGGTGTCACCGAGGCGGTCGGCGACATCGGCTTCCCCACCGCCCTCGTCGACGCCCATGGACGGGTCGTACCGGCCGGGGATCCCCGGGCATCGGGGCACGGCTGGTCCTCGGTGAAGCTGCTGGACGGTGCTCAGGTCCACGGCAGCGGGCCCTCCGGTTCCGGCGAGATCGCCGTGGACAGCGCCACCGCCACCGCGGCGGGAGTGAAGGTGGGCGACCCGATCGAGGCCGTCGCGGGCGCCCGGCCCGCCGCCCGTTATCGCGTCTCGGCGGTCGTCGACGCGCCGGGCGCCGGTGTCTTCTTCGCCGACACGACGGCCGTACGACTGTCCGGGCGGGACGGCGACTCGCGCGCCGGGACCGTCGACCTCATCGGTCTGCGCACCGCACCCGGCTCCGAGGAGCGGGTCGCCGACGAAGTCCGTACGAAGCTGAAGGGCACGGGGTTCACGGGGCTGGAGGCGGTCACCGGTGCGAGTCGCGGGGACCTCGTGTCGCCCGGCGCGGGCGCGAGCCGCTCCCTCCTGGTCCTTCTCGCCGGTTCGCTCGCCGGCATCATCCTGCTGATCACCGGGTTCGTCATGGCGAGCGCGCTGGCCGTGTCGATCGCCGGGCAGCGCCGCGACCTGGCGCTGATGCGGGCCGTCGGCGCGACTCCGAAGCAGATCCGGCGACTTGCCGCCGCCCAGTCCACCCTCGTCGCGGCCATGGCCCTCGTCCCCGGTGTGGCGCTCGGCTACCTGCTGGCCGGGCAGTTCCGCGGGCTGCTGGCGGACCGCGGGGTCGTTCCCTCCGAACTCCCGCTGACCCTCAGCCCGTTGCCCGCCCTCGCGACGATCGTCCTCATGGCCCTGGTCGTACAGGTCTCGGCACGGGGCTCGGCCTGGCGCACCTCCCGCATGCCGGCCACCGAGGCCGTCGCCGAGTCGCGCAGCGAGCCGCGCGAGCCGTCGCGGACCCGGACGCGCATCGGCCTCCTCGTCATCGTCGCCGCGACCACCATGTCGGCCACACCCCTCTTCTCCCGTACCGCCATCGGCGCGACAGCCACCTCCATCGCGGGCATTCTCGGCGCGATCGGCCTGGCCCTGGCCGGCCCGGCTCTCGTCCGGGGCATCGGGAACGCGGCGGCCCGGCGCACCCGCTCCGGCGTCTCCGCGCCGACCTGGCTGGCGATGGCCAACGTCCGCGCGTACGCCCTGCGCAACGCGGGAATCGTCAGCACCCTGGCCATGGCGGTCGTGTTCGTCCTGACGTACACCCTCACCCAGACCACCGTGCTGGCCGCCACGGCGGACGAGACCCGCGTCGGCACCCTCGCCCAGCAGCGCCTCGGCGCGCCGGGCCTGGGCGGACTGCCCGACGGCACGCTCTCCGCCGTGCGTGACACGACCGGCGTACGGGCGGCTGCCCCGGTGAGCACGACCACGGTGGTGTGGCCGTACAAGATGTTCGGCGACACGGAGACCGATTCCGGCTCCGCGACGATCCTCACCCCGGACGCGTCGGACGTCCTCGACCTCGATGTACGGGCGGGGAGCCTGGACCGTCTCACCGGCGCCACGATCGCCGTGAGCAGCGATGTCGCCCGCTCGCGCGCCGCGGAAGTGGGCCATCGGGTGAGCCTCGTCCTCGGGGACGGCGCACGGGTCGACGCCGAGGTCGTCGCCGTCTACGCCCGTGCTCTCGGCTTCGGCACGGTGGTGCTTTCCCACGACCTGGCGGCCGGACACACCACGACGGGGCTCGACCAGAGCATCCTCGTCCGCACGGACGGCACGGCGACCACCCGCCAGGCACTGACAGCCTTCGCCGCGTCCCACCCGGGTCTGGCACTGGAGGACACGAATCCCCCGTCCGGCGACGGTCTGAGGGACGCCCCGCCCGAGGTGTGGATCAACCTGGCCGTCATCGTGGTCCTGCTCGTCTACCTCCTGCTGAGCATCGCCAACAAACTCGTCGCCGCCACCGCCCAGCGCCGGGTCGAACTGGGGGCGCTCCGCCTCATCGGCACCACACCCCGTCAGATCCGCGCGATGATGCGGCGCGAGGCAGCGGTGACCGCCGCCACCGCGCTCACCACGGCCCTGCTGCTGTCCGCCGTGCCCCTCGCGCTCCTGGGCCAGGGCTTCCTCGGCCGCCCCTGGCCCGCGGGCCCCGCCTGGCTGCTGCCCGGCCTCGCGCTCACCGTCACCGTCACGGCATTCCTCACCATCGAACTCCCCACCCGCCAGGCGCTGCGCACGCCACCCGCCGACGCCGTCCGCGCCCAGTGACCCGGCTCGCGTCCACGACGAGGCGGGACCGCTCGTCCGGCGATACGTCCGGCCCTGTCGGGGGTGCCCCTGCGGCCTGATGCCACCGCGCTCAGGCGAGTACGGCGGGGCCGCCCCCTGCGATGACCCACCATGACGCCGCCCTCGGCCCGGCGGCGACCACGGCTCCGTTCGACGGCGGTACAGCCTCCTGTACCCCCACTCGGGGCGCGCACGGCAATGATCCGCGGACGCGTGACTGGTGTGCTGAACACGTCACGTCAGCCGGCTTCCGCCACAGCTCCGACCGCTTCCGAAGGGACACCACGGTGAGCAGCATCCAAGACCCCGTCAGTATCGAAACCCGACCGGCCGACACGGGCCGCGAGCACGGCACCGGCCTGCGGGGCAGCATCCGCCGCCGCCCCCTGACCTGGTTCTTCTCGCTGGCCTACCTGCTGAGCTGGACCGCATGGACGCCGTACGTCCTGTCCGAGAACGGCCTGGGCGTCTGGCACTTCGTCTTCCCCGGAGGCGGCCCCGGCAGCCAGCTCTTCGGCGTCCTGCCCGGCGCCTACCTCGGCCCGATCCTGTCGGCACTCCTGGTGACCGGCGCGACCGAAGGGCGCCGCGGACTACGGGCCTGGCGCGGCCGGATGACCAAGTTCAAGGTCGGCTGGCGCTGGTACGTCGTGGTCCTGTTCTCGGTGCCCGCCGTGCTGACCCTCACCGCGGTCGCGCTGTCCGGCCGCGGTCCCGCGATGCCGCCCGTCGTCATGCTGGCCGCGTTCCTGCCCGGCCTGCTCGTGCAGATGATCACCACCGGGCTCGCCGAGGAGCCCGGCTGGCGCGAGTTCGCCATGCCCCGCCTGCAGCGCCGCTACGGCCCGCTGCTCGGCACCCTCGTCGTCGGTCCGCTGTGGGGCGCCTGGCACCTCCCGCTGTTCCTGACCCAGTGGGGCAACTGGCCGCACGTGTCCTGGACCACGCCGCTGGAGTTCATCGCCAGCGCGATCGCCTTCAGCTTCGTCATGACATGGGTGTTCAACCGCACCGGCGAGAGCCTGCCGATGGCCATGCTGCTGCACTGCGGCGTCAACAACTACATGTCCCTCGCCTGGTCCGCCATGTTCCCCACACTGTCCCGCGAAGACGCCGCACACGCCTTCCTGCTCAGCGCCACCGCCGCCGCCCTCGTCCTGTTGGTCACCACCCGCGGCCGACTGGGCTGCCCACCGGCACACGACGCCTCCGCACTGCCGGGCCGGACGGCTTGACCGCGGCGGTCGTCCACATCGTGCGCGGGATCGGACTCGCTCACCTTGTGGACTCCACCGTGTACCAGCCGCCGGCCAGTGCGGCGATGGGCAGCCGTGCGACGGCCTCGGCAGCGACGCCTCCGAGCCCGTACCGTTCCTCGGCGGCGTCGCCCACGGCGCCAGCGTCCACCACGAATTGCGGTACCTGGTCCAGGCGGGACTGTCGCCGGCCGCCGCGCTGCGGGCCGCGACCCCGGCACGTCGCTTTTCCCTGGACGACCGCGGACGCATCGCCGAGGGACTGCGCGCCGATCTGCTGCCGGTGGACGGCGACCCCACCACCGACATCGACCACACCCTCGACATCCGCGCCGTCTGGCGCCGGGGCACCCGCGTCGCGGCGAACTGACCCGACCAGGTCGAGGTGAAGGCCACCTACCAGGGCGCCGCCGCGGGCCAGGTCGCCGCGATTGCGACCCTGATCAAGTCCGCCGACGACACAGGCGAGAACGACAAGGGCCCCTACTTCAAGGACGCGGACGGCAAGACCGTACGCACCCTCACTGCCCTGACCACGGACGCGGACGGCCGGCTCGTGCTGCCGAAGCTGTATGCAGACGACACCACCGGCACCTTCCTGCTCCGCATCACCACCACCGGCGGGGCCACGCTGACCGTCGAACTGACGGTGGCCGCCCCCGCCTCGTAGAACCGCGCCGCCACCGCGCAGCCCGTGCGTCTCCATGGCGCCTCCTCGGCTCACGCCGCGGGGGCGCCCCGATCCGTTGTGTGCGCGACGGAATCACTCACACGGAAGGATGCCTCATGGCGGAAGACGATTTCGAGGGCCAGGCGGAACGACAGCGAGCGGCCGGAGATCTTGCCGCGGCCCTGGCCTTGTCTCTGCGGGCATGGACCGGCCCGGACGATGAGGTCGCGGAGAAGAACCTCGACCTCGTGCACGAATGGGGCGACATCGACGCCGCGCTGGAGCTGATCACCACGGCCGCGGAGGCAGGCAACACCGGGGCGTACGAGGCACTGGCCGACCTGCTGATCCGGCTCGAGCGGCCCGAGGACGCCGTCGCGGCCCTGGAGGGGGCTGCCCTCGGCGGCCGGAACGTGACACCGTGGACCGCGGCGGTCCTGGCCGAGGAGCTCGAGGACAGGGTACGCGCGGAGGAGTACTACAAGCAGGTGCTGGCCGAGGGCAACCCCCGGGCGCTCAACGACTACGGCGTCTTCCTCAGCGAGGACGACGAACGGCTCGACGAGGCCGCCGATCTGCTGGGCCGGGCGATCAGCCAGGGCGACACCATGGCGGCCGCGGCAACCTCGGCCGACTCCTGGCCAACCGGGAGGAGCACGCGGAAGCCGTCGCCTGGCTACGGAAGACTCTGGACGCTGGAGAACGGTCGGTCCTGGTCGCGCTCGGCAAGGCGCGGCCGAGCAGGCCGTCGGTGACATGGAGGCGGCCGGTGCCCACCTGCGGGAGGCCTGGCCGAACACATTGCCGGCGCCCACTTCGCCTACGCGCTCCACCTGGCCGACAACGGCTCCCACCACGAGGCCGTGCGCCGCCGCGGATGACGGGGAGACCTACGCCTACCTGAACCTCGCACTCCTCCACGAGGAGCTGGAGCAGTGGGAACAGGCCGACCGCCGCTACCGGGATGCGATCAGACACCGGGACGAACTCGCCTTCGCCAACTACGCGCTGTTCCTCTCGGAGCAGGGACGGGGCAGCGAGATCGGCGCGCTGCTCGCCCCGACAGCTGAACTCGACCTCGATCCTGAGGACATAAGCAACTTGAGTGGGCGTCTGACCTTGGAGCGGTGCGCTTGTCACCTGCGCTGATGGTCCGCAGCCGTCCGCGCCCGTCCGCCGTTGTTCGCTGGCGTTGTTCGGACTTGCAGTCTCGCCTGAACGGCGGTGAACGGGTCTGAACGAGACGGAAATTGAGACGAGCCGATGAACGCCCCTGCCACTTGACACCGCCGCGGTGTCAAGGCTGTCCTCACCCTGGAGCTGCCCCCCAGCCTGAGGAGGAAGCCTCACTGCCTCCTACACTCCTGGCGTGTTTGATACGTCGAACCTCTTTCACGTTTCGTCCGTGCTCAATCGGCGGTCGATCGCACAGCATGGCCTGGACTGGACCCGGATGGGCGCCGCACGGGGAATCGCCGGCAGCCGCCGCCCTGAGGCGGAGGGAATCTTCGTCTGTCGGGACGAGGAGACAGAGTTCTTCCTTCAGATCAACAACACCGGTGGGCCGGTTGGTCTCTGGGCCGTGGACGGCATCGATGAGGGGTTGCTCCTCGACAACCGCAACGGATTCTTCTACCTGCCCGGCCGCATACCAGCCGCGCGAGTCCGCCTCGTGCGATCAGACATTCCTCCGCAGCCTGGTTTTTGACTTCGAGCGGCGGTACGGCTGGGGCAGGCCCACGCGGAATCTGGATGCGTACTCGGCGAAGATGTGGTTGCAGCGCAGGTGGGCCAGGGTCGTCAGGAGGTTCGTCGGCTCCTCCCGATCGCGCACCCCGTTGACGTGACCTGTGCTCTCGCTCAGTGCGCACCGCACGTCGCGGTCGACGGAGTCTCAATGGCCGAGTGAAGCCGTCGACCGACCACCGTGCCCCTCGATGCGAACTATGGGCGCAGTGGTCGCTGAGGTTTGTCGGACACATCAGACGGTCGCTCGGGGCGGGTGAGGGTCGGGGCTGGTTGCGATGGTTGCTGTAATTCCCTGCTGTACAACAACCATACTGAGCACCGCTCCAGGCGGCACCGACTCGCGAGCTGTTGCCTGCTGGAGTCAGGTTGAGACAATCACAAGGGTGTTGCCCTACCCATTCCCTCGTACACTCCGCCAGGTGAAGTGGGGAAGATCAGCGGGCGTCATCGCTCTCGCACTCTTGCTGAGTGCCTGCAGCGCGGAGTTCGATCCGCTGTTTGTAGAGGGCGGGAGTTCCGCTCCGGTGATCGGCTGGCGTGAGTGTCCAAGCGCCAAGCGCGACGGCATCGCCGAGGTCAGCCTATATCGGTGGGATCACGATGGCACTGTCGATGAGCCGGGTGAGCTGGTGTGGCGCATCAAGGCTCCCCAGGGGATCACGATGCATCGGATACATCTCGGAAGCTCCCCTCGAGGTTTCACGACGCAGCTCCCTCTGTCCGTCACGTTGGACCCCACAGCCACGTACGCACTGCGCACCAACATGACTTCAGATGATCTCGTCTCGGGGTTTCTCACTTTCCAGCCCCGCCAACTCGACACCGGGCGTCTGGTCTTCGGCGACGGCAAAGAAGAAGCACGAAGGGCGTATGACGATCGAGACGACGAGGACTTCGGCTGCTTCAGTAACTGAGAGGTCACTGTCTGCCCCTGTCCGTCGACGTTGGTGTCAGCTGCTGGTGTCAGGAACCGGGGCGGACTTGACTCGGGGCCGCCTTGCAGAGTCACGCCCGTAGCGGGTTGCCGCCAGCGTGAGCCCTGAAGCAAGGAGGCATCGCGTGATCGAGTTGTCTTCGGTGATCAGGAAGATCAGAAGCGGTATCACGATCACGAGGTGCCAGTGCGGGTGATTCCACCGACTGTTCTTGTCTGCCATGTCGCCCCTTTCTCGGGCCGCACTTTAGCTCGCGGTTGGCAGAGCGGTCCCCGTGATCCTCAACCCACCACCTTCCCTGGCTGCCATCCCGTCTGCCGTCGGCCCACACACCGTGGAGCGGGCGTGGTTCCTGGCGTCCAGGTGGAGCGCGCCACTGTACGAACGACTGTGAGGATTGGTTGCGGCATCACCTCCGTTGTCAGTGCGGGCGACTACGGTGCGTCCACCAGCGAGGGCAACACCCTGGGAGGGGCTTTGGGAGCCAAGACGGGCTTTCTGGTGTACGCCGACGGCGACGTTCCGGGGCTGCTGCACGAAGTGGGCACAGCAGACCTCGAGCGCACAGTCGGCATGATGCGGCGGCTCTACCCGGGCTGGGAGATCGAGGTGAGCAAGGGCTCGAACCTCTGGAGAGTTGTGCACCCCCCGTTACCTTCTTCGTGGCTCCGCAATGGGGCCTCCGGCCTTCGGGTCCGGCATGACTTCCCCCCCTTGTTGCGGTTGATGATCCGGGGGGTGGTGTCACCGGGCCCGGGGGCATCGACGGACCGCTGATGAGGGGCTTGAGCACCGGCTTCACCCGAGCCGGAAGAGCTCTCCGTAACGTGGGTGTGGCAGCTCGGTGCCGAGGCAAGGCCGGACGAAAGCGTCAGCGGAGGGGCCTGCACGTGATCGACACCAGCGACATCGACGTCTTCCTCGGCCTGGACGTCGGCAAAGGCGAACACCACGCCACCGCCGTCACACCGGCCGGCAAGAAAGTCTTCGACAAGCGGCTGCCCAACACCGAGCCCAAGCTCCGCGAACTGTTCGCCAAACTCCAGGCCAAACACGGAACGGTGCTGGTCGTGGTCGACCAGCCGGCCTCGATCGGAGCCCTGCCGCTGGCGGTCGCGAGGGACATGGGCTGCCCGGTCGCCTATCTGCCCGGCCTGACGATGCGGCGGATCGCCGACCTCTATCCCGGCGAGGCCAAGACCGACGCGAAAGACGCGTTCATCATCGCCGACGCGGCCCGCGCGATGCCTCACACGCTGCGGGCCATCGACGGCCAGGACGAGACGATCGCCGAGCTGGAGATGATCGTCGGCTTCGACGACGACCTCGCCGGCGAAGCCACCCGGGTCGCCAAGCGAATCCACGGCCTGCTGACCCAGATCCATCCCTCGCTGGAGCGGGTGCTGGGGCCTCGGCTGCAGCACCCGGCTGTCCTCGCTCTTTTGGGGTGGTTCGGGTCACCGGCCCAGATCCGCAAGGCCGGACGGCAGCGCCTGATCACACTGTTACGGCCGAAGGCACCGAGGATGGCCGAACGGCTGGTCGAGGAGATCTTCGCAGCCTTGGACGAGCAGACCGTCACCGTTCCGGGCACCGAGGCAGCCACGCTGATCGTCCCGAGCCTGGCCGGATCCCTGACCGCCTTTCTTGACCAGCGCAAACTGTTGGCCGGACGGATCGAGGAACTGCTGGAAGCCCACCCTCTTTCGAAGGTCCTGATCTCGATGCCGGGAATTGGGATCAGGACCGGAGCCCGCATCCTGATCGACGTCGGCGACGGCAGCACCTTCCCGACCGCCGGCCATCTCGCCGCCTACGCCGGACTCGCGCCCGCGACCCGCAGTTCCGGGTCCTCGATCCGCGGCGAGCAGCCGTCACGGAGGGGAAACAAGCAGCTCAAACGGGCCTTCGTCCTCTCCGCGTTCGCGGCCCTGGGAGACCCGGCATCGCGGGCCTACTACGACAAGAAGATCAGCCAGGGCAAACACCACACCCAGGCCCTGCTCTGCCTCGCCCGACGACGAGCCGACGTCCTGTTCGCCATGCTCAGAGACGGCACCTTCTACGAACCTCGGACAACCGGAACGAGGTGAGGGCAACGAGCCTGCCTGCGAACCGAGATCGCGCAGGTGACCGTGGCCTCGGCATACTCCCCATAGGCGGCCATTTACGGCCCCACTGATGGCCAGCGGTTTCCCCGCGGATGGCCAGATATCTCCCCGCTC
>NZ_JBIAIQ010000072.1:0-21349 GCF_042871525.1 Streptomyces sp. NPDC005784
AGGTGGTCCTGCACCCGAACGGACACGGGAACGGCCACAAGCGATAAGGAATCCGAAGGGCCACCGTCCCGCCCGTCCTCCGGCCGGGGCTGGGGAGGCCGGCGTCGGCCGATGCCGTGCGCGGCGCGAGCAGGGGCTCCAGCCGCGAGCCGCGTTTCCTCGACCGTGAGCCCGGATCCCGCGCCCCCCGAAGGCCGCACCCAAGCACGCGTAGGCCGCATCGAACAGACCCCGACGGGCACCGAACGCCACCGAGCCAGCCGCTTCTCACAACAGGCCGCACAGAAGTACCAGAAATTTGCGGAGGCGGTGATCAGCGTGGCCACGACGCGCCATGAGACGTCCACGCAACGCAACGCCCGTGCCGGCGACAGGAAAAGCGACACGAGAGTGGTGAGCGCCCTGCTCGAGCGACAAGAAAGGACATACGCGGCGCAGGCCGGAATCCGGTTGCGGGACACCCCGGCTCCGCTCTACCAGATGCTCGTACTGGCGAACCTGCTCAGTGCCCGTATCAAGGCGGACATAGCGGTCTCGGCAGCCAGAGCACTGTTCGAAGCCGGGATGCGCGACAGCCGGTCGATGGCGCGGGCGACCTGGCAGGAACGTGTCGACGCGCTCGGCAAAGGCGGATACCGGCGCTACGACGAGCGCACCTCCACCATGCTCGGTGAGGGAGCGGAACTGCTGCTCGACCGGTACGACGGTGATCTGCGGCGGCTGCGCGAGGAATCCGACCCCGCAAAAGCGCTGCAGCGCTTTCCGGGCATCGGTCCGACGGGGACCGACATCTTCCTCCGCGGCGTACAGGCCATCTGGCCGGAGTTCCATCCGTACGTGGATCGCAAGGCCCTGGACGGCGCCCGACGGCTCGGACTCCCCGCCTCGCCGGAGAAGCTGGCCGGCCTCGTGACCCGTCGCGAGGTGCCTTTGCTGGCGGACGGCCTGGTACACGCGGCCCTCGACAAACCCATGGCCGACGCGGTGCTCGCCGCCGCGGACCGGGCATGACGGGTGGGTGGCCGGCTCTCGCTGCGCATCGGTACGCGATCAGAGGCCGAGACCCTTGCGCCGGGCTGCCGCCCGGGCACGAGCCCACGCCTCGGGGAGCTGCCGTTCCCGAACCCCCGCCGCGGTTCTCTCCTGACCGTGCAGCAGGCCCCAGGTGAAGCCAGGTTCCCCCGCCGCGTGTGCGGCGATCGCAAGACCGCGCAAGGTGTCACGGGCCACGACACTGTCGTGCTGGGCACCGCTCACCTGCTGTACGACCTGGACGCGCTTGCCGAGGCGTCGAACAGGCTTGCCCAGCGCGGGGCGGGCTGCCTCCGCGGCATAGCGAAGCCTCTTGGCGGCCTTGCGGGCGTGATGGATCCGGGCATCACGTTCCGGTCCGGACGGCATATCGAGCGCACGGTCCATTCGCTGACCAAGTCGCCCGTACTCCTTCCCAAGCGCCTTGACCAGGACCTTCTCCGGTTTTCCAGCCGCCTTCGCGCGCAGCGGCGGCGCCTCGGCCAACCTGTTCAACTGCTCCAGCAGGTTCAGGTAGCGGGGCGTGGCGAGCGCGTCCAGGGTGCGTCGACGGCCCTCGGCCTGCCGCGCCGCGTCCCAGGCCTGCAGCCGTGCGTCAACCGGGCCCAGGACCAGTTCACCGGGAAGTTCCCGCACGCCGGAGGTCAGCCGCTCCCGGAGCACCTCATGGTCGCGCTCCACACCGAGTTCGGCGCCGAGCCATCTCAGATCCCGCCGAACGGGGTCGGTGACCTCACGGTCGAGGACGGATCGGTAGGAGCGCAGGCAACTGCGCAGACGGCGGGCCGTGGTGCGCATCCGGTGCACGGCGTCGGGCAGGTCGCGACGCACAGCGGGGTCGAGGTCCGTGAGGGCGTCCACCAACCGGCGAACGTACGTGAGCACGTGATCGCCGGCCGGCCCTGGGGCGGCCCCGGCGCGTGCATCCTCCGTGCCTTCGAGGAGGGGCGTCGTCTCGGACAGGGCACGGACGACTTTCGAGGGGCTCTGCGCGCGGTCGACACCGTTCTTCCGGAGTACCTTTTCGATGGCGTCCAGGAGCGCAGGATCACCGTCGTCGGCGAGTTCGACCTCCATCTCCGTCCACTTCGTGTGCGCGTCGTCGTCCAGCAGCGAGTCGGCCCGCACCGCATCCGTACTCAGCTCGGCCAGGGCGTCACCCCCGGCGTCGAGAAGATGGCGCAGGTAGCGGGTGGAGCGGATCCGCACGACCGGCCGCAGCTCTGCGCCGCGGGTGCGCGAGAGAGCCAGGTCCCGCAGGTCCTCCGGGACCTCTTCTGATGACAGGGGGAGCCGGATCTCCTGCCGGGTGTCTCCCTCCAGGGGTAGCTTCAGGTGCCAGCCGGCGTCGGTGCCGCCCCTCCGGCGCCGCAGGGACGCCCTGGTGCGTGCCAGTCGCAGGTCCTCGGTGTCGTAGTAGACGGCATCCAGCTCCTGCGTCGCATGTTCTGCGAGCGAGGCGACCCGGTCCACTTCCGTCAGCTCGGGCAGCCATGAGATGTCGTTCCCCGGCGGCGCCGCATATTTGCGTTCTGTCTCTCGTGTCGAATGGACCATACAGATCGCGTTGACACATTCCCTGGTCTCAAACTCGACGTACGCCACTTCACGGCTTCACCTTTGCGCGGGTGGTGGATCGGAGGCGGACGGAGATCCGTAGCGTTCCAGCAGCCAGGTGACGGCGCCGTGGTCCAGGAGCCCCGAGGACACGCACCGAGCCGATGCCGACGAGGCGATTCGTACCGTGGAGATGGCCTTCGCGGGTGCGGAACCGGCGGGCCACGGCGAGATTGACGGCCCACGGTCCACCTGGGTCTGCCGTGGAGGACTGCTGTCGTTGCGCTGCTCAGGACATTTGTGAGGCTCCTTATGCGACACCTGTACTGCGGTGTTCGTGCCTCTTGACTGCACCACGCCTGTCGACCTTCGTAGGCTTGCGGCATGTTCATGCCGCTGCGCTGCAGAACAGGCTGAGCGCCCGCCAGATGATGCGCTTGGGGCAGCGCGGACGGCCATCGACGCCTGATGTTCCTCAGCGGGGACAGTTCTGCCGTGCCGTAAAAGGCCCGGTCTCGTAGAAACACCCGCCGCCTGGCGTGAGGACGGCGGGGATTTTGGCGTGGAGGGGGTACCCGGGGTCCATGGACACCGAAAAGGAGACCGTGCTGGCTGCCGCTTCCTATAGCGGCGCACTGTGGCTGATGGCGGCGGGGATCGCTGTCGTCGTCATCCTGGTCGTCGCGTTTTTCATCGGTACCCGGCGTTCTGCCCGGCGCCGTTCAATCAATCCAACCCAGGCCGCACAAGCGCGTCGTGACCTCGTGGACCCCGCACGCCGCGGCGACGGCTGGAGCACTCCCGACGACGACCCGGAGCAGGGGCACCCCCACCGCTGACGGCAATTCACGCCGTGCCCCACAGTCCAGTAGTCCTCCCCCGCCCCGCTTCCGTGATGTGCGCCGAACTGGCCCGGCAGATTTCCGTACGGCCAACCCTGACGGGAGCACCCGCACCCGCCGTCACAGCGGCCGTCTTCCAGCAGCGCCCGCCTGAGGCGAGAGAAGCCCGGGCAATCCGACGCTGCCGGAAAGCCCGGGCAATCCGACGCTGTCGGGATGCCGGCGTGCTGGACGAGAGCGATGAACTTCCGGACTGTGCTGGCGGATGTGGTCGAGACCCGTCCCAGGAAGCTGCTTTGACCGGCGATCGGGATCGGCTGCTGTTGAGGCTCATGAGGGTGATGGGAAACTGGCGGTACGGATATCCGTCGGAACAACGTCTCCGTCACTGGCCGTGCTGATGGACCGGTTGTGCTGTTGGCGCAGGGGTTCGGCTGCGACCAGAACATGCGGCGGCTGGTGATGCCCGTGCTACTGCTGGATTCCTCAAACGGTGTACACATATCGGCGCCGTAGTAGGCGAGTTGGCGGTGCGGGTCTGCCCCAGATCCAGGGGTTGGCCCGGGAGTTGAGCTGGTCGGTCGCAAGAGTGGTGGCGTATTCGATGTCGTCGCGGTTGGCGAATGACCGGCCGGCGAGGGCGGCCTTGCGGAAGATGCGCCACCAGCCTTCCTGCAGGTTGAGCCAGCACGCGCCGACGGGGATGAATGCGTGGTGGATGCGGGGGTGGTCCTCGAGCCAGGTCCGGGAAAGGTGCGCTAGCTGTACCACTGGTTCCTGGCGAAGGCTGTCGTGTGCGGCATGGCGTTCGGCTCCCGTCGTCGGGTCGTGGCGACATCGTGGGGACGGGCTTCGGAGGTACGCAAGAAGGCTTCCGTGTCACGGAAGACCAGCCGTAAAATGCCTGGTGAGAGGCGTGACGCGGGGCGTGGTGTCGATGCCCGCCGGCAAGGGGGTGGCAGCCATGCCTTGGGCTTGGGCTGTCAACCGATGTTGGTCCGTGATCAATGATTTGCGAGATATGGCCTTATTGGTCTACCTGTGGCGATTTCTTGTCGGCATACGACTGGTGCAGCGGCAGAATTTGCATAGCCGCAGATCAAAGCTGGTTGTTCTCATGATGGGAGGGGGCCGGGGTCGAATCCGGGTCGAATCGCCTCCCATCCGCCGTCGTTCGGTGGGTTGTTGCAGGTCAATAGCATGATCAGACGTCATCACGCCAGGGTCGCGTGAGTGGCTGCAGAACCCGAGGGTCAGGGGCGGCCACCGGCAGGCTCTTCGTCTGCTGGTTGTACACGCTCACCATCAACCGGCTACCAGTCGGTGAAGTGCTCATCGGTGACAAGCTCGTCCAAGCCGTCACGCACCCACATGGCCGCCGTGGCCCGCAGGATTACTCGTCCGCGCCATCCGCACCAATCATCGGCCCCGAACTGGAACCCATCGACATCGCGGCCACCCCTCCGCCCGCTCGAACCAACTCCGCCCAAACCAACGCGGACGGCAACGCGGCCAACGTCCTCCGCCACCGCTGACCAGCCACGGGAGTCGCTCGGCGACCCCCGGAATCAACGTCGGCCGGAGGGGTACTTGCCCGTCAAGCGAGGAAGCGAGAACGACGTGAACGATCGCCGCCCGGAAGGCCCTGGGAAAGGCGGAGGGCCGACACCGAAGCCGATACCGAGGGACCTGCCCGATCAGCAGGCCGCAGCCGATGAGGACCCTTGGGACGTCCTCGGCGCGGAGATGCAGTCGACCATCGTCGAGCGGGCCGAGCCGCAAGGCCCGGATCCGGAGATTCCCGATACGGACGAGGTCGGCACCGGGCAGAAGGGTGCCCCGCAGTCCGGCAGTCCGCATCCGGAGCATCCTGTGCCCGACGAACCGTCCGACTGACGCATCTCCGCGCGCCGCGGGGGCCGAGACACGGCACGCTGGGAGGGGCCCGCGGATTCCGGCCACTCGAAAACAGGTGATGGGTGTGCGTACGTGGGTCGGCGAACGGCCCGTCCACGGCCGGCTGACCGGATCCGACCCACTCCTCAGCGCGTACGGTCCCGTCGCCGGTGCGGCCGCCCTCTGCGCCGTCACGGGGTGGCTGCCCCGCGTCGGCGCCATCTCGACCGTGGGAGCCGCGCTGCACGGACCAGCGCTGGCCTCGTATCGCGCCGTCCTCGCCGGTCCCGCCCGGCACGGCGCCCCACCGAGACTTCCCATTCTGTTCACGCCGTCAGGGACGGTGGCTGCCTCGGGAATGGCCCTGCATGTGGCTTCACCGCGCGAGAGCGGGCCTGCCCGCCTCGCGGCGGTGCCTTGCGGCAATCGGCGAGAGCGCGGCGGCCGAGCGACGCCTGGGCGTGGTTGCCGAGAGCTGGCACGAAGGACGCGCGGGCACGCTCCTGCGCACCGCCTGTGCCCTGACGCCGGCGGGCGCAGCGACCGCGGCGCTGGTCGGCCGCAGTGGTGGGCCGGCCGGCAACGCTCGGGGTCTCGGCCTGCACCCGCCTCGGGGTCTTCGCGGCAGCCGCCGCCCCGCGGCTAGGACCGAAGTACACAGTCGTACCCCAGCGGAAAGGAAGGTGCTCGATGGTCACCGTGTCTCTCACCGGAGCGTCAAAGGAGGACGTCGCCACCGTCTTCGGCGTCCTGCGGACGGCGTTCCCCACCGACCGACCTTCCGGCGACGTGCCTCATGATCAGCCGGGCGACCGCTTTCCTGTTTGGACCGCGGTGTTCGATCCGACCGAAGAGCGCATTCCGACCGGCCCGACCCCGTTGGAGGGTTCGGTCACCGCCACGCTGCAGGGCGGCTACGTCGCCGTGGACCGGCTCCGCGAAGCCCTGAGTGACGCGTTCGCCGTGCAGGAGCGGGGCACTGCGTCGGGAGACCAGGAGAAGGAGGTCGACCTGCAGCTCCGGACGAAGCGATAGCCGCGCAGGTCG
Organism: Streptomyces sp. NPDC005784; assembly: GCF_042871525.1. Classification (NCBI taxonomy): domain Bacteria; kingdom Bacillati; phylum Actinomycetota; class Actinomycetes; order Kitasatosporales; family Streptomycetaceae; genus Streptomyces; species Streptomyces sp. NPDC005784. The sequence goes on from NZ_JBIAIQ010000072.1 coordinate 6,375, forward strand.
CGGACGCAGTCGCGCGACGCTGGACGCGAGAAACGACTGAGCCGGGTTCTGGCTCGCTGACCCGGCAGGAGACCTCTCGCGCACCCGAGCGGCGCCCGAGGCGACGAGGAGGAGAGTGACATGGTGCAGATCGGGTACACGATGATGACGGAACAGGCCGGCCCGCGTGAGCTCGTCGGTCATGTGGCCGGAGCCGAGCGCGCCGGCTTCGACTTCTCCGTCACGTCCGACCACTACTTCCCCTGGCTGGACTCACAGGGGCACGCCCCGTACGCGTGGACTGTCCTCGGTGCCGCCGCGCAGGCCACCGAGCGCATTCCCCTGATGACGTACGTGACGTGCCCGACGACCCGCTACCACCCCGCGGTCGTCGCTCAGAAGGCCGCCACCGTGCAACTGCTTTCCCAGGGACGCTTCCGCCTGGGTCTCGGCTCCGGGGAGAACCTCAACGAGCATGTGGTGGGCGGCGGATGGCCGGCCGCACACGTCCGGCTGGAGATGCTCGAAGAGGCCGTGGAGATCATCCGCTCGCTCTTCGCGGGCGGGAGCGTCAACCACCACGGTGCCCACTTCGACGTGGAGAACGCCCGACTGTGGGATCTGCCCGACACGCCCCCGCCGATCGGAGTCGCCGTCTCCGGTGAGCGCTCGTGTGAAGTCGCCGGACACCTCGCCGACTTGCTGATCGCCACCGAACCGAAGGCCGACCTGATCTCCGAGTTCGACCGGCACGGCGGCGTCGGCAAGCCCAAGGTGGGCCAGCTGCCCATCTGTTACGACACGGACCGGGACGCGGCCGTCGCCCGCGCCCATGACCAGTTCCGCTGGTTCGGCGGCGGTTGGCCGGTCAACGCCGAACTGCCCGGCCCCGAAGGATTCGCCGGCGCGACCCAGTTCGTACGTCCCGAGGACGTGGCCGAGTCCATTCCGTGCGGAGACGACGTGGACTCCGTCGTCGACGCGGTACGGTCCTTCGTCGAAGCGGGATTCACCGAGGTCGCGCTCATCCAGATCGGCGGTGACCACCAGGAGCCGTACCTGGAATGGGCCGAGCGGAAGCTGCTTCCCGCCCTGCGCGAACTGTGAGAGGGCGAGGACACCCGCGATGACCACGAGGCGCGCCGCCATCTTCGATGTCGACGGAACACTCGTCGACACCAACCACCTGCATGTCGTCACCTGGTGGGAGGCCTTCCGCCAGGCCGGCCACCGCGTCGCCATGCGTGACATCCACCGGGCCGTGGGCCTCGGCGCCGGCGACCTGATCGAGCACCTGCTCGGCAAGGACCGCGACCCCGGGGACGACGAACAGTTCGTCGCGGCCCACCACGCGCTCTACGCAACGTACTTCGACCGGTTGCCGCCGCTGGACGCGGCCGGCGAACTGCTGCGCACCCTTGCCGGCCGGGGATGGGAGATCGTCCTGGCAACCTCGGCGAGCGGCGCGGAACTCTCCGCGCTGCGCCGTGCCATCCACGCGGACGACGTCATCCTCGGGGCGGCCAGCGCGGACGACGTCGCCGAGGGCAAACCCGCCCCCGATCCTGTCGAGCAGGCCAGGGCGCTCGCCGGAGTACCGAGCGAACGAGCGGTGTTCGTCGGCGACACGGTCTGGGACATGCAGGCCGCGGTCCGGGACGGGGTGACACCCCTGGCGGTCCTGTCCGGCGGCATCCCGCGGACGGATCTGGTGTCGGCGGGCGCCCAAGCGGTGTACCGAGACCCTGCCGACCTCCTCGACCGCCTGGACAGCAGCGTCTTCGCGGACCGGAAATGACCGGAAGCCGCCCTGGACGTTGCCGTTCGGGTACTCGCTCCCTCACCGGCATGGCACGACAGCCCCTGTCCCCAGCGGCCGGATTGCCCGGGACAGGGGCGAGCGCACGCCCGATCCGGTTCCGCGTTCAGGTGGTCGCGCGGCCGAACTCGTGCACCAGGGCTTCGCAGAACGCCTTCAGGTCGTCCGGCTTGCGGCTGGTGACAAGGGTGTTGGGGCCGCCGTCGCAGACCTTGACCTGTTCGTCCACCCAATTCCCGGCAGCGTTGCGGATGTCGGTGCGCAGGCTCGGCCACGATGTCAGGTTGCGCCCGTGCAGCACATCGGCCTCGACGAGAATCCACGGGGCGTGACAAATGGCCGCCACTGGTTTGCCCGCGTCGAAGAAGCCCTTCACGAAGGCCACGGCCCGCTCGTCCAGGCGCAGTTGGTCGGGGTTGGCGACTCCACCGGGCAGCACCAGACCGTCGAACTCGTCCACAGACGTGTCTCGCACCACTTGGTCGACGGGGAAGGTGTCTGCCTTGTCGAGATGCCGGAAGGCCTGCACCTCTCCGGACTCTGTGGACACGAGTACGGGGGTACCTCCGCTGCCCGCCACGGCGGCCCACGGCTCGGTCAGTTCGATCTGCTCGACGCCTTCCGGCGCCACGAGGAATGCGATGCGCATGTGCGTGGATCCTTTCCGCGCTGGATGCCCTGAGAAATAGCCGCGTCTGTGCTGGATGGCCTGGGGGATGGTCGCGGTTGATGAGCCGCCGGCTCGGCAGCATTCGATCGACGAAGCGGCTGCGGCCCCGTCGCCGAGGCCCGTATCGATCCACAGGCTGCTTGAGGTGCCGGTACGATCTACCGTTCGGCGCTGGGAACGGCGAGGGGCTCGCTCGGAGCCTCCTTCTTTGCCGATTCCATCTGTTCGCCCAGTTCGGTGAGCTGGTTGCGGCCCATGGTCTTGCGTACGTCGGGGAACCATTCCTGCTCCTCTTCCTCGACGTGGTGGCGGACGTTCTCCATGAGGACGGTCATCTTGGCGTCGAACCGTTCGTCCGCCGTATCGAGACCCTTCAGCTCGGAGAGCATCCACAGCACGACGTGATGTTCCTCGACGCTCTCCAGGACGTGGTCCTTGGTGTCGGGGGCGGCCTCCCGGGCGGCAGGGTAGAAGATCTCCTCTTCGATCCAGGTGTGGGTGGTGAGCTCCTCGATCACCTGATCGGCGATCTTCCGCTTTTCCGCGTGGGCGTTGGCCCCCGCCTTCTCGAACCGCTTGAAGAGCTTTTCCACCCTCTTGTGGTCTTCCTTGAGCAGCACGATCCCGTCCACGGCTTCTCCTCCGATCGCATTCGGACGGCTCGTTGCCGCCCGGGACCGAGTACCCCAGCGGCCGCGGATCGTCACAGGAGGCATGAGGTTGCCCGGAAAGTCGGCCCGGGCCGCGGTGTACGCCTATGGGAGGGCTGCTGGTTCGCGCCTGGTTGCTGAAGGGCACGGCTACGGGGCGGCCCACGGCATCTTCGACGGCCGCGCCGGGCGGCACTCGGTCCAAGCGGCCATGGCACGCTGCTCCGGCCGCCTCGCCGCCGCACCGGTCGGTGCCCTGCCGGCAGCGACCGCGCTCCGGCGCGCGAGGAGCTGACCAGGGCCGCAGGGAACCCTACGAGGCCGCTGTGCTGTCGTCGCGAGCGAACGCATCGGAGCGATCGGACGCGGATTGCGCGGTCCGCTGCCCGGGCGGGGCTTCAGCGGGGCTCTCGTGCTGGTCGAGAGCCGCCAGGAGGCCGGCCACCGTCAGGCCCGAGTCGGCCGGGTGTCGAAGGATGGTCCCGGGCTGGATGTGGTACAGGTTCGTGCGCCCTCGCCGGGTGTGGTCCAGATAGCCGTCCTGCTCCAGATCGGAAATGATCTTCTGGACCGCCCGCTCGGTGAGCCGGCACCGTGCGGCGATGTCGCGGATGCGCGTGCCTTGCGCACCGGAGGCGATCGCGGCGAGGACTCGCGCGTGGTTGGTCAGAAAGGTCCAGCCGCTGTGTCCCTCGGGTACCTCAGTCATCCCCCCAGGCTAGGCCCTTTCGTTCACGCATTCAAAAGGGCGAAAGAAAGTTCATGTATCTCTTGACGTGTAACCCGATGGAGGGTGAACCTGTATGCCATGCGAGAACATCCGCTCTCTCCCTCTGCGGGAAGCGGGGACGAAGCCGCCCACGATGGACTGGCCTGCGGCGCCAGGGTGGGAGGCGCGTCACCCTTCCTCGAGACCGCCACGTATCCCGCCGGCGCACGGACACTGGTCGTCGCCGCCGGTGAGATCGACATCGATACCGCGCAGCAACTCCAACACAACCTGTGTGCCGCCCTGGCCCTGGCGCGCCAGGGACTGGACCTGGACCTCGCGCGGGTCGACTTCTGTGACTGTTCCGGGCTCCGGGTCCTGTTGCGCCTCCGGAGCCTTGCTCTCGCCCAGGGCAAGACGGTCCACATCCGCGCTGCTGGACGCGCTGTCGAGCGGCTGCTCATGCTCACGGGCACGGCATCTCTGTTCGCGCCCTCGAACGGTGCCGGTCCTCACCTGGACGGGAAGTGCGAGAAGGACCTGCTCGCCGAGGTCGTCGACCTGAAACGGGCGATGCGGAGCCGCCCGGTCATCGACCTCGCCCGCGGAGTGCTGATGGCCACGTTCAGGTTGAACGAGGAAGACGCCTGGGGCGTTCTTGTCGAGGTGTCCCAGCGCAGCAACACCAAACTTCGCCTCATCGCGGAGGAGTTGGTCGCGGCAATCACCGGCGATCCGCTGCCCGACCATCTGAAGCAGCAGATTTCCGCGGAAGTCGCCAAGGTCTCCGACGACCCGCAATCACGTTGTCACCACCGGCGCCGCGACTGGGTTCCGCCCGCCGCCAGAGCCGCGTCCCTGGAAAGCCGCAGACCATCGGCATGACCGCTTCCCGGCTACCGCGTCTGGCGACCGCGTCAGCGATGTCGGTTCCGTATGTGCCGGCCCCGCGCCCACGCGCAGACCCATACGACGGCCACGACGACGGTGACGGCCCGTAGGGCGGAGAAGGCCACGAGATCCACCCCTTGCGGACGTCGACGCCTGGCTTGTCATCTGCCCCAGGGCCCGAACGTGCATCCGGCCCGCCGTGCGAGCGGTGTGGTGTTGGCAGGATCCTCGTCCCCCTCGCACAGCCGGGCGAGGCGGCCCAACATGGCGCGGTTCCTTATTTGCTGCGCCACCTCCAGGAGGCCGTTGTGCAAGGCGCCTCCGGCGCCGCGCAGGGGGTGTTCATCGAGGATGATCAGCGTGTGCTCGCCCCAGGGCCGCAGTTCCATCGCGATCCTCGCGGTCCCCAGCGGTCCGCTGTCCGCCTCCAGCTCGAGGACGGCGGCCGGCTCACTGCGGCGTACGACGGTCCGGTTGTGCAGGGTGAGCGGCCCGATCTTGATCTCGTAGCGGAGGGCCGCCCCCAGGTCGGGCCACCGTCCCTCGTCCAGCTCGGCTCGTGAAGGGCCCACGACCCAGTCCCCGTACCGTTCGACGTCGGACAGGACCTCCCAGACGTCCTGAGGAGACTTTCTGATCAGCCGGTGCCGTACGGCCATGCGTTCCTCCGCCGTTGGAGTGTCAGGTCCCTTGCTGCGCGTTTCCACGCTAGGCCCGGGTGGACACTCCCGCTCGGGGACGAATTCCGGTGCCGTCGGTCAGCTACCGGAGTACAGCCCGCCATGACCAGGGGCATCCTGGTCAGTGCGCCAGGCTGTTCTATGCGGAGGAGCCATGTCCGTTGGGAGTCCCCTGGCCGGCCGTAGGGCGGTCGTGCCTCGAGCCGCCTGCGGTCTCGGGGCCGAGATGGCCCAGGCGCCGGTGCGGCGCCCCGTGGTGCTGCCGACGTCCGCAGCCGAACCGACCCACGCTCGCCCGATCCCCCGAAGACAGGCGGGTCCCGCGATCAGAGGGGCGCAGCCCAGGTCAGCCGCTGCGGTGCGGCGTTGTGTCAGGTGACCAGCAGGCGGTTGAAGAACGAACGGTAGTGTCGCAGTGCCAGGCGCAGGTCTTCGGTGTTCGCCTGTTCGCCTCGGTTCCACTGTCCTTCCAGTTCCTGTTTGTGGTCGGCGAATGTGGCGGCCAGCCTTTGCATCACGTCGGCGACGAGGGCGTCGGCGGTGTGCACGGCGTCGCGCGGGTCGTCGACGAATCTGTTCTGTACTTCCTGCCAGCGGGTGCGGAACCCTTCTTCGTCCTCAGCGCTGAGTAGCTGCGGGACGTCCTCCTCGGCTTGGGCGCCCTGGCCCGAGCTCTGGGTGCTGACGTCGGCCTCCGCGGTCCTGTCTTCAACGGGTCGGCCCGGCGTTTCCGTGCTCTCGCCGGGGAAAGGGGGAACATCGGTCTGCTCCTGCGTGCCGGCTGGGCCCTCTTGTGTGGACCGGTCGCGGGGCTGGGCGAGGTCGTCGGTGGACAGGCCGCTCGCGGTGGCGGTGCCAGGTGTGTCTTCGCGTTGCATGTCTCCTCCGGTCCCGGACGCCGGGGTGGCGGCCCGTTCGTTGAGCTGTTCAGGCCGGTGCATGGCGGGATTGCCCGCCGTCGGCGAGCAGTTCGTCGAACAGGGAGCGGTAGTGCACCATCGCCCCCCGCAACTGTTCTGTGGTCGCCTCGTGGCGGGTGCTGAGGACGTCGACGTCGTGGGCGGACCGATAGTGCTCGAGCGTGCGGCCGTGCTCGACCGAGAGGTCCTTGAGCTGTTGCTCGAAGTCCTGGGTGGGGTAGCCGCGTTCGTGCATCAGAGAGGTCACCAGTTGGTCCGCGTCGTGCACGGCGTCCTCCGGGCGGTCCACGAACTCGTCCTGCACGCTGGTCCAGTCCCGCGTGTACCGCTCCCTGACACTGCTGTCCAGCGGCTTGATGTCCAGCGCGTCGTGCCGCTTCTCGCGGGCTCTGAGTTCGCGCTCTCCGGCCGTGCGGCTGTCGGCGTCCTCCATCGTGCGCGCGTACTCCGGGCCGAAGCGCTCGCGCAGTTTCCGGCGGCGCATGAGGAGCGAAACCGCGACGGCCGCCAAGGCGATCACCACCACGACGGGAATGACGATTGCCAGAAGTGTCCCTGTTGACATGGAGTCGAACCCCCTCACGGGTGCGCCGTATGTTCTTATTTGGGCGGGTTCCCTCGCTTTTATCACTGAAACGAGGCCGTGTGGTTGGCACGGACGGCAGCGGCGGGTGGCGGCCAACGCGAGCGCGGCAGTGAACCAACGCAACGCTCAGCGCCTGCAGGCCCGGACCGACCGTCAGGCGCAGACGGCGCGCTGTCTTCCGGCGAAGGCGTGATCGCTCGTCCGGGCGGCAGCTCGTGATTCCTGTAGGCCTTCGGGCGCGCAGGACGAGGGGCGCGGGCACCGGCGAGTGAGGGGCTGTCCGGATGTCAGTGCAGGATGCTCACGGCGCGGGCGATGACGAGGAGCGATGTAAGGAGGGCGGAGATGCTTTCGATGCTCATCATGAGTTTGGCGCGGGTGGTGAGCGGCATGGTGTCCGTCGGGCTGAAGGCCGTTGAGTTCGTGACGGACACGTAGAGGTAGTCGACCAGGGTGGGGACCCAGTCGGAGGAGCCGCTGGCGCCGTCGGCGACTTCCTCGACAGCGTCGTCGTTCTCGTCCTGGGAGAAGCGGAAATCCGCCAGCGGGAGCTCGGCGCGCGGTGCCTGGGTGCGGCTGACGGGGCCGCCTCGGTCCAGTTCCCAGAACGCGAGACCGAAGACGATGATGTTGGTGAGCCAGACCTGTAGGGCGGCCACCAGGAGCTCGCGTCCGTCCTTCACTCCTGCGTGCACCAATTCGTCGATCAGGATGGCGAGCGCGACGAGGTTGCTCGCAGCGATGACGGCGACGAGGGCCAGCGACAGGATGCGGAACATTCTGGTCTGACGGGTCAGCCGCCTGGGGTTGATCGCGATGAGCGGAATGAGGAGCAGGACCTCAAGAGTGGGCAGCACGTATCGGGGTGCGATGAGCAGCTGCTGCGGCAATGCGAGGTAGAGGGCGATGGCGGCGAGGGTGGCCAATACTCCGGGAAGTCTCGCCTCGCCTCGTCGTTCATGACGAGGGTGCCGTGTCCGGGCGTCAGCGCGACTCTGCGCCATGATCCGCTCTCCCCGTCATCTCTTGACGATCTCGGAGGAGTCTAGCCGGAGGCTGGATGGTGGTAATTTTCCGCGGCTCTGGCCGGGGAATCTGCCTGCAGCTGTGCACCCCTGCGGCAGCAACTTCCCTCAATCACCGACTGGTTGACTCCCAAAGGCCCGTGTCACTCGCCTTCCATGGTCCAGAGGGCGAAGGAGAGAGGAGAGTGCCACAGGCCTGACGTGATGAGGTCTCCACGGTTCGAATTCGAGGGGATTGACACCGGTGGCTGCTCGGCGTACCGCCCTCCAGTGTAATTCTGAGCCAGCCATGCGAGGACGGTGCCCGGATTTCCTGCAACGCAACGAGACTCGACTGACTGCTGGCGCACACCGCCGTTCCTGGCGGGACTGCTGTTAATTGGAGTGCAAGAGGGGTACTCAGCGGCCAGGTCGACCAGGTGGCCTTTCCTGTTGGGACTGGCTCGGCTCAGGTTTCCCTGGTTCGGCCACTTGTGCCGGGGAAACCGTCCAACCGCTGCGCTCGGTGCATGCCCTGCTGCAAGGAGGAGGTGGAAGCGGAAGGGTTGTCGACGTAGAACTTCGGCAGACTCTGCGCCGGAGCCCTGTGAGCAGGGTGAGAGGCGGACCGAACTGCGCAGGCGATGCACGGGTGTTGAGGCGGGCGTACTGGAGTGGCGCCTCAGTCGCTGGAACATCGGTGACGATCGAGCGTGATCACCGGACTGTGACCGTGGGTGGCGCGGGACAAGCGGTTCCTCCGCTGGGTGAGAGCCGTCATTGGGACCACGGATCACCGGGAGGTCGAGGATCTCTTCGGTAGATGTAAGTGCTGGCGCCGGGGGGCGAGCAGCGCAAGGTGTACGGGGAGCAGGCCGTGATTGAGCTGGTGGGGCATTAGGTCGCCGAGGAAGCCTATCCGTATCTGGCCGTGAGGGAGTTTTTGCCGGACGGCGACAAGGTCGCCGCCAAGGAACTGGAGGACCATGCCGAGGCCGAGCGGACGAGGTAGGAGCTCGAGAGCCTCGACGCGGATGAACCGGGTTTTGACCTCCTGATCGGCGAGCTGGTGACCGGGATCCGCTCGCACATCCGCGACGAGGAGGACTACTTGTTCCCCCGGCTGCGGCAGACGGCATCTGAGGATGCGCTCATGAAACTGGGCGACCAGGTCCGTCGGGCCAAGAAGACCGCCCCGACCCGGCCGCATCCGTGCGCTCCGGATACCCCGCCGACCAACAAATTGCTGGCTCCCGGCGCGGGCATGGGAACGGGCTTTCCCGGGCCGGACGAGGTGGGGTGGAGGATGTCGTGCGCAGTCGGGAAGGCGGTGTTTACGGTCATGGCTGAGGGGCACATGAGAATTCGTGCTTCGGACCGAAGGCGCACGCCCTGCGGGGATTCCGTTCTCCTTGCCTGCTGCGGTTTCCTTCGGCGGGCCGGGCAGACCTCCCGCGCGGCGAACCTCTGACAGACACGGTTCAGGCCGCGCTCGGTATCTGGCTCCGGGCCCCGTCCTGAACCCCGCGTTCAGGAGCGATCCCCGTGCTCACTGATATGAACCCAGACTGTTCGCAGGTCGACAGCACCTCTGTCTCCCTTCTCACCGGGAGCGCACGCCGAACCCATGACGACTCCCCCCAGACTGCCGCGCTCTTCGAGCGGCTGGCGGAACTGGGCGAGGGGCCGGAACGGGATGCCGTGCGCGATGAGCTGGTGAGGGCCTGGCTGCCCATGGCGCACCGTATCGCCGGCCGGTTCCGTGATCGCGGTGAAGCCGTGGAAGACCTGCGCCAGGTGGCAGCACTCGGGCTGGTCAAGGCCGTCGACCGCTTCGAGCCCGGCCGGGGGGCCTTCGAGAGTTACGCCGTGCCGACCATCACCGGCGAGGTGAAACGGCACTTCCGGGACCGCACGTGGGCCCTACGGGTGCCCCGCCGGGTGCAGGAGCTGCGCAACCAGGTCCGTCTGGCACGCCGCGAGCTCACCCAGCGCCCCGGCAGTCCCCAGCCCACACCCGCCGACATCGCCGCCCGCACCGGCCTCACCGAGGACGAGGTCGCCACGGGCCTGGAAGCGCTGGAGAGCTACAGCACCCTCTCACTGGACGCCGCACTGGCCACCGACGACGACGCGTACAGCCTCGCCGACATCCTGGGCGTCACCGACCCTTCCTACGACGTCATCGTCGACCGCGAGGCGGCCAGGAAGGCGTTGTGCAGGCTCCCCGAACGTGAGCGGACCGTCCTCTACATGCGCTTCTTCCAGGACATGACACAAAGCCGCATTGCCGATCAGCTGGGGTGCTCCCAGATGCACATCTCCCGGCTCATCACCCGCAGCTGCGCCCATGTACGCAGTGAGGTGCTGGGAGAGTGCGAGTGCCGCAGTCGCTCCGGCAGCGCCTCCGTGGCGTGAGGACTGCTCCACTCCCAGGGCCGGGTGGCCGCTTCCTCAAGCCCCATGCACGCTGTCATGACAGTTCCCCACAACACCAGAAGGCCTCAGCCCCAAGGAGTCGCACCGATGTTGATGCCCCTCCCCGTCACTCTGTACCAGCTGGTCGCGGAATACGAGTCGCTCCTCGCCGAGGAATCGCCCGACGGCGGGACGCCCCCCAGTCAGCGGCTGCGGGACCTCGCCTACACCCTGTGCGTGTCCACCGGAACCCGCGAAGTCACAGACGCCCTCGACACCGCCCGCTCCTACTTGGCCAAGGCGGCGGCCACAGTCACGAACTCCCCGGCCGCCACGAGACTCCGAGCCGATCGCCGACCGGCCTCTGCACTTTCCAAGCCCGCAGCCATCGGAACGACCAGTACGGCCAGTTTCCAGTGCGACGCCGGCGAACCGTCTGCCGGTCGCCGCGATGGCACCCTGCGCCCCAGGCACCGGCCCACGGCACCCCACGCCGCGGGCGCAGGAAAGGCAACGGGGGGTGAGGCCTGAGACCCACCATCCGGGCCGAGAGGCCGCCCTGTCGTTGAGGAAAGGAAGTCATGGGCGGCGCGGCCGTCGCACACGGGGCCACCGCACCGTGGGACGCGTCTCTGGCCACCGACAAGCGTGAGGTACGGCCTGTCGAACAGCGCATCCACAGCTTTCCGGAAGTGCTGCCCTTGACCGCGGCCGCTTTCACCACGTGCCTGCACTGGGAACCGGTCCGTGAGGTGACGAAGGGCGCCGGCCACACCGATGACTGGAAGCTCCTTCCCAAGCAGCGCCCGCTGCCGGCCCGCTACCTCGCCGCGATCGCCGGCGGGGTCGGGCTGTGTGTCGTCCTGCCGTACGCGGAAGAGATGATCCGCTGCGTACGGACCTGCCGTGACCGTGACACCGACCACCCGCGGTAGCGGCGGGTTTGTTCCTCCCGGGCCGTTCTCCAGAGGTGTCGGCCGCGGTGTGACGCGCACTCTGAATCAATTGAGCGCGATGGGGGAGTTCCCGGTGGAAGGAGTGGCCTCGTGCAGTCGAGGGCACCGTGGCGGCGGTCAGGACGGTCGCCTCGCGCCTTCGCTGGCCGACAGCCTGCCACCCGGCCCTCACCAACGCGCCGCAGGTGGGGGAGCCGAAGGAGGGTTAGCTCGACGAAGGCCGCCCCGGCTCTGACGCGTGAGGGTGAGAGCCATGTTGTACCAATCATTTGCCGTGGGGCTTGCGGGAGGGCGAAGGCGGAGCAGACTGGGGGCGGCGGATACCTGAGCCCTGTCATCCAAGGAGAGTGGAGAACAGGGGGACCAGGGGGAACAGTTCGTCGGTGAGGCGGCCGCGTGAGAACGGCGTGGTGGCTCTCCCCCCCACGCGTCGTTCTCCCTCCGGTCGTCCTCACCGGCTTTCCCGGGGACGCGCGGGAGAGTCGTCCCGGGCTTCAACCGGCCGGTGAGGACTGCCGGAGGGCTGGAACCGGGCAGTCTGTGGTCCGGTTCCAGCCTGCCCTCGGTGGTGCCCGGCCGGTGCGGGCGAGGTACACCGAGCGCCGGCACGGACGCAGAGCTTGGTCCCAACTCCCCTTGTGCAAGAAAAGGTTGGCATCCTCACCGACCTAGAGGCCCGGGATTCCCGGCTGCTCACACAAGCCGTGTGGGCTGCTTCGGCCTGCACAGGGGTGTCGGCCGTCATGAGTTCCGGGGTCAGGCGGGCGCATTCACTCGGTGGTGAGCATGCCGGTCCGGAGTTTGGTGAGGGTGCGGTTGAGGAGGCGCGAGACATGCATCTGGGAGACGCCGAGGTGTTCGCCGATCTGGGCCTGCGTGAGTTCGTCGACGAAGCGCATGTGGATGATGCGCCGTTCCCGGCCGTCGAGTTCGGCGATCAGAGGGGCGAGGGCGTTGAAGTCTTCGACGAGTTCGAGGGCGGTGTCGTCCACGCCGATGAAGGCGGCGAGGGCGGCCTCACCGTCTTCGCTGGAGGTGATGGCGGCGTCGAGCGAGGCCGAGGTGTAGCCGTTGGAGGCCTTGCGGGCCTCGATGACCTCTTCCTCCGACAATGACATCAACTCGGACAGTTCCCGCGTGCTCGGGGTGCGGCCGAGCCGGCTGCGGAGCTCCTCGGTGGCCTTGGCGAGCGCCACGCGTGCTTCCTGCAGGCGGCGTGGGACGTGGACGGCCCACGTGGTGTCGCGGAAGAAGCGCTTGATCTCGCCGACGATGTAGGGGACGGCGAAGGAGGTGAACTCGACCTCGCGGGACAGCTCGAAACGGTCGATGGCCTTGATGAGGCCGATCGTGCCGACCTGGACGATGTCCTCCATCTCGTGCTGGCTGCGGCTGCGGAAACGTGAGGCCGCGAACTGGACGAGGGTGATGTTCATTTCGATGAGGGTGTTGCGCGCGTACTGGTACTCGGGCGTGCCCTCTTCCAGGACGGCGAGCTGGTCGAAGAACAGCCTCGACAGCTCACGGGCGTCCTTCGGAGCGACCTGCGACGGGTCACTGATCTCCGGCAGCACGACGGCCTGCGCCCCGGTCGTCTCGGTCACTGTCATGCTCGTCCCCTCCTATGTGATCCAGCCTCAGATGCCGTGCCGCCTGCTCCTAAGCGGCCAGAGACGGCGTACCCCCGCTTGAGGCATGCATGCCAGATGTTCCACCGTAGACCCGCCGCCCCGTCTCAGGAGTGAAAGCGGAACGGAGGTTAACCCATCGCGCCTGCGAGGTCGGACGTGGGCCTTGCCGGCCCCCGGGATACCGTGCGGGCGAAGCCTCTGGTGGACGATCTCCTCGTTCGGCCGGCTCGACGATGACGACTACCCCGCTTACACGATGGGCCGGGCCGCCGAACTCCTCGGCACCACCCAGGGCTTCCTCCGCGCCCTCGGCGAAGCCCGCCTGATCACCCCGCTGCGCTCCGCGGGCGGCCACCGCCGCTACTCCCGCTACCAGCTGCGCATCGCCGCCCGCGCCCGGGAACTCGTCGACCAGGGCATGCCGATCGAGGCCGCCTGCCGCATCGTCATCCTCGGGGACCAGCTCGAAGAAGCCCAGCGCATCAACGACGAACACCGCCGCGCTTCCCGGTCGGCGGATCCAGCGGCCCCTGCCTGAGGGGTCTGGCGCCTCGGGGCTTTCCCGCCCCCACGCGTACACGAAAGGGCCGGCCGAAGACACTCCCGGCCGGCCCCCTGGCTTGCGCCGGGGTGTTGATGTCAGATGCTGCGCCGGTTCTGGTAGTAGCTGCCGACCTGCTCGTGGTAGCCGGCGTCACCGGTGTGCTTGTCCTTGTCGAACTCGGGGGAGTCCTTGATCTGGTCCTTGGTGAGCGCGACGTAGATCTTCCGTTCGGCCTGGTCGACCGACTGCACGGTGCCGGCCGGGAGGAGAACGTGCTTGCCGAAGATCCACACGCCGGTGTCGACGACGAGGTAGGAGGAGTCGACGTCGTCCGAGTGCTTGTCGACCTTCCCGATACTGCCGTCGGTGGCCGCGACCTTGTAGCCGGTCAGGTCGGTGCCCGCGGTGTAGCCGGTGGTCGGCTGGTAGCCCCAGATGTTGTCACTCATAAAATCCCTCCTCAAGGAATCAATCGAATGCCGCCCACAGTCGAACTGCGGACTCGTTGAGACCGAGCGTCATCGTTGCTGACGCTCCCGGGAGTTCGGGTTCCCAGGCTTCTTGCGCCTATACATACGCGCTGCGGAAAGAGTGAACAGCCGAAGACGTCGTGCTGGAGGGCCATGGTTCCTGGCGTCACACCAGCCTCCGGCCATGGCTTCCAGCTACCTCGAGCCGGAGGAATCACCACTTTCGTCCTGCGGTCGCCGGGACGGGACATGGGTGGGGCCCGACGCCGTAGCGTCGGGCCCCACCCTGACGATGTGCTGTTCAGGCCGTCTACCAGCGGTACCAGCGGCCACGCCGGCCGCCGCTTGCTGTCGGACGGATCACGAAGCCGAGGACCCATACGATCAGCACGATCACGGCGATCCACCACAGTGCCTTCAGTGCGAAACCGGCACCGAAGAGGATCAGGGCGAGCAGAAGAACAAGAAGAACAGGAACCATAGTTATCAACCTCCGGACCGTCGTGTGCCCTGCGGATCGATCACCATTCCTGTGGATCTTATGTATTTCTTAGACGGTCCACGGCTGCGAATGCGTGGCAGTCCTCGGGTTGGTTTGAGGATGCAGACCCGGGGTGACACGGAGGGCGTAATTGAGTTCCGAATGAGGCAGGGGTGAGTGGTTGTGGCTGCGGACGAGAAGGCTCAGGCCAAGGGCGAGCAGGCCGAAGGCAAGATCAAGAAGGTCGTCGGCGGTGCGGCGGGCAACGAGTCCCTGAAGGCCGAGGGGCGCGCCGAGGAGTCCAAGGGCGACCTGCGCGCGGCCAAGGAGAAGGCCAAGGACGCCATCCGGCCCAAGTAGGCGCTGAGCACTTCTGATCCCGGCAGCCCGTCGGCTGCCGGGATCTGTGCTGCCGGTGCCGGCTCCGCTTTCGTGACGGGTGAACAGAGGGGCTACGTCATCGGCCCGCGATGGCACTGCGACCAAGAGGGCGCATGTCATGGGGTCGACGTGCTCCCGCTGCGGCCGAACGGTGGCAACTGCGGTCACGACGCGGCGACCGCGGAC
>NZ_JBIAIQ010000073.1:0-20484 GCF_042871525.1 Streptomyces sp. NPDC005784
ACCGCAGGTCTGCGACGACATGAGTGTCGAGGTGGCGCTGTCGGTCATGGCCGCCGCACGCACGGGTCGGCTGGTCGTCTGTGACCAGGACGGCCAGTGCACCGGCCTGGTCACCCAGGCCGAACTCACCGCCGTCCGCGACAGCTCCGCCTACACGGACCGCGTCCGCCTGCGCGAGATCCTCGGCAACCACGGGTCGTTCACTACATCCGTGGCCACGACGGCCGAAGCCGAGCACGGGATGCGCTCCCGCCGGCTCGGTGCCCTGCCGGTGGTCGACGGACAAGGCAGCGCCCTGGGCGTACTCGCCCTCTCCCGCTGAACCGTCTCACCCTGGCCGGACCGTTCTCCCGCTTCTCTCTGTGAGGTCACATGCGCTGTGTCATCGCCCGCTTCCCCTTCGAGCTCACCAAGAGCGGCGTGCTGGAATCGATGAAGGGCATCAAGCCCGAACTGGGTACCGGCGAATCCGTGATCATCGGCCGCCGCCACTACCCTGTCAAGCAGGTCGGCCAGGTCATCACCCGCCAGGACCGACGTGATTTCAGCGCCGGCGAAGTCCTGCGGGCCATGACGCAGCTCGGCTTCACCTGCCGTACCCTCCCCGAGGCCGCACCCGTACGCATCCTCAGCCCGCTCCAGCACGCTTCCGCGATGCTCGGCACCCCCCTGTCCGTCTGACCGAGGGAAACAGGCACGAAGCCGACACCTGAACAGCAGTGTGGGCCTGACCGGCACGCGCCGGTCTGGCCCACACTGCTTGCAACGGGTTCCCGCCGCACTCGTTGCTCAGTGGTCGGAATAGCTGAAGTCGCCCACGGTCCAGGCGCCAACGTCGGCGATCGCCACGCGGTACATCCCGCCCGTCTCCGGGATCCCCACCGTGCCCTGCAGGATCCGGGCGACATGGAAGTGCAGATGCGTGGGCGGCCCGTTCTTCGCGGGGGTGCCGAAGACGGCTGAGAATTCTCCCAGGCGGGCGGAATCCGTCAGCACGTCCGACACCCTCTGCCGCCACACTGCTTCGGGAGCAAGCCGCCCGGTGATGACAGCACCACCGGTGACCACGGTCAGGGACATCTGGTTGCTCTGCCCGGACTCCACCAGGGCGGCGACGTCAACGAGCAGCTCGTCAGGCTTCGACATGGGCCGATTATATTTACTGGCCACCCTGAGGTTCCCCCGGTGTGCGGGAGGTGCTGACCGGACGGATCCGCCGCCAGATGGGCAACGGAGTCAGGGCGGTGGCCACGGTCAGCGCCTCGCAGGCAGGCAAAGTGGCTTCGACCGTGGGAAGACTCTCACAGCTCCGACCCTGGCAAAAAGGGATCAACGGCCGCCACCGCGGTCGAGGGGTCGACACTCACGGCCTGCCACTGATGGTGATGAAACCGAATTCCCTGCGGCGTTCACAGCTGGGCAACATCGAAGAACGGAGCAGATGGTGAACGAGCAGACCGGGAAGTGGAGCTTCCTCACCAACCACAACCGCGTGCTGATGGTCATCGCCCGCGCCCCTGCCGCCCGCCTTCGCTACATCGCCGCGGCTTGCCACGTCACCCAGCGAACCGCCCAGAACATCGTCACGATCTTGAACAGGCCGGCTACCTGCGCCGGGAGCGCGCCGGACGGCGCACGCGCTACCTCCTCTGCCTGGACGGCACCCTCCGCCATCCTGCGGACGCACACGTGCCTGTCCGGGCACGGCTGGAACTGTTCACCCATCACGACAGCAAGTGCTGAAGCTCAGACCCTGCTCCAGGCATCGAGGAATGCTTTGCGTCCTGTCGGATCGTCGGACCTGCGGTCTGCGTGCAGGACGCGCCAGGCGGTGAGTTCGAGGTCACGGAGCCACAGTTCTCCGATGACCTGTGTCTTGAGGTCGGGAAAATGGTCGGACTCGGCGAGGGCCTGACCGATCACCTCCCCGGCTGCGACGCGCTGGGGCGGGGTCATCTCATCGACAGCCGACAGGATCTGTCGGGCCAGCACGATTCCTTCTCCCGCCAGGGAACGCAGCACCGCAGCCTTGATGTTGGCAGGCAGCAGGTACGCGGTGCCCGAAGACCTCCACAGCTCCGACCAGAAGCGTTCTCCTGCCTTGGCGGGGGCAGGCAGAGCGGCCAGCAGCCCCAGGAGGTGACCGGTGGCCGCATACCCATCGGAGTGGGCGGCCGCGACGACGGCGATGCCGGCGACGCGCTGTACATCGAGATCGCCGGCTTCCTGTTGCGGAACCAGACCCAGTTGGTGTTCCAACTGGTCGGCGAGGGGGCCGGACAGGTGGGGGCGGACCTCAGGAAGCATCGGCGATCCTTGCGCGCAGGGAGCGGAGATACCCGCTCGGGAGCTCTGATCGTTCCCATGAGCAGCTGATCTATTCCGCTTCGAGCCCAATGGGCGGCAGCAGCAACGGGCCGGAGTTCACACGGCGGCGAAGTGACCCATTTCCGGCGACGCGGCCTGGCTGTTTCGAGACCGGCCTTGCAGAAAACTGTCTGGGCGAGTCTTTTAGCATGGCCGCATGATCACCGGTGATGCCCAGGAGTCCGAGGGAGGACGAGAAGCCGTGTCGCACGACGCCGCTGAAGCCGAATACACGTACGCCGCCGCAGCGCGTGGAGAACACCATGAAGACGGGCTGCTCTGCGGATCACAAGATGGGGAGAGCGGGCACTCGGTTGCCGCTCTGGTGGAGCGGGCGGCCGATCTGGCCGAACCGATCAAGCCGAGGCTGCGGGGCTGGCTGCATGCCGGGATGGTCCCCGCCGCACTGATCGCGGGCATCGTGCTCATCTGTCTGACCCGCACCCCGCAGGCAGCCGTGGCCTGCGCCGTGTACTCGGTCACCGCCTGGCTGCTGTTCGCAACGAGCGCCATCTACCACCGTGGCACCTGGGGGCCGCACGGCGAGGCGGTCCTGCGGCGTCTCGACCACGCCAACATCTTCCTGATCATCGCCGGCACCTGCACGCCCCTTGCGGTGCTCCTTCTCCCGCCGGGCCAGCGGTCCGTGCTGCTGTGGATCGTGTGGGCGGGCGCACTGGTCGGCATCGCCTTCCGGGTCCTGTGGGTGGGAGCTCCGCGCTGGCTGTACACCCCGTGCTACCTGGCGCTGGGGTGGGCACCGGTGCGCTACCTGCCCGACTTCCTGCACGCCGGCGGAGCGGCCGTACTCACCCTGGTCGTGGCCGGCGGTCTTCTTTACAGCGCGGGCGCGGTCGTCTACGCCCTCCAGCGCCCCGATCCCTCACCGCGCTGGTTCGGCTTCCACGAGGTGTTCCACGCCCTGACCGTGGCGGCCTTCACGGCGCACTACATCGCCATCTCCCTGGCCGTCTACTGACCGCGACAACGTTTTGGCCAGGGCCGCTGGTCACGCACGTTGCCGCGTGCCGGGCCGCGACGGGTCGGCCGAAGCGGGGGGTGGAGCGGTCTCAGGGTCATTGTCCGCAGGTGGTCTGCTCCGGAGGTGAGGGGCGGAGGCGTCGGCGAGGTTGGCGCCGGTGTCGGCGTTCCGATGGGAGTGGCCGATGCCGTGCCAGTCGAGGCACATGACGGTCGCGTCGTCCTGCAGGTGACCGTGGTTGGCCTCGACGACCGCGGCGATGAGGGTGCGGGCGGCCTCGCGGGGATGCAGCGCGCGGGTGCGGACGATCAGGTCCGGCAGATCGAGGCTGTTGGCGTTGCGCTCCAGCATGCCGTCGGTCAGCATCACCAGCCGGTCGCCCGGCCGCAGGTCCAGCGACTGGACCCGGTAGCTGTGCGGTGCGTGGAAGCCGAACGGCATATCGATCTTCGGAGTGATCTCCCGCACCTGTCCGTCCCGCATCCTCAGTGGCCGGGGGTGCCCGGCGTTGATGAACTCGGCGGTGCCGTCGAGCAGGCTGATGCGCAGGAGCTGCCCGGTGACGTAGCCGTGGCGGCCGTGCTCGCGCACGGCCTGATCGGCCTGATCGCCCTGTTCGGCGAGGCCGGCACCGGCCCGCCGTGCCCGGCGCAGGGCGCCCACCAGGAGAGTTGCGAGCAGAGCGGCATCGACATCGTGGCCCATGGCGTCGGTGACGGAGAGCTGGACCGTGTCCCGGTCGATCACGTAGTCGAAGGTGTCACCCCCGACGTGATCGGCCGGCTCCAGCGCCCCGGCGACCGCGAACTGGGCCGCCTCACATGCCAGTGATGCCGGGAGCAGCCTGTGCTGGATCTCGGCGGCCAGGCTCAGCGGGGCGGTGCGGCGGCCCCACTGGTATACGTCGGTGAAGGACCGGTTCGCGATGACGATGTACGCCAGGGCGTGCGCCGTCTCGCTGACCTCTTGCATCACCTCCGCGTCAGGCGCGACGGGCAAGAACAGTTCCAGGAGCCCGATGGCGTCCCCGCGGTTGGTCACCGGGGCGACGAGCCGCACCAGACCGCCCTCGCCCTTGTCCTCCACCCTCGGCCGCTGGGTGCGGATCACGTCGTCGTACAGGGTGCCCCGCAGCGTGATGCGCCGCGCGGGCTCGTCGGTCTCGACGCTGCCCGCCGCCCCCAGCCGCACAACCGAGCCGCCGCTGAAGTCGGTGATCAGGAACGATACCGCCGCGGCCCCGAGTCGCTCTTTGAGCATGCGCGCGACCACGTCGAGCGACTCCACGGGCGCCGCGGCCTCCGCCGCCGCCAGCGTCCCCGCCAAGGTCATCGCCCCGCCCCGGCCGCCGCTGCTGTCAGGAAGACGAGTGGTCGGCCTGCCTTCTTCGCCAGGCCCGCATACGGTCACGGTGACTCCTCGCTCTTTACTGCCCGCCAGCGCAGTGCCCCCTGCCGAGTGGGCCGAGGGGGCGGCGCCAGGGCCCGGTGCCGGGCAGTGTCATTGCACCACGGAGCCCCTGAACGGACGCCAACGTCCGCCCCGGACTCGGCGGCCGTACGCCTTGTCCGTGCGACACACCAAGCCCGCATACCGAGGTCCTCGCCGGCCAGCGGGTGAGCGGGCGGTTGTGGCGTTGATGCTCCTCGTTGGGGTCCCAGGGTTTTTGGATCGCGCGACGACACTCTTCTGCCCGCTGCACATTGCCGCGGACCTTTCGCCCTCTCGCCCTGGCAGTGACGGGTGCCAGCCTCCGCCGCCGTCGAGGTCGCTTACCTCCCCGCCGAACGCACAAAAATCTATGTTGGCTGGAGTAGACATTGGGAGATCGTCTGGCTATGGTTTCTCTCGTAGCCGAGATCGGCAGGGCCTGGCAGACACGAACTGCCAGGCAGTAGTACATGTAGTTGGAATGTGCAGGGCGGTGCGGTGGTGGAGTTTCGGAGCCAGGGTTGTCGCAGGACGGCGACGGGGCTGACGGCCGGACCGGGTGGCTCGCAGTGATCAGGGGCCGCCGTGAGCAGGACCGCAGTTGATGCAGTGGCAGTACCTGTAGGTGCAGTTCGCAAGACCCAGCAGTGAAGTCAGTAAGTGGTTCCTCGGTGAAGGCGTCGGCTGCGGGCGCGCGCACCGGGAGGTTCGGCAGTGGGGTTCTAAGCCAGAGCAAACGCAGGACGGGCGACGGGGCTGGCTGCCGGAGAGTGGCGCTGTGACAGGTCACTGAGCGGTTCGTAACACCAGCAGTAGAGCAGTACCGGCAGTTAGTTGATCAAAGAGGGAAAGAACGGAGGAGCGAGGCGCCATCAGGATCGCCCGGGCGGAATGGCTGAGCCCGGGTACCGCAGGACATCGATAGTGAGGTGGTCTCCGGTCGAGCAACCGCGATCCCCGCGTCCCGACAGCAATCTTGGTCGGGTCTGCGGAAACAGTAGGCCGGCGCAGTATCAGGGTCGGCAGATGGTGTAGCAGTTCCTTCGGGGCCCTGGCGCGAATAGCGCCGGGGCCCCTCCACGCGTTTCTCGGAGAGGTGCAAGTGACAGCAGACGACTCGTTCGGCCGGCTCGACGACGACGACTACCCCGCCTACACCATGGGCCGGGCCGCAGCGTTGCTCGGCACCACCCAGGGCTTTCTCCGCGCCCTCGGCGAAGCCCGCCTCATCACCCCGCTCCGCTCAGCGGGCGGCCATCGACGCTACTCCCGCTACCAACTGCGCATCGCCGCCCGCGCCCGCGAACTCGTCGACAACGGCACCCCCATCGACGCCGCCTGCCGCATCATCATCCTCGAAGACCAACTCGAAGAAGCCCAGCGCATCAACGCCGAACACCGTCGGACAGCCGGACCGTCCGGTCCGCCCGTGTCCTGAGACGGTGCGTCCGGGTTCCGGCGGATCCCGCACACACATGTCGGGGTGTGACACGCGGGCCGTTCTGTCCGGCGGCAGGGCGTTCGGACGGGCGGCGTCTGCGTCAGCCCTGGCTATTCACCGGAATTGACGGGCTGACGCCCCGACAGTAGAAAGGTGCCGTTGACCTGCAAGGATGCGTTTGTTGAGGACGTATCGGGCAGAAGATCAAGGCATTTTTCTGGTGACCGAGCGTACAGAGTGGGACCGGCGGTCGGCCGTGCGGGCCGACGGCAGGGACTGGTCGGACACGCCGGGGAGGCACTGCTGCGGCGGTGTGCGGACCGGGTCGGGCTGGCCCCGGCGTTGGCGAGGGTGTTGCCGGTGGGCGGGCCTGGCCAGCGGAACCGGTCCGCGCTGCTGGTGCAGCTCGCGGTGTCGATCACGCTGGGGCGACGAACCTGCTGGAGGCCGAGCGGCTCCAGCTCCGTCACCGGCCGTTGTTCAGTCCGCCCGCCTCGGACTCCACCGCCCGCCGGACCCTGGCCGCACTCGACGAGACGACGCTGGGGCAGGTGGCGAAGGCCCGCCGTCGAGTGCGCCGGCATGTGTGGTCCCGGCTGCACCTGCGGCCCGGGGACTTTCCCTGGCTGACGGTTGCCGGGCCGGCGTCTGACGGGCTGGATCGTCATCGACCTCGACGCCACGATCATCACCGCAGCCTCGAAGAAGGAGCTTGCGGCGGTCACGTTCAAGAAGACCTTCGGATTCCATCCGCTGGTGGCCTGGTGCGCGAACACCAGAGAGTCCCTGGCCATGGAGCTGCGGCCGGGCGATGCCGGCGCGAACACGGTCGCCGATCATGTCCGGGTCCTGGTGTCCGCACTGGAACAGATGTCTGACTCCTCCCACGCCGAAATCCTCGTCCGGGTCGACGGCGTGGGCGCCACCCACGGCCTGCTGAAGCACCTCGAAGCCCTCAATACCGCACGTCGGAAGGTGCGTTACAGGTGGGCTGGAAGGTGACCGATGCCGACGGGACAGCGATCGCCAGGCTCCCGGAGCGGGCATGGGAGACCTCGCGGAAGCAGAACGGCGAGACGCAGGAGGGCTACTTCGTCGCGGAGCTGACCGGCCTGAACATCCACGAGGGATGGCCGCAGGGGATGCGGCTGATCGTCCGCCGGGTGCAGCCCTCAAGGCGGCAGTTCGCGAAGCTGACCGCCTCCTCGCCCTCCACGACGTCGATCACCTCGCCGCCGCCGAGCCGGACACCATGCGCTTCCGGCTTTACCACCTGCCCGCCCGCCTGACGAAACACGCCCGCGGCCGATGGCTGCGGATCGAGTCCACCTGGCCCTGGGCCACCGCGTTCACCACCGCCTGGACCCGCCTCTCCGATCTCCCGGCTGCCACCTGGCGGCGCCAAAATACCGCCCCGACGAAGACCAGGAAGGAGGACGACCAGCAGCGCCCACGGCCCGTGGAGCCCGGCGCACCCGCAGCGTCACGCGAAGGCCCGCCCTCGAAGGGCAGAGATCATTACGGGCGCACCGTCGATCGGGCCGAGTTCACGCCACTCGTGAAGAATCGAGGTCAGCTGTGGATTAATAGCTACGACCGCGAGGTGAGGGTTTAACGCCCCATGCTGAGAGTGTTCTTACCGCAGAGAGCAGAATGGAATTTTGTGACGCACGCCGGCCGGTATGGGCATGCTACTGTCGATCTCAGTTGCAGTCTTGGTTCCCAAACTTCAAGCGCCTCCAACGGTACTTTCAGCCGATGGAAGCGTTTTTGTATTTCCGGTCATTCCGGGAGGGTGTCATCGCGGCGACCCGGTATCCGCGCATTGCGGGTCCCGGCGCACTGCCCAAAGGAGATTTGACATGGCGTCTGGCACCGTGAAGTGGTTCAACGCGGCGAAGGGTTTCGGATTCATCGAGCAGGACGGTGGGGGTGCCGACGTGTTCGCCCACTTCTCGAACATCGCCTCCCAGGGCTTCCGCGAATTGCTCGAAGGTCAGAAGGTCACCTTCGACATCGCGCCGAGCCAGAAGGGCCCGACGGCGGAGAACATCGTTCCCGTCTGACGCCGACGCGCACTCTGCAGCGGGGGCCCGCACCTCTCGGGGTGCGCGCACCCCGCTGCGGGCATTTACCGCAGTGCCCGCGTCCTTGGATAATGCCTGCGGGCGATGGGTCCCCGAAGCTGCACCCGTCTGAAGCTCTGGATTTCACGTCCATATGACGCCACTTTTTTCATCGCCTGCATACGTACCAGATTCACTGCAGGCCAGATTTTCTTTCGCATTCCATTCGGCTCGTTCTTGTGGTTCCCGCACTGCTCTTGCGCGGCGGGAATTCCTTGATACGTGCCCATCAAGGAAGGTTCGGAATGAACCCTGCACCTACGGACGACCACAACTCCCGCAGCCGGACCGGCGCCCCTGCTTTTGGCTCCGGCGCCGGTTCGGGCCGGGGCGGTGGCTTCGGCTCGCTCGCCCCGAGTAATGGGAAACTGGTGGGCATGGATATTCGTCGCAGGAACAACGTCACCGTCACCGGCCGTGCGGACGGGCCGGTGCTCCTGCTGGCGCACGGGTTCGGGTGTGACCAGAACATGTGGCGTCTGGTGGTCCCCATGCTGGCCGTGGACTTCCGGGTGGTGCTGTTCGACTACGTGGGCTCCGGCCGCTCGGACCCTTCGGCCTGGAGTGAGCAGCGCTACAGCTCGTTGGAGGGCTATGCCTCGGATGTGCTGGAGGTCTGTGAGGAGTTGGACCTGCGGGATGTGATCTTCGTGGGGCATTCGGTCAGTGCCATGGTCGGGGTGCTCGCGGCGGCGAAGGCGCCGCAGCGGTTCTCCCATCTGGTAATGGTGGCTCCCTCGCCCCGCTACATCGACGATGACGGGTACAGGGGCGGTTTCAGCGCGGAGGACATCGATGAGCTGCTGGATTCGCTGGAGTCGAACTATCTGGGCTGGTCCGCTGCGATGGCCCCGGTGATCATGGGGAACGCGGACCGGCCGGAACTCGGCCAGGAGCTGACCACCTCGTTCTGCGCGACCGACCCGGACATGGCCCGGGTCTTCGCGCGCACGACGTTCCTGTCCGACAGCCGCGCCGACCTCAAGACGGTCGCGATGCCGACGCTGGTGCTGGAATGCAAGCAGGACGTGATCGCCCCCCGCGAGGTCGGTGCCTTCGTCAACGACGCGATCCCGGGCAGCCGCCTGGTCACGCTGGAGGCTACGGGGCACTGCCCGCAATTGAGCGCACCGCAGGCCACCGCGGTGGCGATCGCCGACTTCATAGAAGTGGCACGCTGATGTGCCGCAGCGATCAATATTTGGACGAGGAGCAAGACATGGAAGCCACCGACGTGGCCTTCACTGCTCTGCTGGAGGACAGCGCAGAGGAACTGTACGAGCAGGCGCCCTGTGGCTACCTGTCAACGCTGATGGACGGCACCATCGCGAAGATCAACACCACCCTTCTGGAGTGGCTGGGTCTTTCGCGGCGGCAGGTGGTGGGCCGGATGCGGTTCACCGATCTGCTCACCGTGGGCGGCAAGCTCTACCACGAGACGCACTTCGCCCCGCTGTTGCAAATGAACGGCGAGGTCAGCGGCATCGCCCTGGACATCAAAGCCACTGACGGGCAGAGGTTGCCGGTGCTCGTCACCTCGAAGGTGAAGACCGGCGACGACGGTGGACCGATGCTAGTCCGCACCACGATCTTCGACGCCCGAGACCGTCGCGCCTACGAGACCGAGCTGCTGCGCGGACGTCAGGCGGCCGAAGAAGCGCGCCGGCAGGCCGAGGCCGACCGCGAACGACTTCAGGAAGCCCTCGCCGTCCTCCAGCAGAGCCTGCTGCCCGCCGAACTGCCCACGGTTCCGGGCCTGGAAGCCGGCTCCTACTACCACACCGCCTCCCCGGATCTTCTCGGCGGAGACTTCTACGACCTGTTCCCCCTCGACGCGGACCGGTGGGCGTTCTTCCTCGGCGACGTGTGTGGCAAAGGCCCCCAGGCCGCCGCGGTCACCTCACTGACCCGCTACACGCTGCGGGCGGCCGCCCTGCACGACCCGGACCCCGTCACCGTGCTGAGCACCCTGAACACCGTGCTGCACGAGCGGTACACCAGCGGCGACACTCGCTACTGCACCGCGATATTCGGCGTCCTGCGCCCGGGCAGCGACCACGTCAGCGTGCACTTGGCCTCCGGCGGCCACCCCTCCGCACTGATCCAACGCGCCGACGGCACCGCGCATTACCTGCCCACCCCCGGCGGCATGCTCATCGGCGTCCTGCCCCAGGCACAGTTCACACCCGCCCGGACCCAGCTGTCGCCCGGCGACACCCTGCTGCTCTACACCGACGGCCTGACCGAAGCCCGCACCGGGCCCGATCGTGAGCTCTACGGCGATGACGCCCTGCGCGCCTTCACCGCCGAACAGTCCGCCACGGGGCCCCAGGCCCTTATAGCCGCCCTGACCGGGCTCCTCGCCGGCTTCGGCGACGGACTCGACGACGACACAGCGCTGCTCGCCCTCGGCGTGCCCGCCCCGCTTCCCACCCCGCGAGTGAAGACCTGATATGAGCCCGCTGACGATCACTGCCCGAGACGCGGCCACCGGTCCCGTACTGGAGATCACCGGTGACCTCGACCATGCGACGGCACCCGAACTCCGCCAGGCCGTGGACCGTCTCACCCTCGCCAGTGGACAACTGCTGGTCCTGGATCTGTCCGGCCTGGAATTCTGCGACTCCAGCGGCATCACCGCATTGCTGGCGACACGCAACCTGGCTACGGAACAGAGCGGCGACATGGCCCTGGCCGCAGTCCCCGCCAACACCGCCCGGATCCTGCGTATCGTCGGCCTGGACCGAGTCTTCACCCTCCACCCCGACACATCAACAGCCACCAACCCCAGTTCCACAGCCCGCTGATCACCAGGACCGCGCCACCAGGGACTGAATCGCACCTGCAAAAATGGGGCAATCCCCCTCTGCGGGGCCGTTTCGGTCCGGGGCTGCTGTCCACCACGTATCGGCCCGATCACCGCCCATTGCGGAGACCTCTCCGCGCTTCCCTGGGCACAGGCAAACGAGCCCCATTCGCTCCGAGGGTTCCCACCGAGACGTGAACCCTCCGAGTCCACACTGTCATTCTCGAGACAGTCTGTGGAATGCCACGGCGCGAGGACACTTCCGGACACACCGGCTCCGGCTGGCCGAGCCGCCTGTCGACTGACCGGCTGCATGACACGCTTCCGCCGCAGCCGGAAAGCAATCACCGACCGTACTTCCGCGCATCTGTCGCTTCCTTACCCGTCGAGCAGAAACCGACCTGTCGCGGACGTGACGCTCGTTTGACGCTCCGGACAAATGGAAGCGGCTCCTCGGTGCCCATAAACTATGTCTGACCTGCTGGTTCTCGCAGGGTGAGCTCCGGCGACATCTTCCCGATGACGTCGCACGTGGAGTGCGTGGCGATTCTGGAGCCTGCTGCGAAGGGCCTCTGACCTGCTGATTTACTGATTCCCCAGGTTGCGGGCGGGTCGTGCCGACATGTTTCCGTAGGTCCACCGTGTGGAGCATGCTGCAGGTTCCCGCCACGTGTCTCACCTGCGGTTTCGCAGCGGGGACGTGGGTCGAGAACGCTCTGCCTCAACTCCGTAAGGGACGGGTTCGGGAAATGTCTTGGCGCTCGTTCGACGCTGTTTCTGACGGAGCGTGAGGTGGTCGTCCTGGATCAGATGGCCGGGTCAGTCGACTTGTCGTGCTTAACCCGACGAGCAGCGCGTTAGCCTCGAAGTTTCATGACGGTCCGCCGACGGAGTCGGCGGACCCGTTTTCGTGCCGTGGGTTGAGGGTGTGCAGGCCGAAGATCCGAGTGTCGCCTCGGGGTGGCGCCGGGTTCCACTGGTTCGGTTGTTGAGGTGCTGTCGAAGGGACGGGGAATTGGCTGGTCAGCCTGGGTCGGGCAGTTGGGTGAGCCGGTCGAGGGGCTCCCAGAGTGGTGGCGATGTGCGAGGACGGATTTCCTGGTGCCGGCCTCGCTGGGTGCGGGCAGGGGCCCTGGACCTGGTCTGGCGGCTGGCTACGGTCCCAGGAATTCAAGCGCCGCGGGACGAATCTGTCGTGGTACTGGAAGATCCCGCCGTGTCCGGCGTCGGGGTAGAGGGGTTCGAGTTCGCCATGGGGCAGCCGGCCCGCCAGGTCGACTGTGTTGACGCTCGGGACCATTCGATCGCTCTCACCGTTGGCCACCAGGGCCGGTTGGTAGATGGGCGACAGGTCGGCCGGTGCCTGGCGGCCCCAGTGGTGGATGGCCTTCAGCTGGGCGCGGAATGATGAGAGCGAGATGGCTTTGTCGCGGTCGTCCGTACGTTCCTTCAGTCGTTCCAGGAAGGCGTGGGCCGCCCGGCGGCCACCCGCGGTGTCGGTGAAGAAGAGGTACTGCTTCGGGTCTTTGCGGGTCAGGACGGCCTTGACGGTGTCCTTGATGGTGAGGCTTGTGACCTTGTCGATGCCGGGCCTCCGGCGGGTCCCGTGCCCGCGAGGATGAGCTTGCGTACAAGATCGGGTTCTTCTGCGGCGATGACCTGGCCGATGAAGCCGCCCATCGACAGGCCGAGCAGGTCGACCTTGTCGTACCCGAGGGCCCGGATGAACAGCACGGTGTCGCGGGCCATCGCCTCGATCGTGTCGGGTGTGGAGCCGCCGGACGTGCCGACGCCACGGTTGTCGAAGGTGATCACGGGGCGCTGGGCGGCGAGTCCGTCGACGACGCGGGGATCCCAGTTGTCCAGGACTGCGGACAGGTGGTTGAGGAGGATCAGTGGTACGCCGTCGTCCGGGCCGAGCTGCCGGTAGACGAAGGTCACGCCACGCACGGACACGGAGCGGTTCGGCGTGTTCTTGTACGACATCGGGGCGGGGGAACTGGACGGTGTGCTCATGGCCGGGTCCTGAGGTGGTGTGGCGGGGGAGTGGGGTGTGCAGGGTCTTCTTGTTGTCGGAGGTGACTGGCGCCTGGGACCCATTCCCGCCCTTAGGTCATCGCGACGACGACTTTGCCGGCCTTCGCCCGTCCCTTTTCGACGTATTCCATGGCCTGGAGGGTTTCTTCGAACGGGAAGACGCGGTCGACGACGGGGCGGATCTTCCCGGTGTCGATGAGGGGGGTGAGTTCGCGCAGTTGGTCGCCGCTGGCCTTCATGAACAGGAACGAGTACGTCACACCGTGGCGCTTGGCGTTGCGTCGGGTTTTGAAGCTGAGGGCGGTCATGGCCAGGCGGAGGATCAGGTTCGCGCCCAGTTCGCGGGCGAAGGCCGGGTCGGGCGGGCCCGCGACGCTGATGACTGTGCCGCCGGGCTTGAGAACGCGCAGGGACTTGGCGAGGTTCTCGCCGCCGAGGCTGTCGAGGACGACGTCGTAGCCGTCGAGGACCTCTTCGAAGTCCTGAGTGCGGTAGTCGACGACGACGTCCGCGCCGAGATCCTTGGCCAAGTCGACCTTGGCGGTGCTCACGGTGGTGGCCACGTGCGCGCCCAGCGCCTTGGCCAGCTGGACGGCGACGGAGCCGAGGCCGCCGGCGCCCGCGTGGATGAGGACCTTCTGGCCCGGCTGCACGCGTGCCCGCTCGACCAGTGCCTGCCATGCGGTCAGGGCGACCAGGGGGAGGGAGGCGGCCTCGGCCATGGTGAGGGTGGCCGGTTTGGGTGCCAGGTCGTCCTGGTGGACGGCGATGAGTTCGGCGAAGGTACCGATGCGGTCCTTGTCGGGCCGAGCGTAGACCTCGTCGCCCACCGCGAAGCGGGTGACGGACGGGCCGACCCGGACGACCGTCCCGGCGAGGTCGTTGCCCAGAATGAGCGGGAGACGGTAGGGCATGAACGCCTTGAAGTCTCCGTTGCGGATCCTGAGGTCCAGCGGGTTGACGCCCGCCGCGTGGATCTTGACCAGGACGTCGTCGGCACCTATCTGGGGGTCGGGTGTTTCGGCGGCGCGCATCCCGGCTTGGTCGCCGTACTTCTCGACCATGAAAGCCTTCATCGTCGTCTCCGTTCCGTTTCCCGTCCGTGAAAGGTCGGGGTCTCCGCTCGGCCCGGGCTTCTCCCAGTACGAGATAGTTTGTGTTGCTCTCCTGGCTGCGGCGCGGGCGCACCGCGTCCTCAGCCGCGTTCACCCATCAGGCCACCGGCACGACCGGGGCGATGACGCGGTCGGCGGAGCCTCCCTGGAGGCGGTCCAGGGAGGCGGCGATCCCCTCATGGGGCGCGC
Organism: Streptomyces sp. NPDC005784; assembly: GCF_042871525.1. NCBI lineage: Bacteria > Bacillati > Actinomycetota > Actinomycetes > Kitasatosporales > Streptomycetaceae > Streptomyces > Streptomyces sp. NPDC005784. The sequence goes on from NZ_JBIAIQ010000073.1 coordinate 14,495, forward strand.
TGAGCGGCACCGCGCTGACCTCGGTCAGGCGGGTGTACTGCTCGTCGGTCAGCTGGACGTCGAGGGCGCCGAGGTAGCTGTCGAGCTGGGAGAGGTTGCGCGGGCCGATGATCGGGACGAGTGTGGCCACGGAGCGGGCGGCGCGCTCGCGCACCCAGGCCACCGCCGCCTGGGCGGGCGTCACGCCGGTCTCCTCGGCGACGGCCAGGACGGTGTCGACGACGGCGGTCTTCTGGTCGGTGCTCTCGGTGTGGATGACCATGCCCAGGTCGCTCAGGCGTCCCTCGGCGGAGCTGCGGTATTTGCTGGTGAGCAGTCCGCCGCCGAGCGGGGACCACAGGGTGGCGCCGAGTCCGAGGCTCTCGGCCATGGGCAGGAGTTCGCGGTCTGCGGTGCGCTCGACGAGGCTGTACTCGTGCTGGATGCCCACGATCGGGGCCCAGTTCTTCAGGTCCGCGAGGGTTACCGCGCGCGAGACGCGCCAGGCGGGGAAGTTGGACAGCGCGGCGTGGTGGATCTTGCCGGCGCTCACCAGGTCGTCGAGTCCGCGCAGGAGTTCCTCCATCGAAGTGAGCTCGTCGGGGAAGTGCACCCACAGCAGGTCGATGTAGTCGGTGCCCAGGCGCTTCAGGCTGGCCTCCACCGAGGCGACCATGTTCTTGCGGCTGTTGCCCGTCCTGGAGATGTCCGGCTGAGGGGCGGCGCCAAGGGCGAACTTCGTGGCCAGTACGAAGTGGTCGCGGTCGGCGGAGATCAGCTTTCCGGTCAGCTCTTCCGACTCGCCGAACTGGTAGCCGTCCGCGCTGTCGAGGAAGGTGCCGCCGGCCTCGGCGAACCGGTCAAAGATCCGGCGTGCCTCGTCCGGCTCGGCGCCGGCGCCCCAGCCGGTGCCGAAGTTCGCCGTGCCGAGCGCGTACTCGGACACGCGCAGTCCGGTCCGGTGCCCGAAGGTCGTGTAACGCATGAGACGTCCTTGCATGAGGGGTGGGAAGACGGTCGCGCCGGGGTGGAGGGGTGAGCGTCAGCCCGCGTTCGGCTGGGGTGCCGCGGACAGGCTCTGCTTGACGTACCGGCTGGTCTCGTCGGCGAGGATCTCGGGCAGGCCGGTCTCGATGCCGTACAGGGCCTGGGCTGCGACGTCGGCGGCGGCGACCTTTTGATCGGCGGGCACGCCGGCGGCCATGTCGGTGTCCATGTAGCCGACGTGCAGCGCCGAGACGGTGATCCCGCGCGGTGCCAGCTCCTCACGGGTCGCGTCGCTCAGCGCCCAAGCGGCGGCCTTGGAGGCCGCGTAGGAGCCGAGGCCAGCCGGGTGGAACCAGGACAGGGCGGACAGGACGTTGAGTACGGCGCCGCCGCCGTTGCCCTCGATGACCGGGGCGAAGGCCCGGGTCGCGGCGAGCGGACCGAAGAAGTTGGTCTCCATCTCCCGGCGCACCTCAGCCACGTCGCCTCCGATCAGCGTCGCGCCGGTGGATATCCCCGCGTTGTTGATCAGCAGTGTCGCGTCGGACGCCACGCGGGCGGCCTCCCGTATCGACGCCTCGTCCGTGACGTCCAACCGCAGCGGGATGACACCCGGCACGTCGACCGTCTCGGGGCGCCGGGCCGCGCCGTACACCTTCGCCCCGCGCTCCACGAGCTGAGCGGACAAGTGCCGCCCGAGCCCCCGGTTTGCGCCGGTGACGACCGCGACCGCGTTGTTCAGTTCCATGCCTGCTCCTGGTCCTGGCGGGTGCCGTCGGCCGCCCGCAACAAATTAGATTACACATCCAATCTAAACATGGGTCTACGATAGATGCCAGTCGACATCCAAATGGGAGGTGGTCATGGGCCGCGTATCGCAGGCACAGGCGGAGGAAAATCGCAGGCGGGTGGTGGACACCGCATCCCGGCTGTTCCGGGAGCAGGGCACACAGGTCAGCGTCGCCGACCTGATGACGGCGGCCGGCCTGACCCACGGTGCCTTCTACAAGCAGTTCGCCTCCAAGGAAGCGCTCGTCGACGAGGCCACCGCCCACGCCTTCGCCGAGCTCGCCCGACGCCACAGCGCCGGGCTCGAGCGGCACGACGGGCAGCGCGCCGCCGCCCAGCAGGCGCTGATCGACACCTACCTCTCCGCCGAGCACCGCGACGACCCGGCGGACGGCTGCCCGGTCGCCGCGCTCGCCACCGACATCGCGCGGGAGGGCGGGGGGCGCGAGGCCCGTCGCGTCTACGCCGAAGGGGTGGCCGACTTCGCCGATTTCCTCGCCACCGACGACCAGGACGGCATCGTCCGCCTCTGCACCCTGTTCGGTGCGCTGGTCCTGTCCCGGGCCACCAAGGGCTCCCCGCTCTCCGGGGAGATCCTCGCCGCCGCGCACGCGGCCTTGACGGAAGCAGGCTGATCAAGGGCGCGGTGCGGGTGCACATCGACCGCGCTCGTGGGCGACGAGGCATCCGCGGCCAGGCGGAGGCGGTGAGAGAAGGCCGCTGGCGCCTGTGCATCGGCTTCACCGTGCGCGAGTCAGTTCCGGGCCGCATGCCCGTGAAGTGGAAGTCGCGCAGCCGACGTCAACGTGTCAGCACGGGTAGAGGTGAACCGCCGTGCTCAATGTGAGCGGCTGGCCACCCTGACGGGCGATCGGCTCGATACGTTCCTCGACGGCCGCCGGCTCACAGCCGTACGCCCGGTCGACGGCACCCGACCGAGGATGGCGTCCCGCGTGATGGTGTAGGCGATCACCGTGCGGGTGTGCGCGGGCGGGTGCCCGGGGCGTGCATCCGGTGACGGTCTCCGCTCCCTGCGCATAAGGCAGGCCACCGTGCAAATCTCCCTGGTGAACGGCCAGTTCAACCCTGGAGGTGCCCGATGGCCTTGTCCCAGTCTGACCTACAACGCCTGCTGGAGTCACTACGCACGGCGGACGGGATCGAGCTCGTCCGCAACGTCGCCGAGCGCATGCTGCAAGAGCTGATCGAGGCCGAACTCAGCGGCCGGATCAACGCCCAGTGGAACGAGCACACCGACGCCCGCACCGCCTTCCGCAACGGCCACCGGGACAAGACCCTCGCCACCCAGGCAGGCGATCTGAACCTGGCCATCCCGAAGCTGCGCAGCGGCAGCTTCTTCCCCAGCCTGCTGGAACGGCGGCGCCGCATCGACCAGGCTCTGTATGCGGTCATCATGGAGGCGTACGTGCACGGGGTGTCCACCCGCTCGGTCGACGACCTGGTCAAAGCGCTTGGCGCGGACAGCGGCATCTCCAAGAGCGAGGTCTCACGGATCTGCAGTGACCTGGACGAACAGCTCACCGTCTTCCGCGGCCGGCCCCTGGACCACAGCCGCTTCCCCTACCTCTACCTGGACGCGACCTACTGCAAGGTGCGCGTGAACCACCGGATCGTCTCCCAGGCCGTGGTCATCGCCACCGGCATCAGCGAGGACGGCGGCCGCGAGGTGCTGGGCGTGATGGTCGGTGACAGCGAGACCGAAGCATTCTGGAGCGAGTTCCTGCGCTCCTTGCGCGAACGCGGCCTGGGCGGTGTCCGTCTGGTCATCTCCGACAGCCACAGCGGCCTTGTGGCCGCGATCCGCAAGGTCATGCTCGGCGCCGCCTGGCAGCGTTGTCGTGTTCACTTCCTGAGGAATGTGTTCTCCGTGATCCCCAAGGGATCCGGCGAAATGGTCGCGGCCACCATCCGCACCATCTTCATCCAGCCCACAGCCGAAGCCGTCCATCACCAGCTCGATGCGGTGGCCGACATGCTCGGGCAGCAGTTCCCCAAGGTCAGGCAGATGCTTCTGGACGCCAAGGAAGACCTGACCGCCTTCGCCGCTTTTCCCATCTCCCACTGGAAGAAGATCCAGTCCTCGAACCCCCTGGAGCGGATCAACCGCGAGATCAAGCGCCGCACCGACGTCGTGCAGGTCTTCCCCAACCCGGCCGCCCTCGAACGGCTGGTCACCGCCGTGCTCAGCGAGATGCTTCCCAATGCGGATGTCAAGCCGGGGCGACTGCGGGCGGTGCGACCTCATAGCACCGCCGGTCACGGATCAGGGCCCACAAGACGTTCACGCGTCGCCGGGCCAGGGCGAGCACGGCCTGGACGTGGCGCTTGCCCTCCGCGCGCTTGCGGTCATAGAACTGCCGGGAATTCGGGTCGCAGCGGATGCTGACCAACGCAGAGGTATAGAAGACCCGTTGGAGTCGGCGGTGGTACTGGCTGGGGCGGTGCCGGTTGCCGCTGACCTTGCCGGAGTCGCGCGGCGCGGGAGCAACCCCGGCGAAGGCCGCCAACGCGTCCGGGGAAGCGAAGCCGTCCAGGTTGCCGCCGACAGCGGCCAGAAATTCCGCCCCGAGCACGGTCCCGACGCCGGGCAGGCTCTGGACAATGTGGGCCAGTTCGTGGCTTCGGAACCGCTCCTCGATGAGCCCGTCGATCTCGCCAATCCGCTCGTTGAGGGCAATCACCTCCTCGGCCAGGGTGCGAACCAGCTGGGCGATGGTTTTTTCTGCGGGCACGGATGTCTGCTGGCGCTCGGCGGCCTCAACGGCTCGCTCCGCGAGAGACCTTGAGTTCTTGACCTTGCGGTTGGCCAGCCACTTTGCCAGCCGCGCAATTCCGGTCCGGCGGATCGCCGCCGGGGTCTGGTACCCGGTCAGTAGCTTGAGAGGACCGACATAGGTGATGTCCAATTCCCGCTCGAGCGCGGGGAAGAGACTCAACAAAGAGCCGCGCAGCCGATTCACCGTCCGGGTGCGGTCCTCGACCAGGTCCGTCCGGCGCCCGGTCAGCAGTTTGAGTTCGATCGCGGCCTCATCGCCGAGGTTGATCGGACGCAGATCGCGCCGCATGCGGGCCTGGTCGGCGATGACGTAGGCGTCGCGGGCGTCGGTCTTGCCTTCGCCGCGGTAGCCGTCGGAGGCGCGGTTGACAAGGCGTCCGGGTATGTAGAGGACTTTCTGGCCGTGCGCAATGAGCAGGGCCAGTAGAAGCGCCGGCTCGCCGCCGGTCATGTCGATCGCCCAGGTCACCTCGTCTCCCGCGGCCACGTCCAAGACGTCACCGATCAGTTGCAGCAGCTCTGGTTCATCGTTCACGACACGGCGCGACAACTGCGTGTTGCCCTCGGCGTCCAGGGCCAGGCCGTGGTGGTGGCCCTTGCCGCTGTCGATCCCCGCCCATATCCGGCTCATCGTGCTCCTGACGTGCAGACTCGTGCTGTCCGTACCGCAGACGACCTCGCCGGCATTGCTCTACACAGCGACTTTCTCGCACTTCCCAATCGGCGGCCGAGTCGTCGTGGGGAGCCGGGTGGCCAAGCATCTCGAGCCACAGTCGGCAGCACGACGAAAGCCACACCCGATTCCCTGGGTGCCGCAACCCTACGAATGGCTGGGCGATCCCAGAGAGGAAGATAGAGCACGACGAATGGATCGCCTTCCCCCGCCGCTACCTCTCCGAAGGCAGCATGACGGCCATCTACGCCGCCGAACACGCCGACCACACCACCCCCGCGCTCCCCAACACCTCGAACGCTACGGACGATTGATCGCCTACACCATCACAGGGGACGTGACCCGACCGAGCTGGGGCCGGATCTGCGCAGAGCTGCTGGAGCAGACCTGAGGCCCGTATCTCGCATGTCGGCTGACGGGCCAGTCATATGAATTTGATCTTGGCGACTGGCCTGTCGCCCGTGGCGCGTCGCTGCGCTGCAGCGGTAAATGCGCCCTCCCTGCTGGCTGGAGATCCCTCCCAGCTGCGTGTGCACATCTCCTACACCGACGCAATCGACGACACCCGCAGGCCGACACCTTGGAACGCTGGGACGTGGCAACCCCCACTACGAGGTGGCCCAATTCGGGACGATGACTGTCCACAAGGTGTCGGCGGCGGTTGAACCTGGGTTCTGGATCACTTTCAGTGCCGGAGCCACGGAGGGTCACCACGACCGCGATCATGAACGGCCATGGGTGATGTTCTCCTTCAGGACCTGTGGT
>NZ_JBIAIQ010000074.1:0-19342 GCF_042871525.1 Streptomyces sp. NPDC005784
CCCGCAGAAGTCCACGCCGAGTACGAGGAGTTGCAGGCAGCGGCATAGGTAGAACCCTCAACGCCGCTGTCCGAGAAGCGCAGGGCCCCTCAATCTGCAGGCCGCGACTCTCCGACTGGGATGGCAAGACGGAGAAGTCGCCGCCCGCGCCACGCTGAAAACCCGGCTCGTACCGCGTGCGAGTCGACATCGGCCGCGGCAAGTCGTTCACTCAGCTTCCTCTAGCCACGCCAGGGGGCCGTCCGCGGGACATGGCTCCGGGGTGTCAGGTCGGTGGGTCTGCCGAGGCGTACCGGGACTCCGGGTGAGTACAGGACGCTGACCGGTGGCCCGTCGGGAGCCGGGAGTCCGGCCGCCGCGAGGAGGTTCTCCTCGCAGGTGATCAGCTCCGCGCGGTGGAGCGGCCAGCGCGGATGGTCGTTGGCGAGGTAGCCGGTCCCGCCGGAGAAGGCGTTGTGCATGCCCCAGCGGGCCGTGAGGAAATGCTCCAACTCTGTTGGCTCCGGTATGGGTCGGCCGACTCTGGCGACGATTCGGCTCCGCGCCCGGGAGGTTCCGGGCCGACGCCGGGAACTCCTGTACGTGATGGTGTCGCCGTCCGCTCGTATGTCCATGCGGGACCACAGGTACGGGAGCCGAAAGCCGAGGCGTCCCAGGAGCACCGGCACGAGCCGCGAGGCGTCCATGGACCGGAAGACGACCCCGCGGCGGCCGTACGCGTCGACCGAGTAGAGGCGCACGTTGGTCTCCGGGAAGGAGCCGAAGTACGGCACCCCGGGGAGCCGGAGCCAGCCCACCTTTTCCATCCGGAAGGCGACGAGGCCGACGTAGGTGACCCCGTCGTACGTGTCCGCGGTGAGCCCGTGCGGCAGCAGCGGGGCGACGACCGCGGGATCGACGGCCCAGTGGATGAAGGTGAGGTCGAGCCACCGCTGGGTGAGGAGCGGACTGCGCACCGCGGCCGGTGCCTCAGGCGTGATGCGCGTGGGGTGCACCCCACAAGCGTGCCAGATGGCGTACGGGAGGCGGGTGGGACGCCCGGAGCGGTGGTGGTGGCCGTCACCGATCCGGGCGGCCGATCCGTCTCGTGCGTGCCGTCCGGTGAACCACGAAGGCGGGCTTCAGCCGTGCAGCGGGACCCTGTGGCGGCCGGCCGGTGAGGGCGGCCACCGCAGGTGTGCGCCTGTCATGCGGGCGATGAGGCGCAGATAGGTGCCCGTGTTGCCGACGTACCAGAGCGGGCGCTCGGCCCTGGTCCAGACGTACGCGGGCACGCCTGCGTCCAGGAGGGTCATCAGGCGGGGTTCTTCGAGCGTCGCGGCCGCGAGTGCGTACAGCGCCGGGAGTCTGGGGGCGATCACGCCGTAGTCGAGCATCCGTGCCAAGGGGTGTTCGTCGAGAATGGTGTCCTCGGTGGTCAGCGTGACGGGGTACACCGACGGGAAGGACCGGCCGAGGTCGAGGAACCACCTCACGGTCCCGTAGCGGGGATCCACCAGCCGGGGCCCGAGCGGGGCCAGCCGCCCCAGCATGAGCCGCGGCCGCACGAGCATGGCGTGGGTGAACAGGACCCGGAGCAGGGCGACGTTCATCATGAACCGTTCCACCTGCGATTCCGGCGCGGCCAGATCCTCGTGGCGCAGGTAGCCGGCGACGATGCTGGCGTTGTGGGCGCGGTACCAGGCGGCGGGCGACGGCTTGCGGATGCAGTCCACCCAGTACTCGACGCTTCTGGCACTCGCCTCCCCCGGGGCACCGCCGCACAGCAGGCCCGCCTCCACCTTGCCCCGGAGAAGCCCCTCGTTCACGGACCGCCACCATGCGCTGCCCGGGCGCGCGCCGGACTCTGTGGCGAGCACTCCGCGTGCGGCGGACCACCGCAGAAAGCTCAGCTCGGCGTGACCGTACCGGCGCAGGGGCTCGGAGGATTGCGCATAGAACTCCTGCGCCAGCGCGAGACGTGCGGCCACATCGTCCCGGACCAGCGCGGTCCGTCGCTCGGCTCGAGAGGCTGCAACGGGCATGAGGATCCCATCGGGCTGCTGTCACATGAGAAACCGGGAAACCGAGGAACCGAGGAACCTTCCCGGACGGGCCACCGGGGGGGTGCCCCTGCCCGGGCAGGGGCTCGGCGCGACGGCAGCGCTCACGTCCGGGGGCGTTCGTGACGTACGGCTTCCTCCGCGAGGGAGTGAGGCAGCCGCCGCTCCCCTCTCCTCAGGATCCGCGGTGGCGGCGTGTTCTGCTAGTCGTCCCGGACCGGTGGCCCCCGAGGCCCCGGTCCTGGCGCCCGAGGAGCCAGATGGCAGCGGGGCGGACAGGGCCGGCGAACCGTCCGCGATGACGGTTCAGGCGATGTCGGCGCAGGCCGGATCGCGGGTGGGCACCTCAGTGGCGACGTTCAGCAGCGTGATACGGACCATCTGGCTCACGCGGGCCAGGGGCAGTGCGGAGACGTGGTCGTACACGAGCACCCTGAGCGCATCGACGCGCAGCCGGTCGTCCTCGCCCAGATGCGGCAGGCCGGTGAGCAGCTCGTGCAAGGACCCTCTTCGTCGCGGCGTCCTCGATGTCAGCGAGCCGAAGGCGTTGGACCAGATGCTCGGTGCGGGGCTGTCCTTCCGCGACCGCGTCCAGCACCAGCGCATGCATGCTCAGGGGGAGCAGCGTCTTCACCGGCGCCTCGGCTGAGGCGGGGGCCATCGACCAGGTCCGGTACCGCTCGTGGCGGTCGCTGCGCTCTCCCGGGATCCGGCCCGATCGGCTGAATTTCCCCACCGGCCCTCCCCCAGCCTCTACGCCGGCCGCTACGGTGAAACCGCGGCACCGGACACCGGGGAAACCCGCTCCGCACATGCGGAGCTGACCCGACAGCAGCCGCAAGAACTGTTCCAGCGTGAAACACCCCCGGCTCGGCAGCGCGGCCCTCCGCGCATGCGGAGACGACGAAACGGGGCCCGCGCGTAGACGTGGGCCCTTTTCGCTGCACCGCAGCACGAAATCTCCCGGCCTACGGGCATCCCGCACTCTGCCCGCGCGGATGGGGCGCGGACCTCAGGCCAGGGGTAGGTGCCCGAGCCGTCGGCCTGGCTCGGCCTGAGTCTCCAGCAGAGCGGCCACGTCCGGTCCTCTCTGCAGCACGGGGCCGTTCCAGTACGCCGGGACCGCCACGGGCGTGAGGCGCACCTCGGTCCCGTGGACGCGCGCGACGTCGAAGAGGGTCTGCAGCATCTGCACACCTGCCAGGTCGAGCGCGCCGATGCAGGCATGCCACGTCTGGGTCTCGGGGTCGTAGGAGGCGATGTCGCGGAGCCTGTCGAGCTGCTGCTGCCATTGGGGATCGGCGGCCGGCGCCGTGCGGATGGCGGCCTCCAACACCCACGCACTCTCACGGGAGTTCGGAGAACTGGTCATGCACCCGACGGTAGGCGCAGCCACTGACAACTCACCCGGCCTGTATGAGCCAGAACCTGAACAGACCCCGGCCGCGTACGCACACGCCGGACAGGCGGCGCCCGCTCCGCGGGCAAGCATGTGTTTGAACTCGGCCTGCCGAGAAGGCCGCCGCCCACGAGGAAGGGCCGGTCCGCCACCACAGGGGAGCTGCGGACCCGGTCAGCTCGGCCGCGCCCCGGGCCGGAGCGCCAGACCGGCAGGGGCAGCAGGCCATGCACGCTCGACGGCGGGGGCAACGGAAGCCCGTTCCGGTGGAATGACCCGCTGGAGGTCCCGGCGAATCCGCTCGGCCTCACCGCGCACCTGCGCCAGAACATCACCACGCTCCGCGACGAGCTGTCTGTAGATGGGGGCTTCCTCAACCATGAACACGGTGTCCTTGCTGTCGGCGCCTCGCGCCGGACACGGAGGCAGCCGCCGAGTGTACGGGGCGCGCAGCACGCCGGTCGACGCCGGACAACACGCCGTTCACGCCTGCCCCAGGGGATGTAACCGAGGCTGAAGTGCCCGCGCCGGGACAAGCGGGTCACCTGCCCGACAAACGCCCTGGTGAAAGGGCGCTGTGCCAAACCCTTGCCGCAGCGTTCGATGTGGTCGAACACGATCTGCTGGTCTTTGACCGCGCGAGTTCGCCTCTCCAAGACCTGCTCCCAGTCAGGGGGCTGGGAATTGGGGAAGCGCAGGCCGGACGACGGAGCCCCTACAACGACTTTGCCGGTGGCATGACCTACTCTTCGCTCACTGGCCACACGCGCATCGCAGTTCTCACACATGTCCGGGCGTGTCGGCATCCTCATTTCGTTCCGGGGGGTTCGAACCAGCAGTGCGTATGCACACCCTCACGACCGCCACCACAGTGGCGGTCCTCTTCGGCTCGGCGGTCATCACCGCCACGCCTGCGGCCGCGGACACCACCGCGAGCCTGCCGGTGAAGCAGACTGCCGACATCGTGGTGGACGGCATCCACCAGCGGGTCTTCGTCAGCGACCCGAGCAACGGCAAGATCGTCGTCACCGACTACGCCGGGAAGGTGGTCCGTCAGCTGACGAACCTGCCGACCGTCGTGGGCCTGGAACTGTCCGCCGACTCCGGCACGCTCTACGCGGCCGTGGCAGGCGCAGACGCGATTGTCGCGTTCGACACCGCGACCGGCGCCGAGACCGCCCGCTACACGGTGGGCGACAGCCCGCTGAGCGTCGCCCTGGCGGGCGGCAAGCTGTGGTTCAGCTACGGCGGGTCCCACGAGGGCAACATCGGCTCGGTCGACTTCTCCGGCGAGCAGCCCGTGGTCACCCTCGCCCAGGAGGGCCGCGTCTGGTACCTCGCCCCGATGCTGGACGCCGCACCCGGCTCCAGCACCCTGATCGCCGCCGCCTACGCGCAAAGCCCGGTGGCGCTGGCCTCCTACGACGTCTCCTCGGGCACGCTCACCCGCACCGCGTACACCACCGGCACCGGCGGCAACCTCGGGGACCTCCAGGTCACCCCCGACGGCCAACACGTCGTCGTGGCCAGCGGCGCGCCCTATTACCACCAGGTGCTCAGGACGTCCGACCTCACCGAGGACGGCTCCTACGCCAGCGACTCCGGCCCGAACGCGGTCGCCATCGCCCCCAACGGCGCGGTCGCGGCGGGCATCTCCGGGGCGTACGAACCCGACGTCTACGTCTACAAACCGGGCGGCACCAAATCCGTCCGGGAGTACGACTTCCCGGACACAGATCCCAGCGTCACCGGCGCCGACAAACTCGCCGCCTCGGGCCTGGCCTGGGCGCCTGACGGCTCCCGGTTGTTCGCGGTGACGTCCAACTACTCCGGGGTGTACTCCCTGCGGGTCCTGGAGGCTCCCACCAAGGCGGCCACCTCTATCACCGTGGACGCCCCGGCCAAGGCGACCCGCGCCAAGCAGTTCACCGTCAAGGGCAAGGTCTCCTCCAAGGTCGCTCTGCCCACCGGCACCAAACTGACGGTGACCCGCACCGACCTGGAGTCGCCGAGCGGCAAGGCGCTGGCCACGGTGACCGTCAAGGCGGACGGCACCTACTCCTTCGTGGACACCCCGCCCGCGGGCGGCAAGGTCACGTACACGCTGAAGTACGCCGGCGACACCGCCCATGCCTCCGGCACCGGCTCCGACACCGTCGAGGTCTCGCGCGCCAGTACCACCTTGACGCTGAACAACAACGGGAAGGTCTACTCGTACGGCGCCGACGTGACGTTCACCGCGCACCTCGGCACGACGTACAAGAACCGCAAGGTGGAGATCTGGGCCGACCCGTTCGGTTCGGACAAGCCGAACACGCTGGTGAAGTCCGGCACCGTCAACTCCAGCGGGAACCTGTCCGCCGTTCTGGACCTGAAGCGGGACACCAAGGTCACGGCGAAGTTCCTGGGCGACGCCCGCTCCGCGCCGAAGACGGTGACCAGCACGGTCGGCGCCAAGGTCAACGTGTGGACCTCGGTGAGCGGGCACTACAAGACGTCATACACGTGGGGCCAGACCTACTACTACTTCAGGAAGACCAAGAACCCGCTGTTCACCAACACGATGACGGCCTACCCGGGCCGCAAGCAGCGCCTCCAGTTCCAGATCTACTACAACGGCACCTGGTACGACAACGGTTCCCAGTACTTCAAGCTCAGCTCCGCCGGCGTCTCCAAGGTGGAGCTGACCGGCGAGCACAAGACGGGCTTGCGGATGCGCGCCCGCTCCTCGTACATCAACTCCTCGTCGGGCGACACCGTGAACTCGACGACGTACGGCGCGTGGAAGTACTTCACCTTCACGAGCTGACATACGACAGCCCCGGCCGGGGAGCCGGGGCGAGGGAACGGCCGTTGTTGCCGGTTGAGACCCGGCAACAACGATCGAAGCCAGGCGAACTTCGACCAATGACCTCAGTTCGCTCTCCCGTTTCACCAAGTCACGCAGCATAAGGCGCGGGGGCCGGCCGCCCGGGCGGCCGGGGGCGAGAACCGCAAGGGGCGGGCTTCGGAGCCCAGTTGTGCCGGAGCCAGAATCCCGAGGTCGGGAAGGAGACCTCGCCGACGACTTCGCCCGCTGGTACCCCGAAGGGTCGAACTCGCGGCCTGATTCAACAACCGGTCAGGGCTCACCCCTCCCACGATTTTTCCGGCCTCCGGGGAGTGTGAGGCCGGTGTGTTCCGCGCAGAAGGCGAGGGCGTCGCTGTGGAGGTCCGCGTAGCGGGAGGGAGCGCTGGAGCCGTGGCCGACTCCGTCTTCGGTGCGCAGGAGGACGGGTTTGCCGCTTGTGGTGGCGTGTTGGAGGGCGGCGGTGAATTTGCGCACGTGGGCGGCGCCGACCCGGGGGTCGATGCGTGTGCTGGTAAGGAGGACGGCCGGGTAAGGGGTGCCAGGGCGGACGTTGTGGTAGGGCGAGTAGCTGAGCAGCGTGCCGAGCAGACCGGCATCGTCTGGCGTACCGAACTCGTTTGTCCACCAAGCGCCCTGGCCGAACAGGGGATAGCGGACCATGTCGGTCAGGGTGTCGGAGCAGACGGCGGCGGCGTAGAGCTCGGGGTTGCGGGTGATCGCGACGGCGACCATCAGTCCGCTGTGTGAGGACCCTTTGACGGCGAGCTGAGCGGGGGTGGTAAGGCCCTCGTCGATGAGGTGGAAGGCGGCGGCCGCGAAGTCGGCGAAGGCGTTGGGTTTGTTGGGTCCGCTGCCCGCGGCGTGCCAGGTGGTGCCGTGTTCGCCGCCGCCGCGGACGCCGGCCACGGCGTAGATGCCGCCGGCCCGGACCCAGGCGGTGACGGTGGGCGAGTAGGCGGGGGCCACAGAGGCGCCGAAGCCTCCGTAGGCGGTCAGCAGAGCGGAGCGCGGGCCGTGGACGGGCCCGGGAGGGGTGATGAGGTGCAGGCCGACCGGGGTGCCGTCCTCGGAGAGGTAGGTGCGCCGCCGTACGACTGGTGGTTCCTGCCGGGGCGCCGGCGGTCGGGGGCGGACGGGCGTTGTCTGGGGCAGGTGGCTCGTTTCTGGCATGCACCGCTCCTGCGGCAGCTCGAACCGGTAGACGGCCGGAGGGGTGAGGAAGTCGGTGTAGCGAAACCACACCCGGTCCGCGTCCCCCGGCGGGGTCGTCAACCCGCTGATCGTGCCCGGACCAGTCCCCGGCGTGGGGATGTCCGTGAGCAGCCGCCCGGTCACCTCGTGCAGAGCGAGGCTGGGAACGCCGTTGCTTACGGTGCTCACCAGCAGCCTCATCTCCCCGCTGCCCGCATCACTCAAGGCGGTGCAGGCGGACAGCAGGACGTCGGGGCCGGGCTCGACGACGGTGGTCCAGGCCGCAGAACGCGGCTGCGCCGGATCGAGCAGGCACACCCGCCCGCGCGGAGCTCCCGCGTTGGTGATGGCATACAGCAGACCTCGCGGGCCGGTTTTGACCAGAGCGCTGCTGCCGTCGGACGTCCCGTCATGAATCGTCACCAGATCCGGCGTGCCGAGCCCCCGCCCGCCGGTCACATCAGCTTCCAGGTCCGCCAGGCGTAGAACGTTGCCGGTCTGCGCCCCGGGGGCGGCGCTCACCAGCAGCCAGCGGCCCTCGGGGCCCAGGGACACCGACAGGTGGCGCATCGCCGTTTCGAACACGACCGGATCGTGCGCGGGATCGTCCCCGATGCGGTGCAGTCTCACCCGGCGCGGCTCGGCCACCGACCCGGTCACGTAGTAGAAGCCCGTGTCGTCAGGCAGCCAGGCCACCGCGGTCTGCCGACCCAGAGCCAACGGCCCGTCAACGACCCGGCCGTCAGCGACGTCCAGTACCCGCAGAACAGGCGCCTCCGCGCCGCCGGCCGCCACCTGGAAGGCCACCAGCCGCCCCGACCACGACGCCCGCCACGCCAACAGCGCCGTCCTCCCGGACGGATCCAGGCCCATCGGGTCGAGCACTACATCCTCGACCTTCCCCCCTTCCCCGCCCGTGACGGTGACCAGCACCGGCAGCTCCTGCCCAGCCCGCCGGCGAAGCAAGAACCGCCGCCGCCCCCGCACCACAGGCGCCGCCGCGCCCCCGCAGTCCATCAGCTCACCAAGGAGCGCCCGGAAGGCGGGCCTCGTCCGCCAGGCCGATGAGTGCTTGGCGAGCATCTGATCCTGGGTGGCAAGCCACTGCGCGCATTCGGCCGCCGTGTCGTCCTCCAGCCACCGGTACGGATCCGACACCAGCCGCCCCTGCACCTCATCCACGACCGGCTGCCGCAGCGTGGACGCGTCCGTCACGTTCATCGACTTCCCTCACAGCTGAGGCGGCGGACCCTCACACAAGGATCCGCCGCCGGAAACGGCAACGAATCAGTCGGTGTCGCCCTCAGCGAGTTCCAGACGCCACTCCTCAAGGCACATGACCTCGTCAGCGGGGAGGGGGACGGGGAGAGGGAGGGGGAGGGGGAGAGGCATCTCTTCCACCTTTCTTTGCGATATTTCGTCAGCCCGTGTCCGGGTCTGGAGACTGACTCCCACTTCTTCGGCGTGGACACCGAGTCGCCGTACCGAAATAACCCGTACGGGGCCGCGCGGTAGGCTCGGTGGCGGCCTGTACAACGAGGCCCTTCCGTGAGAGCGGGAAATCCCGCGAGAGGAGCAAGCGTTCCAACGCTTAGCGATCTAGTCTCCAAGGAGACCAGCGCACCTGGGTGCGCGGCACCGACCGCGCCGACGCCGTCGACGGACTGCTGAGGCTGCAACGCCTGTTCCGCATGAGCATCGGCACCCGGACGGCCGAACTCCTGGCGACCGGCACGGCTCCGGAAGGCCGACCCTTCCTGGGGCCGCAGACATCGCCCAGTACGGGAAGAAGACGTTCCTCGCCAGCTTCGACTCGTCAACCACCGGAAACGAGGAGACACGCCTCGCCATGGAGCGGGTGTACGACCGGGCCCGGGTGATGGCGAACACCGTCGCCACCTTGATGATCGCCCACCACCAGGACGCGTACGACGCCAAAGCTCTCTGAGCGCGAAACGGAGGCGGAGCGGGTACCGGCGCGGCTGGTGATAAGGCCAGTGCCGGGGGGTGCCCCTATGGGTTTGGTCAAGGAAATCCGGGTGCGGTTGTGTTCGAGCTGAGGTCAGCATTGCCTGGTGTCTGAGCTGCTGTGGGATGACGTGAAGGGCTTCTTCGACCTTGAGTGGGAGGGGTGTCTGCCGGATGTGTGGATCACGGGAACTAGCCAACTCGCCGCAGCCGCGTGGGGCAACGGCGAAGTGCAAGGACGGCACCTGGTCCTACAGCGCCCACGCCCGCGGTACCTGCTCGCACCACCGGGGCGTCAAGTACTGCGGTAGACGTCGGGTGCAGCAGCACGGGGCCCGGCCGCGTCCCCACGGCCGGGCCCCGTGCTGTCTCGTGGTGGTCCGGTCTGCCCGACCGGGAACGACGACGGTCGTCCCGGCCGCGGCCAGCGGGATACGCGGTCACCCGCCCCCGCAAGGCCGCGTAGACGAGGAAAGTGGCATCGGAGGAACAGACCGATCCTGGCGTTCACGCGCAAGTCCAGTCCATCGGAGCAGAGACCGGTCCGGCCTCGGCTTGCTCGCCGTAGGTCCCGGGACGTCTACCATCGGACCGTCAGAAGTCGTACGGCTTCTTGGTGTTCCAGTTCAGCACGTCGGCCTCGTTCCAGGTGAACTTCTGGTTCTGCCCCTTGCTGACGACGGAGTAGAAGGGGCCGGGGCGACCGTCCTCGCCGCGCAGCGCGAAGGCGAGTGACTGCGCCGTGTGGTTCTTGGAGCCGTAGTCGAAGAGGTTCACCGCGCTGTATACCTTGCCTCCGGGCTGAAGCGTGATGTGCTTGTCGCCGCCCGGGGCGTCCTTCTTGGAGTGCGGCAGCGCGACGTTGTTGGTGTTCCAGTCGAGTACCACGGCCGGGTAGGAGGTGACCCAGCAGGGCTTGGTGCCCTCGTTCACCGCGGTGAGCAGCAGGTGGTCGCCCTGCTGGCCGGCGAACCGGTGCACCGCGGTGACCAGCATCCCGTCTCCGCGGCACTGCTGGGCGCCGGCCGTTGTGCTCTTGCTCGTGATCTCCTGCGCCCCGCCCGCGGCGGTCGCCGAGGGTGCCCCTTCCTTGGTGTCACCATTGCTGTTGGCCTGCGCCGCGCTGCCCTTGGCGTCCCCGTCGGATGCGGACCGGCTCTGGGCGGTCCCCGCGCTGTGGTCGCTGCCCGCCGCCTTCGAGCCGCCGTCGGCGCCGCCACAGGCGGTCAGGCCCAGCGCCAGCGCGGCGGTGACGGTGGCCAGAGCGGCGGTACGGGCGGTACGACGGGCACGGTACGTGGTCATGATGAAACTCCCCCATGATCTGTCAGGACACGGCACCTTCCCTTGCTTTCGCAGGGCGGCCGGCCGCATCGGCTGTTTCGCTGCACCCCATGAGATGACGCCGGGACAGGCATTGTTCACCCGGTTCTGTCCGCATTCGGTAACAAGACAACTAGGCCCAGACACACCGGTGTTCACGCCGTGCCCGTCAGTGGTGCAGCGCCTTCGGCTGCTGCGGCACAGAGCAGGGCCACCAGGCGCCCCCGCCCATCCGCGAAACGGTTCACCAGCGGTCCACCGCGCACGTGACCCCCGCGACACCCAGCCCCAACACCCTCAGCACCACCCCGGTCGGCGCAGGTGATGTCACGCCCAAGCCCGGCCACGATTACCGGACCATCCAGCCACACCTCCCCCGGCGGCCCCCGGGTCGAATGCGGGCCGGCCGCCAGGAACGGCCCCGGCGGCCTTCTCCATGACCATCAACTGGCGGGGAGTCGGTGAGGAAACCACGCCGCCCACAGGGCGAGAGCGGCCGGCCGACACGGAGTGGTTCGGCACCGCGTTCCACTCCACAGCCGGGATGCAGCACCTGGACGTCCGCCAGTCCGGCAACGGCATCCTGATCACCTCCTCCCTTGCCGAGATCGACGGCGTTCCGGCCCCGTGGCCGCTCCGTCTGACCGAGGGACCTGGATGCAGGACCGTCCTGCCGTTCATGCCCAACCAGCCCGAGGACGGCGTCGGCACGCTGGCCCGGGTCCGTACCAGCGAAGGCCCGGACGGCGACGTCGTCTTCGAGCGGAGCGCGGAACGACCGATGGGGCTGTGGGCCGAAGCCGGGGAGAACCTCCTACGGATCGTGCCGCTGCTCGGTCCGGACACGCCGCCGGCGGACGAACTCGAGGACTGCAGGCTGTGCCCCGGCTGCTACCGGCCCGTCTACGAGGTTGGGGAGCGAAGAGCGAGCCTTGATCACCTGTGGCTAAGTTGGGGCCATGACTGGTGACTGGAGGATGGATCGGATCGGGGCTGCTCTGCGTGGTGAGAACCCGACCGTGCTGCGGCGGCTCGAGTCGGGGTTTGCGGTGATCGGCGACGTTCAGTTCTTGCCGGGTTACTCGGTTCTCCTCGTGGACGAACCAGGTGTTCAGCGGCTGTCTGATCTGCCGAGGGCGAGACGGCTGGCGTTTCTGTCCGACATGGACCGGCTCGGAGAAGCCGTTGAGCGCGTCTGCCGACGCTTGGACCCCGACTTCCGCCGGGTCAACCTGGAGATTCTGGGGAACACCGACCCGTTCTTGCATGCCCACGTCTGGCCGCGGTTCGAATGGGAGCCGGCCGAACTGGTGGGCAAGCCTGTGTGGCTGTATCCGGGTGACCGGTGGGGTGACGAGGGGTTCAGGCTGGGACCGCAGCATGAAGTGCTGCGGGACGGGATCGGGAGCGAACTGGACCGGTTGCGTTCGATGGGCTGACGGCGTAAGCCCGCCGACCGTCAGGTCGGCGGGCTCGGTGATCAGTGACGGTCAGTGGACGACGATCACTGACTCCTCCGCAGCGGAACGATGTCGGGGCTGGCGGTGGGGACAGAAGGGCGGGCGGCTTCGGGCGTCGCGAGAAGCGCGACGATGGTGACCGGCTGGTGGCAGTGGGGACAGTTGCGGGTCGCGGTCGGTTCCAGCGGGTCACGTTCCGGAGCCCCTTGCTGACGCGAGAGTGGCCGGCTGAGAGTTTGGGACGGTGGAGGCAGCTCAGGCCACAACGGCAGAGAAGTGGTCTCACCGAGACGACGCGCGCGGTCTTCGTCTCTTGCCTGGTCACGGCGGCGCTCGGCGTCTTTGCGGCAGGCCGGGGAACAGTAGATCTGGCGGGTGGTCTCCAGGGCAGAAGCGCCGGTCCCGGATGTCGTCGCTGGTGCGGGCCGCGCCGCGGCACCCTTCCGAGGGGCCTGGACCTCGTCGACTTCACACGCGAGGACTTTCCACTACCGACGCTCGGCCCCATCCTCCACAGCCTCGTGGGCGAGCTCGTGGACGGCCGCGGCTTCGTGCTGCTGCAGATCACACCCGTCGTCAGCCTGAATGAGCGACAGTGCGAGATCCTCGCTCTGGGACTCGGCCGCCACATCGGACGCACTGTCCCACAGAGAGAAGGCAAACACATGCAACACGTGCGCGCCCTTGGCGTCGAGCCGTCGGGCCCGACAAGTCGCAGCTACCAGCACAGCGGGCAACTCGGCTACCACGCCGACCCGAACGAACTCGTCGCGCTGCTGTGCGTTCGGCCGGCGAAGTCCGGAGGACTCAGTTGCATCGTCAGCTCGGTCGCCGTGCACAACGAGATCGTGCGCACCCGCCCAGACCTGGCCGAGGTGCTCTACCAGCCCTGGTGGCGCGACCGGCGCACTGGAGACGGCCCCGACAGCTTCTACCAAAGCCCTGTCTACACCACGGACACGGCCGGGCGACTACGCACGTCCTACGGTCCCGACTACATGCACTCGGCACTGCGCGGCGCCCACGTACCGCCGTTCAGCCCCGCGCAACTGGACGCGATGGAACTGCTCGACCGCCGGCTTTGGCCAGTGCACGAAGGGATCAACTCCGAGCCACAGCCGTTGCGTGGGCTGAGATCGTCTCCGAGCCGGACGATGAGATATCTCTTGATAACGCAGTGAACCTCCTTGAGCGTCTGTCAGCCCTAGCCAGAAGTCGTGCGGAGAAAGATCTGAGCCTGTACTGCTGGTACTTCGCGCCCTGAGCTCACGCCGCCGACTTGACTGCTGGAGTGCCCCATCCGTACCGGGACGGCGTGAGCTGCCTGCTCCCCCAGGCTGCGACCACAAGTGGCCCGGGACAGCATGAAAGAGAACGCTGCCATCGCTGCTCGCGTACCTCGACGGCTTCACCAGCGGTGACCGACCGGCCAGGTCCAAGTCCCTCACCGAGCCGTGTCCCTGCTCTACCGCTTTCATCGAACGCGCCGCGAAGCCATCCAACGGCGACAAGCTCGCAGCCATACCCAGAACCCCCGGGTCCGTCGATCCTACGAATGACCAGCTCAGACCCACGCTTGGAAGGTAGGACAAGCTCAGGGGCGGGGCCGTATCGACATCAGCTCTCCAGCGGGCAGGCGGAGGACGAAGCACGCCCCCGAACCCTTCGGCTGCACCGCCAGCATGAGCAGGCCGCCGTGCCGGGCTGCCAGGTCGCGGGCTATGACGAGGCCGAGGCCGGTGCCGCCGTCCGTACGGGTGCGGGACTCGTCCAGGCGGGTGAACCGCTCAAATATCCGTTCGCTGTCGGCTTCCGCGACGCCGAGCCCGTCGTCGCGGACGGTGCACAGCACCGACCCGGGTGCGGCCGAGTCCCGGGCCACGGTCAGCAGCACGCGGTCGACGGCGTGGCGCAGGGCGTTGTCGAGCAGGTTCCGGAGGATCCGTTCGAGGTCACCGGGTGCCGCGAACACCGTCGTCGCGGCATCCGGCGCGGCGACGAGGAGATCCACCGTCGGGGAACCCCCGGCGTGTTCCGCGTACTCCTCCGAGAGTCGGCCCGCCAGTGCCGCCAAGTCGACCCGTGCGGCGGGGGCCGGCGGAGCGCCTGCATCCAGCCGGGCCAGCAGGAGCAGTTCCTCCGTCAGGCCGCTCAACCGCCGCGTCTGCCGGCCGGCCGCGGACACCACGGCGGGCCAGTCGGCCCGGTCGGGGTAGGCGGTGGCCACCTCCAGCCCCGCGAGTAGGGTGGCGAGCGGGCTGCGCAGTTCGTGCGCGGCGTCCGCCACGAACCGGCGCTGTACCGTGGCCGCCTCCTCCAGCCGCTGCAGGGTGGCGTTGATGGTCAGTGCCAGTTCCGCCACCTCGTCGGCGGTGTCGGGTACCTCCACCCGTTCGCGGGGGTCCGTCGCGGTCACCGAGGCGGTACGCGCCCTGATCGCCTCGACCGGCCGCAGCGCCCGCCGCGTGGCCAGCCAGGCCACCCCGGCCACCAGCGCGGTCGCGAGGGGAACGGCCACGACGAGTTCCCGGTCGAGTTCGCCGACCGCTCGCTCGGCATCGTCCGGGATGATCAGGACGTACACCCGGACCCGGGCGCCGGCGGCCACCCCGCGCCCCTGCGTCTCGCCGGGCAGATAGGAGGCGGGCACCGTCCCCATCGACGGTGGTCAGGGTCTGTCCGGACAGTGAGCGGGCCGCCGGCTCGACCACGGCGGGGAACGTGAACCGGCGTCTGGTGTACAGGGGCAGGCTCCCGCCCCGCCCCGGGCCCGGGAGGAACGCGCGGCCGTCCTTCTCGTACGGCTCCAGCTCGGGACTGGACGCCAGGAGCACGCCGTCGTCGGCGACGATTTCGTACGGCGCTCCCCAGGGGCCGCTGATGGATGAGTGGGCGGTAGCGCTGAGAAGGGTGTCGACCTGCTCCTGGGCCACCGACGAATTGGCACGCAGCCGCTCGTCGTACAGCTGATGCCGCATCAGCAGGGCCCCGGAGGTGAAGAGCACGGCCGCGGCGAAGGCGGCGGCGAACGCGGAACGCGCCCGCACCGAGCGTGGGAGAACCCGCAGCGAGCGTGGGAGCTGCGGGCGCGCTGAAGTCGGCGGAGCGTGCCGGGCGGGAACGCGGGTACCAGGGTGCGGCGCCCGCTCGGATCCCGCCCGTTCGGGACGTCAGTCACCGGAGTTCCGCCCGGCCGGGGGCTCCTGAACGGCGCCTTCCCTCGTCTCCCCGCGGTCGTCGACCAACCGGTAGCCCACTCCGCGCACCGTCAGGAGGGACTGCCGCCCGAAGGCTGTGTCGATCTTCCGGCGCAGGGCGCTGACCCGGACCTCCACCAGGTTGAGATCCTCGGCCACATCCGGCCAGGCGTGGTGCAGGATCTCCGACTTCGTCACCGCTTCGCCGGGCCGCCGCGCGAGCACCTCGGCGACTCCGAACTCCCGGGGCGTGAGCGGGACGGCGACGCCCGACCTGAGGCAGGTTCTGGCCGCCACGTCCAGCACCAGGTCGCCCACCGCCAGCAGCGGGGAGGCCGCTCCCCGCGCCCGGCGCATGAGCGCGCGTAGCCGTGCGACCAGGACCAGGTAGGTGAACGGCTTGGTGACGTAGTCGTCGGCCCCGGTGTCGAGGGCCTCGGCCTGGTCCCAGTCGCCGTCCTTCGCGGTGAGCACCAGCACGGGGGTGGAGATGCCCTCGCGGCGCAGCTCCGCGCAGACCCGGTAGCCGTTGAGCAGCGGCAGCATCAGGTCGAGCACGACGGCCGCGTAGTCACCGGTACGGGCTTTCCACAGGCCCTCGCGGCCGTCATGGGCCACGTCCACGCGATAGCCCTCGGCCGTCAGCCCGAGGCGCAGCGTCTCCGCCAGTTCGCGCTCGTCCTCCACCACCAGAATCCTCATCCCGCCAGCCTTGCACAGGCTCCCGGCGGCTCCCTGATCGCTTCGTCAGGTTCGGTCAGGCCCCGGTCAGCGGCACTCCGGCACGGTGTCCTGGCCCGGGAAGGGCGCTCGCCGTGCCGGCCCCACCCGCGCGGCGAGCGCCGTACCGGTGATCCGCCGGACGAAAGGCCCCGACATGCCGACCCGCCTGCCCTCGCTCCTCGCCCCATCCCGCCCGTCCCGTCCGTCCCGCCCGTCCCGCGACGACGCGGCCGGGCCCGTCGCCGGAACCGTCCGGCCCTCGAGGGGTGCCCCCGGCTGGGCGACGGCGCTGACTCTCGCCCTGGTGTGCTTCGTGACGTACACGGCGCTGTCCGTGCGGCTGCACCAGCGGATGCTGACCACTGGTTACGACCTGGGAATCTTCGAGCAGGCGGTACGGTCCTACGCGCACGGGCACCTGCCGGTGGCCGAGCTCAAGGGACCGGGGTTCCCGCTGCTCGGCGACCACTTCTCGCCCGTGCTGGCCCTGCTGGCACCGCTGTACCGGGTCTGGCCGACGCCGGTGACCCTTTTGGTGGCGCAGGCCGCGTTGTTCGCGGTGGCGGTGATACCCCTGGCCAGGTGGGCCGAGGAGGTACGCGGCCGACGGGCGGCGCTGGTGGTCGGTCTCGGCTACGGCGCCTTCTGGGGTGTCGCGCAGGCGGTCGGATTCGACTTCCACGAGGTGTGCTTCGCCGTGCCGCTGCTGGCGTTCTCCCTGACGGCGGTGGGCCGTGGCCGGGCGCGTACCGCGGCCCTGTGGGCGCTTCCGCTGCTGCTGGTGAAGGAGGATCTCGGGCTGACCGTCGCAGTCGTGGGTCTGCTGATCGCGCGCACCGGCGATCACGACCACCGCCGGACGGGGGGTGCCCTGTTCCTGGCCGGAGTGCTCGGGTCCTTCCTGGAGATCCTGGTCGTGATACCGGCGCTCAACCCCGGTGGCACGTTCGCCTACACCTCCAGCGTGCCCGGCGCGGGGTCCGCCACGCCGGACGTCGGCGAGTTGCTCCTCCACTACACGGTGGGAATGGTCACCCCGGACACCAAGGCGCTGACGGTGCTGGCCCTGCTGTCCGTGACCGGGTTCCTGGCCGTGCGCTCCCCGCTCCTGTGGGCGGCCGTGCCGACGCTCCTGTGGCGCTTCGCGTCGGACAACCAGGCCTACTGGGGAACCGGCTACCACTACAGCGCGGTCCTGATGCCGGTGCTGTTCGCCGCCTTCGTCGATGCGCTGACCCGGCCCGGCCCGGTGCGGTACGCGCTGGCGGCGAGCGCGGCCGTCACCGTGCTCCTGCTGCCCCAGTTCCCGCTGTGGCAGTTGACGCAGCCCGCCACCTGGCACACCGACCCCCGGCTCGCGACCGCCCGGCGGCTGATGGACCGCATCCCGGACGGCGCCACCGTCGCCGCCTCCAACCGGCTGGTCCCGCAGCTCACCAACCGCACCCTGGTCAGCGTGTTCGGCCTGGGGGACAGCCGTCCCGACCCGGAGTGGATCATCGACGACAGCGCGCAACCGCAAGGCTGGCCGATCTCACCCGACGACGACCGCAGTCTGCTGTCCGAGGCCCGGAACAACGGCCGCTACCGGACCGTCGCGGACCAGGACGGCTACGTTCTCCTGCAGAGGCGGCCCTGACAGAGCCGCAGGCCGGCGGCGCCGTGGAACTCGTGGCGCCTCCTACGCCTGCGCCCGCCCCTGTTCCCGTACCTGGGCGAGCCGTCGGACGCCGAGGTCTAGGGCCCGTCCAATGGCGTCCGCCGGGAGGCGCCGAGGGCGTCGGCGGTGAGGACGATCGCGGAGCAGCTCGGTAGCTCGCTGGGCTCGTAACCCAGAGGTAGCAGGTTCAACTCCTGTCCCCGCTACAAAGAGCAGGGGCCCGGCACGTCTTCCGGACAGACACCCTCACCGCTTGACCGCGACCTTCACTCGAAAGGAACCGCACCCAACTGCGATGAGTTCCAGCACAGTCCCGGGTCTTCAGGTACATCCACCTTCCGCGCGCGAATTTGGAGTCACCTTGAAGCTCTTGCTTACGTCAGGCGGCGTCACGAACCCAAGCATCCACTCGGCGCTCGTACAGCTTCTCGGCAAGCCGATCGCCGAGTGCCACGCCCTCTGCGTCCCGACAGCACAGTGGGGTCACCCGATGTGCGGCCCGACATCGGTGCGGGGCTTCGCAGCCGCTGAGCCCAGGTGGCAGCACTTGTCCGGCCTGGGCTGGGCGTCGCTCGGTGTCCTCGAGCTCACCGCACTGCCCACCATCGGCGCCGAGCGATACGTGCCCTGGATCCGGGAGGCCGACGTGCTCCTGGTCGACGGCGGCGACGCGACCTATCTGTGCCACTGGATGCGGGAGTCCGGGCTGGCCGATCTGCTGCCCTCGCTGCCCGACACGGTCTGGGTGGGAGTGAGCGCCGGAAGCATGGTGATGACGCCCCGGATCGGAGCGTACTTCGTCGAGTGGCCGTCCGCACCGGACGACCGCACCCTGGGAGTCGTCGACTTCTCGATCTTCCCGCACCTGAACGCTTTCCCGCAGAACACCCTGGCTGACGCGGAGCGGTGGGCCGCCGACATCGGCGTCCCGGCCTACGCCATCGACGAACAGACGGCCATCAAAGTCGTCGACGGCTCCGTCGAGGTGGTCTCCGAAGGGCAATGGACGAAGTTCGGGTCATAGCCGCCGGGCATTCGAGACGTCGCGTGGTTCCGCGCGACTCCCATGCACGCCGGGAAGGGGGGCCCGGTACCGACTCCACCCTCGCGGGCCGCCCTCGCGGTTCACGACAACGGTGAGCTGCGAAAGGCATCTCGGGCGAGGCAAGGAACGGGTCGGTGGCGCACGCTCGGGCATCGGTCCTATGGGTTCCCAAAATCGGACCGGGGATGAGGCGAGGGCTTGAGGTTCCTCAGCGGTCGATCATGATGGACAGCCGTCATTGGGTGACGCTTACGGCAACGACCGTTCGGAAGCGTCCCTCTTCACCTGTGCCGGCGGACCTCACGCCGCCGGCACCTTTCGGAGGCGGCTGCACTGATGTGCAGGTCACTCTCCTTCGTGTTCCTGGGGCCGCGCTGTCAGTGGGGACTGAGGGGCCCTGCGCTTCTCGGACAGCGGCGTTGAGGGTTCTACCTATGCCGCTGCCTGCAACTCCTCGTACTCGGCGTGGACTTCTGCGGGAGT